>JAZRIF010000168.1:0-22377 GCA_045645165.1 Eubacteriales bacterium
TGACTACGCAACCGTTGCGCTCAAAAACGGTCTCATCGGTCATGAGATCACACTTGCCTGCTATACGGGCACCCATATCGTAATGTCTTTCAAAAACAAACATGATTAAAAGGAGACTTACCATGAACATCCTCTTCATCGGCAACAGCTACACCTACTTCTCCGACCTTCCCTCCCTCTTTGCAAACCTCTGCCGCGCAAACGGCCACGACGTCCGGGTGGACTCGGTGACCGCGGGCGGCCGCGAGCTGCACGAGTGCCTGACCGAGTTCTACAGCAACCTGAACACCGACGATCCTCTGGGTAAGCGGATCTCCGAGCTTTTGGAGGAGGAGGAGTACGACGTCCTGTTCCTGCAGGAGCAGTCCTGCCTTCCCTACCACAACCCCGAGCTGTTCTTCGTGGGTGCAGTAGGGCTTTCCACCATCATCGGTGCGTGGCGCACCATCCTGTACGCCACCTGGGGGCGCATGGACGGCAGTGAGGATCTGGACTACTTCGGCTGGACCCGTCTTTCTATGACCAAAGGTCTGTACGACGCCTACTGCCATGCCGCCGAGTTGGTTCACGGCGAGGTATCTCCCGTAGGTCTGTGCTTTGCCAAAGCGGTGGAGACCACCCCCGAAATCGACCTTTACGATCCCGACAAGTCTCATCCCTCCTATGCCGGCTCCTGTGTGGCTGCTCTGTCCCACTACAAGACGGTGTTCGGGGAGATGCCCGGGGATCTGTCTGCGCTGGGTTTAGATCCCGATGTAGCGGCCAAGCTGGCAGCCATCGTAGACGAGGTGGTACAGGTGGAAGACCGCGAGTAATGGCAGTTCTGTACCGCGAGGAGCTGTGCCGTGTGCTGGGGGTTGGAATACAACTGCCCCCTAAAGATTATCTGATAAATACATTATAAAGGAGATCTCCCATGTACGCAAGCACCTCCATCCGCCTCCAAGCCCACAAGGGGGATTCCCTGTACGCCCCCGAGAACACCATGGCCGCCTTCCGCGCCGCCTGCGGTGCGGGGTATGAATTCATCGAGCTGGATCCCAAGTTTACCACAGACGGGATCTGTGTGCTACACCACGACTGGACGGTCAACAGAACGGGACGTTCAACGGGACGTTCAACGGAGCGCAGTGCCGAGAGCGGTTCCCTCGCCTCCGACACCCGGGTGGATGCCCTGACCTACGCCGAACTGCGGGAGCTGGACTTCGGGGTGTGGTTTGGCGAAGCATTTGCCGGGGAGACCATCCCCACCTTTGAGGAGGCCATTCCCTACATTCTGTCCCAAGGCGTGTCCGTCAAGGTGGACAACGTGTGGGAGCGTTTTTCTCCCGAACAACAAGAGATTTTGTTTACTCTTGTCCGTAAGATCGGTGCCGTCCATCCCGAGACGGGAGCGAAGATCGGCATGACCTGCGCGCGGCTTGAGAACGTGGCGCGGGTAGCCCGTGAGCTTCCCGATGCGGCCATCCACTTTGACGGCTTTGTGGATGACGCGGCGCTGGCGGCTCTGGATGAGTACGCGGCGGGGCGGGAGCTGTACGTCTGGCTCCGCTTCCACAACGCCAAGACCGCGTGGAATCCCAATCCCCCCGTGACGGCGGAGTATGCGGCGCAGGTGAAAGCCCACGCGCGGCTGGGTATCTGGCTCATTGATGACGAGGGAGAAATGCCCGCGGTCTGTGGGTTTGAGCCGTGGGTGGTGGAAACGAATGGTGGGGTGAGGCCCACCCCCAAAGGAGAATGACCGACATGAAGCGCACGCTTTTGACCATTGATGCCAACAAATTCCCCGCCGACTACCGTCCCCTGCTGACGGGCGCTCCCGTCTACGACAGCTCCTGCTCCCCGGCGGCGAAGGTGTACTTCATTGACCGCGACGGGGGGTACTACCTGAAAACCCAGCCCGTTTCGGCGGGGTCGTTGCGCCTTGAGGCCGAAAAGACCCGCTTTTTCCATGAGAAGGGTCTGGGCGCGGAGGTGCTTTCCTATACCACCGTGGGGGATGCCGATTGGCTTCTGACCCGCCGCGTGGTGGGGGAGGACTGTACTCACGCCGACTATCTTTCCGACCCCAAGCGGCTCTGCGATCTATGGGCGGAGATTCTGCGCCGTCTTCACGAGTTGCCCACCGAAGGCTGTCCCGCACCCGACTATCTGGACAAATATCTGGCCTTGGCGGAGGACAACTACGCCAAGGGCAACTACGACAAGACCGCGTTCCCCGACAGCTTTGGATATGCCTCCGCCAAGGAGGCGTGGAAAGCTCTCTCCGAGGGCAGACATCTGCTCAAAGCCGACACCCTCATTCACGGGGACTACTGCCTGCCGAATATTATGCTGCATGATTGGAAATTCAGCGGCTTCATCGACCTGGGCAACAGCGGTGTGGCCGACCGTCACATCGACCTGTTCTGGGGGGCGTGGACGCTGTGGTTCAATCTCCATACCGATGCTTACCGTGGGCGATTCTTCGATGCCTACGGGCGGGATCGGGTGGACGAGGAGATCATCCGGGTCGTGGCGGCGGCGGAAGTTTTCGGGTAAGTAATTTGGAGTTTATCGAGGGGGCTTTGCCCCCTCGACCCCCACCAAAGAACTTTTTGAAAAAAGTTCTTTGGAATCTCAAAAACTTTCAAAAAGGGTTATTTATCAATATCTTTTTGAAAGTTCTTGAAAAGGGGTCTGGGGAAAAACTTCTTTCAAGAAGTTTTTCCCCGGGCGCTCTCTCGCTCCCCTGAAAACCCAAATTTACCATGATATACAAGGAGCAATCTATGACCTACTATATTGCCATCGACGGTGGTGGCACCAAGACTGAAGGGGTACTCACCGACACCTACGGACGGGTGTTGGCTCATGCGTTTGGAGCCGCCTCCAATCCCAACGACGTTACCCTTGCCGGTTCGGTGAAGGTGCTGACGGGCGTTGTGAATACGCTTTTGGAACAGGCAGGCTTGACCTTGGATGTTTTGCCCGAGGTGTCCCTGTTCGGTGGTATCGCAGGCGGTATCAACTACGGCCCTGCCTTGGAGACGGCTTTGCGGGAGGCATATCCCGCCGTTGGCGCCCTGGGCATTCGCTCCGACATCCAGATCCTTCTATCGGGAGAACTCCCCGTCGGAGACGGCGCTTGCATCATCTGCGGCACGGGAAGTGCCTGCTTCCTGCGCCGCGGTGACGAGTTCATCCGCATCGGCGGGTGGGGCTACCTGTTGGATAGCGGCGGTAGCGGTTACGATATCGGCCGCGATGCTCTGGAAGCCGTTCTCCGCGCCCATGACGGACGGGGCGGAAAAACCGCGCTTACCGACCTGCTGACGGCTCATCTGGGCGGGGAAGTCCATACTAAAATCACGGATATCTATCGTGAAGGCAAGCCGTATATTGCAGCCTGCACTCCCTGCGTTTTCAAAGCCGCCAAGGCAGGGGATGCCGTGGCGTATGCCATTCTCCGCCGCAACGCTCGCGCCTTGGCCGAGTATATGGAGACGGCATGGAATCACCTGACTGAGAGTATACTCCCCAAAACGACTTTTTTGCCTGTAGTCATGGGCGGTGGGATCAGCCAAAAGGAAGCCAACTACTGGATTCCTCTGGTGGAATCTTGTAAGGATCCTGCCGTCCCCGCCAAAATAACTGTTGCCACCGCCGCCCCTGTGTTCGGTGCGGTGGTGGAAGCCGCAAAACAGAGTGACAGGGAAGGAACGGATTATTTTGCCCTGAAAACTGTCTTTTTGGAAAGCTATGAAAAATAATTTCCAAATTGTTCGGTTCAACCTCTTGAAATGTTCATGATTTTCGGTTATACTATATAGGTGTTGAATATTACTTCCGAAAGGTTTTCTGTTATGGAGTCAAAAACCCTGAATGCCCGCTTGTCGGTGCGCCGTATGTGCCGCTTGACGGTTCTCGTTTCTGCTATCTGCTTTGCCATCACTTCTTTTGTGCTGGCGCCTGTTTACATAAAGTTTGCGTCCAATATCATGTTTTCCGAGGCTTGGTGGGTCTATCTGCTCTACTATCTGACCGAGGAAGGCGTTGTGGATCTTGCGGTGTTTGCCGTATGCTATCCGGCTACGATTTACGCCGTATGGCAGGCCGGCCTGAAGGGTGCAATCCGTGTCCCCGTTTCATTTGCCTGCATTACGTTGGTAAAATTCATGGTCAATTTTTTCATGACCTCCATTGTTGACGGCGCTCTTCCCAATGCGGCTGATTTTTTCGGCTTTGATCTCCCCTATATCGGTGCGCTCTATCTCCTGGAAATGCTACAGTACGCCCTGGTGATTCTTCTGACCTTGGTTGTCAAGCGCCGTTACCAACGAAACCTCGAACGGGCTGAGGCCGAGGCGCTGTTGCCGACATCCCCCAATGCATCTCCCATATCCGATCTTTTTGCGTTTTCACGTCTGCTGTCCACCAAGAATCCCATTCAGCTTTCGGCGTTCCTGATGGGTGTGGTGATCTTTGTATTCCGTTTCAGTATGCATCAGATCTACCAGTTCACCCTCTACATCACCGGCGGATATACCGATGGCCCTGTGATTATGGCTCTGGATCTGATCTCGGATGTCTTTGTGTCTGTGATTTTCTACTTCGTTGCCCTCCTGCTTTTGGCTCGCTTCCATCGTAAGGATCTTGACGCCGCCAACCGGGCGTAATCACTCCCATAAACGCTCAAAGGAGGCCGATGTAGATCGGCCTCCTTTTTAAATTTGGGTTGAAGGAGGGGGCGGGGAGGACACCTGGAGGAAACTTCTTAAAAGAAGTTTCCCCCAGACCCCCTTCAAGAACTTTAAAAAGATTATTTGATTTAAGTTTTAGGAAGTCCAGAACCCTTTTTTCAAAAAGGGTTCTGGTGGGGTGCAGGGGTGAAACCCCTGCCCGATACCCCCAATTTACAGCCCTAACATTTTGCCTATGCCACGCCACTCCCGCTTACCGAACACTCCTGTGAGGGCGAGGAAGGAGAGGTAGATGCACAGGCAGACCGAAATGTGGAGGATCAACTCGCCCGTGCCGCCGATGGGCCGGTGGAGAAAGATCCCGCCCAGACGGCAGACCGCCGTCGCGCCGATGACGCACAGAAGGGGGCCAAAGACCTGCTTCCAGACCGACACGGGCATGGCGCTCATGCGGAGCATCCGACAGAGGGAGAGGGTGGTGTTCAGGGTTTCGGTCACGTAGATGGCCACCACGTAGCCCGCAAGCCCCATGCGGGGCAGAAGCAACCACACCAGAAGCACCGATGCCCCCGCATCGATGATGTTGACGTTCATGGAGTAGACCTGCTCCCCCATGCCCTTGAGAAAGGCATCCACCGAGCTGTCCACGTACATGATGGGAATGAGGGGGGCAAGAATTCGGATGTACATACCGGCCTCCCGACTGCCGTAGATGGCCTCTCCCAGCTCGTACCCGAAGCAGGTCATGATCCCCGAGACTCCAAAAGAAAAAATCAATGCAGGAGTGATGATCTTGCCCGCCAAACGAGCGACCCGTTCCCGATCGCCCCGTGCCCAGGACTCGGCCACCTCGGGGACAAGCAACCCCGAAAAGGAAGAAATGAAGGCCGACGGGAAAAGCACCACGGGAAGCACCATGCTGTGCAAGACTCCGTAGGAGGTCAGAGCGCTCTCCCAGCTCGCCCCGCTTTGCTTGAGGCCGCGGGGAATGAGGATGTGCTGGAGGGTCAGAAGTCCCGACCGCAGACAGGCCGCCATGGTAACGGGCACCGTGATGCCTAATAGCTTTTTGGTGCCTGCCACCTCGGTCATCTCAAGTCCCTGCTCCTTGCAGGCATTGGCTTTCTCATACCGAGCCTGCAGGTGCAGGCGGCGATCCAACAGGTAAGCGCCGACAGTCAGAATCAGACCGCAGAATTCGGACAGCGCTCCGCCCAGAACCAGGGCAAGGCAGGTCATTTCCACGCCGTCGGGAAGCCACAGAGTCAGCAGGTACGCGCAGAATGCGATGCGTAAGAACTGAACCCCAACGCCCACCACCGCCGATTTGGCCACCCGCCGCACCGCCGTGAAGTAGCCGTTCAGGCAAGCGCAAACGGCAATAGGCGGCAGGGTCAGCGCCAGCACCCGCAAGGCGAGAATGGTACGGGTGTCATTGAGCCACACCCACCCGATAACGGGCGCGGCGGTGAACATAAGAACCCCCGCGGCAAAGCTGCAGATCAGGCTATAGATCAGACACCGCCGCAGAGCGCTGCGGATGGCCATGCGACAGGGGGCGCCCTCGTAGGTATCGGCGACTGTTCTTCCTTCGCCCACGGGGCAGAATGCCCCCATCACGTCGGCCACCAGGCGAGTCGTCCCCAAGTTAATCCCCGCGCTTCCCAAGGTAAGAGCCAGGCCGTATACGCCAAAAAGCAACGAGTAAAGCCCCATGACTTCTCCACCCGCCCGTCCGGCCAGGTAGGCATTGAAGGCTACTCCCACCGTCCGCATGAACAGGTTGACGGCGATGAGAAGCAGGGCGTTGATCGCAAAGCGCCGCGCCGCGAAAGAGCCGCGACGGGCAGATATATGTTTGAACATGACGTCTCCCTTTCCTTGTGCGGGTTTGTCCCGCCCGTGGTACAACCTATGATGGACGAGAGAAAAATATGCAAATTGCAGTTTATAGGGGAGCGGGAGAGTGCCCGGGGAAAAACTTCCTAAAAGAAGTTTTTCCCCAGACCCCTTTTCAAGAACTTTTAAAAAGTATGATTTAATAACCTTTTTTGAAAGTTTTTGGAGTTCCAAGAACCTTTTTTAAAAAGGTTCTTGGTGGGGGTCCAGGGGGCAACGCCTCCTGGTAATCCAAATTTGAAGTTCTATATAACAAGAAAGGAACCCTGACTATGAAGTATTCCGTTCTTTGCGGTGTTGACCGCGAAAGTGACCTCCGCGCTCTTGTGGGCGGCAAGAAGACCGCCCTGCTCACCGCCGCCTCGGGTGTGACCAAGGCGGGGATTCCGACGTATCATGTCCTGAAGGAGATGAGCGACCTCCGTCTCCTGTTCGCTCCCGAACACGGGCTGGCATCTGCCATGCAGGACGGCGCTTTTTCCAAGGAGGACGGCATTCCTCATCCCGAAACGGGAGCCCGCCTCTACGATATCAGCGCCCTGCGTGGTACTGACCGCCTCACGGAACTGCTCCGCGAGGTGAATATCGCGGTCTACGATATCCAGGACGTGGGCGCGCGGTTCTATACCTATCTCTGCAACCTCACCCAGCTCATGCGAGCCGCCAAGGGAGCAGGGAAGCCCGTGCTGGTGTTGGATCGCCCCAACCCCATCGCCAATACCGTCTGTGAGGGGCTGATTCTGGACGAGAGCCGCTTTTCTTCCTTCGTGGGGGAATACGCCATCCCTACCCGCTACGGCCTTACCGTGGGGGAATACGCCCGTTACGTCAACGTAGAAAAGGGTATCGGTTGTGACCTGCACGTTCTGGCCTGCGAGGGCTGGAAGCCCGATATGTACTACGACGAGAGCGACCTGCTCTGGGTCAATCCATCCCCCAACATCCCCACGGTGAACTGCGCCATCAACTACATCGGCTCCTGCATCTACGAGGCCACCAACCTCTCCGAGGGCCGCGGCACCACTCGCCCCTTTGACTGGCTGGGCGCTCCCTTCGTGGACGAAAAACGGTTGCTGGCGGATATGAACGCCCTCTGCCTTCCCGGTGTTACCTTCCGCGCCATGACCTTTACTCCCATGTTCAATAAGCATGCGGGGCAGACCTGCCGCGGCGTGGAGCTTCACATCACCGACAGGGAAGCATATCGACCTTTTGAGACCATGCTCCATATGTTCCGCCACTTCAAAACATACCCCGAATTCGAGATGAAGCGGCAGGGGCTTGCCCTCCGTTTGGGGCAAGATATCCTGATTGAGGACTTCGATCCCGTGTCGGTCGTGGCGAATGAGGTCGAAAAGCTGAAAAAGTACTGTGAAATTGTTGAAAAATATCGCCTGTATTCGTGACGGATTTTGGCAAATCAAGAAATTTTCATGAAATATGCAGAATGTACTTGACAAATCGTCCGTCATGCTATATTATATACTACGGACATTCCGTAGGATTTCTATGGAAACAACATCATCATCTGGAAGGAGGGATAGGAATGAGCGTATATGCTTGCGAGTTGTGCGGTTATGAATACCGTCCCGAGGTCGGTGATCCCGACAACGGCATCGAGGAGGGCACCGATTTTGAGGATCTGCCCGCCGATTGGGTCTGCCCCCTGTGCGGCGCATCCAAGGAGGACTTCGATAAGGTCAGCGGTAGCTTTGACGACGAGGAATAATCCCCGGTAATATGTGATTGGTGCAAGATGTTGCACCGTTTTCCCCGCCTGTAATCAGGCATATAGAAAAACGCACCTGTGACGGGTGCGTTTTTCTACATTTTTTTAGCATATTCTTTTTGTTTTTTTTGTGGAAGAATTGTTGACAAATTATGAACCGTATGCTATAATGAATGGGAACATAAAACTTTCTGTGTTCATAAATTACATTTTGGAGGTTGTTATGAATTACTCGCTTCTTTTGAGCAATCTGATTGCGGAAATGAAGGAAGGAACGCAGTACAAGCGGATTCCGAACACCATCAGATGGCTTCTGATCATTGCAATGATTCCCTTGATCGTTTCCTTCGTGTTCCTCAGTGTTTTGTATTACATTCAGTTGTTCTTTTTCAAGGCGCTGTCTGCTCCTGCTGAGTATCTGCACTCCTGGTTAAAGGGACAGAAGGATGAGGTCAAGCACGCAACCCAGGCTGTTATCTATTTCCTGTGCATTCCTTTCATTTTCTTCCTGCAGATTCTCCTGTCTTTGAGTTCTGTTGCATTTTTCTTTAGCTGGTTCTTCTTGATGCTGAATGGTTACTTGCTGACGCTGGGTGGCATTAGATGGCAACCCTTTATCACCGATGCGACTTTCGAGCCTCATGAAATTACCGTAACCAAGCCTCAGCAGACGGTTGCTGTTGTTTTTAGTTGTTGCATTTTCGGTGTTTCGGTAATCATCGTGCTTTTCATCATTCTGGGCTTGATAGGCCTCGCCGATGTAGAAACGTTTGTCACTTTTTTCAATGCAATTTATTGGGTGGGCGTTCTGTTGGTGAATCCCATTCTCTTCAAGGTAGAGAAAAAACCTTCGGCAGATATGACGATCGTAAATTCCGACACGGAGACAAAGAACTGAGCATATTTTGCGCAGCTCGGATCTAAGATTTGACGCGCAAGATGCCATATGGTTTTTTATCTATGACTATGTAAAGAAAAACGCACCTGTGACGGGTGCGTTTTTCTTTTGGAGCAGTTCTGTACATTTCCTTCCTCATCGAGATGAAAAGTATATAAGCATACCTCACCGATTTTTGATGCTCGCAAATCTCAAAAAAAATCCGCTTTCCCCTTGACGAAATTTTCTTTTTATGGTATAATACAAGATGAATAAAAATGCCCAACTATGGGCTTTCCACATATAGCGGCGAAAAGAAAGACGGGTACAGGTAAGCATGGAAAAGAAAGAAGCAAAATTCTATACGGGACAAGGAGATAAGGGGCTCACTGCCCTTACACCTACATCCCAAATCTCCAAAGCCGACGAGCGGGTAGCCGCTGTGGGCGCCGTGGAGGAGATCGTGTCGGCATTGGGCGTGGTCAGAACCGCGACCCCCTGCCCTGTTTTCCGTGGGAAGTTGGAGCGTATCCAAAAGACCCTCCGCACCCTCTCTCAAGGACTTCGCGATCCCCGGAGCGGAAAATACGTTTTCTCTGCAGAGGAGATTACATTCCTGGAATCCGATATGGATAAGATGCTGGGTTCCGTTTCGGCTGAAACCCTGGCCGATGTGCTCCCCGGCGGAAACACACAATCCGCATACCTGGATCTGGCTCATACCACCGCCCGCCGCGCCGAGCGGGATATGGTGACCATGGATCGCCGCTACGCTGTTCCCGCTACATTCAAGCAGTACATCAACCGTTTGTCCGATTACCTGCTGGTTGCCGCACGCTATTCCGATTACATGCACGAAAAGGCCGAGGCCGAAAAACCCGCTGCAGAAAAGCCCGCTACGCCCGCTCCTGTGATCCCCTCTGCCCCCGCCCCTGTTCCGGCAACCGCTGCCGATGCTTTGGTGGCTGAAGTTCTTGCCCGCTTGGGTGGACCCAAGGTACTGGATCTGGATCGTGCCAAGCGCCTTATTGAAGCCGTGGAGCTCCGCGCTAAGGAGCAAGGGAAGCATGCGGTCATTGCTGTTTCCAATGCCGAAGGTAACCCCATCGCGGTTCACGTCATGGACGGTGCCTTCCTTGTGAGCTACGAGGTGGCAGTCAAGAAAGCCTACACCGCTGTGGCGGTTAAGATGTCCACTATGGAGCTCTCCACCCTCTGTCAGCCCGGCGGTACCTTCTACGGCCTGCAAGCCCTGGATAAGGTCATCACCTTTGGCGGTGGCATTCCCCTGTATCACGACGGTGTGATCGTGGGCGGTTTGGGTGTCAGTGGTGGTACGGGCGAGGAGGATCACGATCTCGCTCTTTACGGCGCAGCTGTATTCCAAACTTTATGATGATTGACAGGCAGTATCGTCCCGCGGTACTGCCTGATTCCATGAAATGAAGGAGTCATACTATGATATCTTTACACTTATGTCATGCCAAAGGCCGCCGTGCTTTACTGGCCGGAGTATTGATCGTGTCTGCCTTGCTGAGTGGGTGTGGTGCCCAACCTGCGAAGCAGGAATCCGTTACCACCGAGGGGGTGACGGAGACAGATGCTGTCACCGTTTTTGAGGAAACGACACAGCCCCACGCGGAGCCGACCGTTGAATCGGCACCTATTCGCTATTTCCTCGAGCGGGAATGGATCACGATGCAGGATGTGCGTACCCATAAGGACAATCAGGGAACGCTATCCCTTTTGATGGTGTCCTTGGGCGAGTTGCTGGAGCGTGGAGGAATCACTGAGCTGGTAAACGATCAGGGAGAAACGTCCCCAACCAGCCACTACGGAAGCTGGTATCTGTATACCTTGGGGGATATCTGCAGTCTGTTTTACATGAGAACCGGAACCGAATCTTCAGGTGCGGGGATCTCCTTCATCGAGCTGGACTTTGAGGCGCTGAAGACTTGTCTGGAGAGCGGGGAAACACAGGCTCATCTGAAGGATATGCTGACAGCGGTGACCACCGCTTCTGCCGACGGCCGCCACTGCGAAGCACTTACAACCTATTTCGGAGATTCTCTGTCCGGTGGTAGCTATTTGCTGGCAGAGACTTTTGTGGAGGCTGTGATTAGCGGCGTTTCGGACGGGGTTGTTTCATCTCCCTCTCATTACGCGACCTGCTCGGTGGAGGACGCCGAGTTTGTACGGGTAACGCAAGCACTCCGATACCTGAACAGCCGCTATCCCGAGTTGATTCTTTGGGAAGGTGACCGTCCTGTCGGGATCCGCATCGCAAATCCTGAATCCCCGACTGCGCAGGAAAAGCAGGCTGTCCTGACTCTGTATACCATGGACGTGACCTTCTGCTCCTTTGCTGCCGAGGTGGCTGTTCACGCCAATATGTGTGCAATGGATTTCATGGGGAGTTACGATCGTTGCAAGATCGCGGATATGGCTGCGGGAGCATATAGCAGTACTGCAGGGGTCATTGCCCGTTGGGATAATGAGTTCGGTTTCTACAATCTGAACAGTACGGCGGTTCGCTCACAGGAAGAGAATCATCCCGACTATAAGGGTGAATACGACCCGACTTAATACGTATAGGGGCACCTCGCAAACTGAACAAATCCGGTAAAAACGGACATTGAAAAAAGGACCTCCTATGGTAGAATAGATGTAACGCTATTTTACCATAGGAGGGATTTTTATGCCAAGAGAGCATAGACGCATATAGGAGTATGAAACTCCAAACAAAACTGACACCACTCGAAAAGCGATGTCAGTTCGTTGCTTACATTACATATTTTCTACTATTGACCAATTTGTACTGTCCGTACCAATTGGGGCGGTTCAGGAGGCAGGGAAATCCCTTCAAGTTATCATACCTTCAACGCGATTTTGTATTATCCATTACACCCGCACTTGTTACGGTCGGACGTAGGCAGAGGCATGGGAGCGGGGCAGAACTCTGCGATGGGGAAGGCCATGGAGCGGAACAGATCGCAGGGATTGTCGGGGGTGGCGGATACGCACTCCTTATCGGGGATGACGAATTCGGTGGCGTTGATCAGATACTGGGCGGGACGAACCAAGCGTACCAGAGAGAAGATGCCGAGGGAGACCACCAGACGGCGGCTGTTCCGATCTTCCTTGCCATCACCGCCGCAGGAATCGGGGCAGAGCGGCGCGGACAGACACCCTACGATAGAGGGCGGAATGTCGCAGGCGCAGCAGCAGCAACAGACGGGCTCGGGGCAAACGGGCTCAAGTACCCGCGCGCCCAGGACGATGGGATCAACGGCTTCCACGACGGCGGTGGGAACGCTTCGCTCCTTGTAGCAGGGCTCGGGCTCGGCGCAGAAGGCAGAGCCGTCGGAGCTGGAGCGGAATACGCTGACGGAGCAATCGCCGCCGAAGAGCACGACCTGCTTTTCCAACACGGCGATGCCGTCGAATTCACGGGATTGCCCGGCGCAGAGGCAGGCCTCAAAAATGAGTTTGACGTAGAAGCGGATGTGTACGGTGTAGAAGCCGCGGTTGAACTGGACGGGATCGATTCCGATGTAGGTCCAGGCGATGCAGGCATCCTTGACCCGTACCTGGGTGGTGTGCTCGATGATCTCCTGACCGAGATCGGTCAGAAACACCCGAGCGTTCTCATAGCAGTCGCGGTCACGGCAGGAATCCAGAATGCGGTTGGTCTCCACGCAAACCAACCGCGTGTCGCCGCCTTTGCTGCATCCGTTCCCGAAAGTGGCGCAATGGGTCAAACGGTTATCGGACATGATAGGTACCTCCATATAGAATTGAGGGCAGGGAATGACTCTCCCATATTCCCCTCGGTACAAGGATATGCGGTTGCGGGAAAATGTGACAGGATTTTACAGAGAAGAACAGCAACAAATTTGGGTTTGTTGCTGAGCGAAGCTCAGCAGGCAGGGGTTTCACCCCTGTACCCCACCGGAATCCTTTTTTGAAAAAAGGGTTCCGGACTTCCAAAAACGTTCAAAGAACATTGATAAATAATCATTTTTGAAAGTTCTTGAAAAGGGGTCCGGGGAAAAACTTCGCAATGTTTGCTGAAAGCAAACTTGCACCGAGCGAAGCAAGGAGGCTTTCAAGAAGTTTTTCCCCGGCGCTCTCTCGTTCCCCTACAAACTGCAATTATAGTCCGCTATGGATTTCGCAACGATATATAAAACACCATAATCATTTCTTTTTACAAAAAAATCGTTATAGGGTATTGCATTTTTGCCTGCAATGTGGTATAATAAGAGCACCCAAAAAATACACTTTAAGATTGGAGTATAACCATGAACAAGAGCCAACTGATCAAGTCCGTCGCCGAGAAGAGCGATCTGTCCCAGAAGCAGGTTTCCGAGGCCCTGAACCTCATCGAAGCTACCATCATCGATAGCCTGAAGGCCGGTGAGAAGGTTCAGCTGTCCGGCTTCGGTACCTTTGAGGTTCGCGAGCGCGCTGAGAGAAAGGGCCGCAACCCCAAGACCGGTGAAGTCGTAACCGTTTCTGCCTGCAAGTACCTCGCTTTCGTCTCTGCTAAGGCTGTTAAGGATACCCTGAACTGATATGCGCCTTGATAAGTACCTGAAGGTAAGTCGTATCATCAAACGCCGCACCGTGGCGAATGATGCCTGCGATGCTGCCCACGTGACCGTGAACGGCCGTCCCGCCAAGGCTTCCTATGACGTAAAGGTTGGAGACCTTATTGACATTACCTTCGGTGCCCGTACCCTGCATATCCGCGTGCTGGAAGTCAAAGAGACCGTCGGTAAAGATGCCGCCTCTACCCTCTACGAGGTATTGGACTGACTACGCGATTTCCTTCATATTCCCGCCTCTGCTTGCATAGAATCTTTCAGATTCCATCAATGGAGGCAGGGATATGAACGATAGCATCACTCAAGCAACAAGTACTACCGCAACGCAGAACCGGGGACACAGCCTCGCGGCCATCGACCGTCGGGAGATCACCGTCAAAGGGGTCTCAGAGGTCATCAGCTTCGACGAGGCCAACGTGCGCTTGGTGACGGTTTGCGGTATTTTGAATCTGGAAGGAGAGGGACTGCGTATCCATGTCCTTAACACCAAGGACGGTACGGTAGCCGTGACGGGGAAGCTCAACGGCGTGCTGTATGAGGAAGAGCAACCGACCCTGTCTGATCGGGACGCCCGTCCTAAGAGTCGCTCCCGCCGCCTGTTCGGCTGAGTCGGAAATATGAGCGGACTCGACCTCTACCTTAACCAGCGCGTGCTGGCTCTTCTGTTCGTATATGCTGCCGTTACGGGCTTCTGCCTCGGTGGATTGTACGACGTGTTCCGCTTTTTGCGGCTGCTTACAGGAGAAGATGAATCGAAAAAGTCTTGTTTTGCGTGGATCTTTCGCTTTATTGCAGATGTGGTCTTCGTGCTTGCGGCGATTGTTGCCTTACTCCTGCTCAGTTACTTTTGTAATGACGGCCGCCTTCGCGCTCCTGCCGTGGTTGGCATAGCAAGCGGATTTTACGTCTATAAACAGACTGTCAGCAGACTCGTGATATACCTGTTCAGAATTTTGGCCGGGTGGATCCGACGGGTTTTGAGGGGGGCTTTTCGGTTGCTTGGTCGTCCTTTGCTTTTCTTTGGTTCATTCATTACACATTTGTGGTGCCGCCTTCGAGTTTCGAAGAAGAAGGCGCGGGATTCGGTTGAATCCGATTGCAATACCCCTACCACACTACCGCCGCCTGCATAATCAGTCGGCAATGGGAAATAATCAGATGCAGAAAGGAGACACCGATTATGACCGAACGCTTTGATAACGATCAAACGGATTTGACGGTTGCAGAACCTATTGAACAGTCGCAATCCCCGATTCAGGATTCCGAGAAAAGCTTGGGTAAATCCATGCTTACAAAGGTTGCCTTGGCATCTGTCCTGGTGGCCTCCCTTGTCATCAGTATTGCGAATCTGATGGTCACCAACCAGCTCCGCGATCAGACCGATGAAATGCAGGCTGAATACGATAAACTGAAGGAAGAGAACCGCAAGCTGCAATATTTCCTTAATAAGGAAGTGGACGAGGACTACATTATCGAGTACGCCCGCGACGTTCTGGGTATGTATTTCCCCGACGAAGAAATCTACTACAACGACGTAAACGAGTAAATACCACACCCGCGGAAAACCAAGAGAAAGGAGGGCTCATCCATGGCCGAAAAGACACCAAAGACCGGCATCAAGATTATCACCCAGAATAAAAAGGCTTGGCACGACTACTTCATCGACGAAAAGTATGAAGCAGGGATCGAGCTCTACGGCACCGAGGTCAAGAGCATCCGCGGCGGCGGTATCAACCTCAAGGATTCCTACTGCCAGGTTACCGGCGGCGAGTTGTACGCCATCGGTATCCACGTAAGCCCCTACGAGCATGGCAATATCTTCAACCGCGAGCCTCTTCGCGACCGTCGCCTGCTCATGCACAAGAAGGAGATCATGAAGCTCCAGGGACTGATTACCCAAAAGGGGTATACCCTGGTTCCTCTGCAGGTCTACTTCAAGGGCTCCCGCCTCAAGGTCGAGATCGGCCTGTGCCGCGGTAAAAAGCTCTACGATAAAAGAGACTCCATTGCTAAGGCGGAATCCGACCGCGAGATCGAGCGCCGCCTCAAGGACAGAACCTATCGCTAACCCAACCAATATCTACGATCCATTCTATTCACTTTTCACTCTTCACTCTTCATTCTTCACCTCATACTTTTTCACTCTTTACGATTACTTTTTACTTCAATTTGGGGGTGTACCGGTTTCGACGGGGATCATGAAGTGCGATAAGCGGGTCAGGCCGGGTAATCCTGTTAACTGCCCAACCTTAAAAATTAAACGACAACAATACTGTTGCTCTGGCTGCCTAATTAGGCAGTGCCGCGGCTCATAATGCCGCCCGTTCCCCCCGGGAGTACCGCGACCCGAGGCTGAACGTCATGTAGCGGTGCCCGTGCATCGGTGGTTCGCCATTGAGCCGATCACGCACAAAATGGCTGACTGTGTCCGGCTTTGCGTCTGGAACCGTCCACAGGGAGATCTAATCAGACGATGCACCCGGAGAAAGTCGCATGGATCGGTTTTCGGACAGGGGTTCGACTCCCCTCATCTCCACCAAAGCAAAAGGCACCCGCATGGGTGCCTTTTGCTTTGGTAGAGATGAAGGGCTCGAGAAGACCGCTTCAAGCTGTCAGCGAGAAAAAAAGTACTACTTTGCAGCGGCGCAAGCCGCGGAGTGCAGCTTGACCAGCTCGCCACGGAGTGGCGAGGTGTGGGTTCAAACTCCCCTCATCTCCACCACTCACTTTCACGTACGTGAAAACATCAGAAAAACACCGGCATGGCCAAGCTTTATTGGCTATGTCGGTGTTCTTCTTTTTGGGGTAGGATCGGGTCGTCAAAACAAGGTTTGCAGGTTTTTGTCAAGTCAGGAGTCGGCGAAACGGGTGCGATGGTTTTAGCTCAGAGGCTTGCATAGTCTTCTCAAGAAGAGACAAACTTTGGGCAGGCTGTGCTGGCTATTGCGTTGAAAAATTGAGCGATTTTTGATGAAAAACGCCGGATGGCAAGGATGGACTGGTCAGAAGGGGGAGAGCGCAACGGACGGGAAGGATGTGGAGGGAGAAAAGGAGGGAAGAGGGGAAGGGGAGGTCGGAACGGTGGCGCGGGGCTTTGATGTGGCGGGAGTGGGTAGATTCTCTCAAAATAACGAACAGGCATGTTCTTTCCTGCTTCGAGGTTTGAACAAGCCCATTTTTCGCCTTTGACCACATGTTTGACCACTTGCGGAGATTTTTGTAATACAATTGTGGATAATAATAAACCACAAGCAACAAGCAACTATTGAAAAAACGGTATAAATATGTTATAATAAACATGAAAATAATCAAGTCAATATGCTAAAATAAAATTAGAACCGCCTTTAGCAGATCAAGCAACGCAACCGGAGGATTTATATGAAAAACGACATTCTTCGTCAACTGGAAAAAATGCCCGTTATAGACAGCCACGAGCATCTTCCCCACGAAAAGGATCTCCGCTCGTCAAGGCTTGATGTGATCGATCTGATGACACCATACGTCTGCGATAATCTGATGTCCTGCGGACTTTCCGAGACCGATTGGAAGCAGGCCAATAATAAAGCCCTTCCCTTCGAGCAACGTTACGCGATGATTGAGGAATATCTGAATCATATCCGACATACGACCTACTTCAAAAGCATGCTCAAGGGGGCTATGCTCTGCTTCGGTATGCAGGATTTCAGCCTTGCGGAATGTAAAAGGGTCAACTTCCTGCTCGAAAGCGGACTTGACACCGAAGCCTTGTTCGCCTCCTGCGGCATCAAAAAGGCGATGACCTTCGTATCCTACTACGGGCTTGACTATTTTCGCGATAGCAAGCTGATGATTCCCGTCCCGACCGTCTCTTTGATGACACCAAAAACGCCAAATGATATCCAAGAGCTGTCTGCGCACAGCGGTATCGAGGTGCGGGATACCGAGTCTCTGCAAGTCGCCATCGGAAGCATTTTTGGACAATACGAGGGCTTGGGACTGAAAAATATCAAGATCGGTGCCTCCTACAACCGCGTACCCGATTACGCAGCAACCGACCGCAGAGCCGCCGAAGCACAGCTTTCGTCGATCGCCGCGGGAAATATCTGTTTTAACAAAGTTTACGGACAAAACAATCTGAACCTGCCTCATGACAAGCTGAAGGCACTGGACGATCTGGTGATCAACACCTGCATAGATCTTGCTCGGGACAAGAGTATGAACACTGTCATCCACACGGGTATTCACGCCTGGAACAAAAATGACGTCAAAGCCTGCCACGCCGAGCCCTTGAGTGATATGATCGCCTCACATCCCGATCAAAAATTCACCCTGCTTCACATGGGCTACCCTTATATTGAAGAAGCACTCCTGCTCTGTAAGTACTACCCCAACGTATACCTTGATCTTGCCTGGCTTCACACCCTTGACAGACGGGCAACGGTGGACACGGTCAAGCGCGTCATTGAGCTTTTGCCGACAAATAAGATCGTTGGCTTTGGCGGCGACGTTTGTCTGCCCGTCAACACGGTGGGAAATCTGCATTTCGCCCTCGAAAATCTTGCGGAAGCTTTTTCCGATATGATAAAATCGGGCGAGCTGACTGCCTCCGACGCCGATGAGATTGGATACGCCTGGCTTTACGAAAACCCCGTACAAATCGATCATCTCGACGTTTGACAAAAGGAAGGTAGCGTAAAATATGTTAAATCAAACCGCAAAATCAATTCTTGGCGAGCTTGAACACATCCCCGTGATCGACACACATGAGCACATGCTCCCTCCCGCGATGCACACCTCTATGAAGTATTCCTTCTTCAATCTGATGATCCCTTACGTTCAATTTGATCTGGTCAGCGCGGGGATGTCACGGGAATTTATGTGGAGAAACGATCTTGATGACAGCGAGGTGGAGCGTTGCTATGCCGAATTTCGCAACTATTGGCCCTTGGTAAAAAACAATGCCTACGGCATGCACGTGCGCCGCACCCTTCGCGAAAGCTTTGGAATTGACGACATCACAGACGTTAACTATCTTCTCATCGGCGAGCTGATAAACGGTACCCGCACAAAGAGCCATTACCGTGAGGTCTTGCAGGAGGAAAGCAATATAAAATTCATCCTCAACCAATTCGGAAGCTACAGCGAATATTCCGACGAGGATTCCTACTTTATCCCCCACGCAAACATGCTGAAAAACGGCGTGATCGAGGACATCAGAGAGCTGACACAAAGTATCAGCTCGCCCACTCTTGACGACCACCTTGAGCTTCTACACACAAGAATGCTTGAAGGTAAGCGTGTGGGCGCAAGACTTGTGAAATACGATGCCTCCTGTTTTCTCTGCGAAGGAGATAGAGCCTTGGCAGAGACGCAATTCAACACGTTGCTCAAAGGCGAGAGCTGCAACAGCGAGGAGATGCAGAGCTATCTTTATAAGGCAACCTTGCGTTTCGCCAAGGAGCTTGGCTTGGTAGCCGCCGTTCATACGGGAGTATGGGACAATATCAATCGCAAAAGCCCGCTTTTGCTCTTTCCCATCGTTGAGGGCAATCCCGATGTGACCTTTGATATATACCATATGGGTATGCCCTTTACATCCGAGTGCGCTTTCCTCGGCAAAAATTTTCAAAACTGCTATCTTGACCTTTGCTGGAGCCACATCGTTTCTCCGAAAATGCTGATCCGCTCCCTTGACGAGTGGTTGGATCTTGTGCCATACAATAAAATTTTCGCTTTTGGCGGCGACCACGCAACGCTGCCCATTAACGTAAGATCTCATCTGAATCAAGCCAAGGAAAATCTGTCTGTCTGCCTTGCAAAGCGCGTGGATAACGGCTTGATCGGCAGAGATGATGCCATCGCTACCATTAAGCGATTCTTTTACAACAATCCCAAGGAGGTGTATAAGCTTTGAGTCTTAAGCAACGATTACACGATTATATTCTCTCCTCCCCAAAGATCAACACCCACTGTCATCACATGGGACACGTTTTTTTCGACGAAATCGGGCTCGGGGACATTTTCGGAAGCTCTTACATCGCTTGGTGTCACGAAGGCTTCAAAACATATGAGACCCGCAAAAAACTATTTGATCATATTGCCGACCGCAGTTATTTTATATGGCTTGAAAGGAGTCTGCGTCAGATCTACGGCATCAAGGACAGCTTGAATGCTGACACATGGGATAAATTTGACGCTTGCATCCGCCAAGCCGACAAAGCCGACAGAAGCTTTTCGAGATTGCGCACGCTCTGCAATTATGAGCATATTGTTGAGGATTGCTATTGGAATTACGGAGACAATCTGGGAGATCCTGCGCTTTTCACACCCACCTTTCGCATCAATATCTTTTTAAACGGCTACGATTGGAATTACGTCGACCGAGACGGCTGTTGCGTATCGAAATTCATTCCCCAAAAATGCGATGATATAGACGTTTACGTGCAAAAGCTTGAGGAGGTCATTGAGAAAAAGCATCAAGACGGCTGTGTTGCACTGAAATGTGCCACGGCATATGAGCGCGGGCTGGATTTTTACCCCGTTTCAAAGGAACGCGCCGAGATCGCGCTCCAAAAAGAGCCCTCCGAGCTTACGGCAGAAAACGTGGCGGATTTTCAGAGCTATATTTTCTACAAGCTCTGTGAAATTGCCGCCAAGGAGGATATCCCTTTCCAGATCCACACAGGCCTCGGTCAGCTTGAAAACACTCGCGCAATCAATCTGACACGGGCTATCAAGGATCATCCCGACACAAAATTTGTGCTTTTCCACTTGAGCTTCCCGTATTTTGACGACGTGATCTCCTTGGCGCATAACCATCCCAACGTTTATCCTGATATCTGTTGGGTACCTCTGCTCTCCTACAATCTTGCCGCAGAAGCCATAAACAGATTACTCGACACAGTAAACGCCGACAAGCTCTGCTGGGGCTGTGACACTTGGACGGTAGAAGAAAGTTATGGCGCAATACTCGCCATAGCTCACTCGTTGTCCACGGCACTTACGAAACGCGTGCAAGAAGGCTTTATGAGTGAGGAAAGAGCCTTTGAGATCTGTCACCGCATTATGTATGCCAACGCAAAAGCACTCTACTTTGCCAATGATTTACCACCAACGTGGAACGCTTCCTTAAAATAGTCCGCAAGTACACGGACATCAAGGAGCTTACGCCCGAAATCCTGAGGACGTTCATCAGCAAGATCTGTATCCACTTTGCATATTTATGTTGGAAAAAGAAAAAATTAACATTACACCTTTAATACCCGGAGCATATCGACGTATTGAGTACCAGAGAATAGAAGGTATGAAACGAGAAGAAAATATAACAGAGCAGAGAAAAATATCATTCAACTGGTTTTGCAAATATTGACGGTGGAAAGATGCCAAATGTCAAGCAAATGATTTCCCGTCCCGCCTCGTGGGGGCTTTCCATATTGCATAACAAAAGGGAGCCGCCAAGCTCCCATTTGTTTTTATGAGTAAATCGGATCAGTCTTGTGCGATGAGTGTTTAGAGATGCCCAATAGTTTTACTTAAACTCCAGTGCTTTAGTCTCACCCGTTGCAAAGGTGTTGGGACCCGGACACGACATAGAGAAATACATTTTTGCGGCTTTCGTTGTGCCGAAGTCGCGGTTAGAGCCGGTTTCCTGTACCTTATTGAAGGCATCGCGGAACATCTGATTGTGCGCTTCCTCGCGATTGAGAAGAAAATCAATGGTTTCTCTGACCTTCTTATCCTCGATCTGGCGGTAAAGATACTCATAAACCACCTTGGCTCTCTGCTCGGACGCGATGTTGGAGAGCAGGTCGGCGCAAAGGTCGCCCGTGACGGTGACGTAATCGCCCGTCCAGGAGTAGCCCGAGGCATTGATCAGCCCGGGATTGAGCCCGTTCTGGACGTGTGTCTGTACCTCGCCTGCTTGCACCTTTGTCGCATTCACGTCGTGACCGTTAAGCAGGTTTATG
Source organism: Eubacteriales bacterium (assembly GCA_045645165.1). Taxonomy (GTDB): domain Bacteria; phylum Bacillota; class Clostridia; order Oscillospirales; family CAG-272; genus CAMEON01. Next base: position 21,747 of record JAZRIF010000168.1, read on the forward strand.
GTCTGCGCCACCATTTCCAGATGCGAAAGCTCCTCGGCAGCGATGTCGAGGAAGAGATCCTTGATCTCAGGATCCTTGATCCGAAAGCTCTGCGACATATACTGCATGGCTGCCTTTAGCTCGCCGTTACCGCCTCCAAGCTGTTCCTGAAGCAGTACGGCGTACTGCGGATTCGGTTTTTCGACCTCTACGGGATGAAATAGCATCTTTTCGTGTTTAAACATAATAAAAAATCTCCTTTGTGGTTTTAAGCTCGATGCTATTATTTCCCAAAGGATAGAAAATATACCTCTGAACAACAAGAAATACAGCCGCAGAGACCGAGGTTCATGCCTTGGTGTCGTTTGGCTTGTTCGTCACAAGATCGTTGACATATTGCCTCATTTCATCACTGGACCCGACTGAATGCGTTCCGGTAATGATCTCCTGCTTTTGCTCTTCACTGAGTAGTGCGAATACTTGCATAGCATCGGGATTCATGGCCAACGCCATAGCAAAGCCAACCGGCATTTCGTCTTTCGTCATCTTTTTTACCTCCGATTTGTGATATGAATAGTATTTGTGATTTTTGGATCTTACATACCTGTCAAAATCTCGTATAGATCGATTTGGAAATGCCGAAAATAAAAAA
>JAZRIF010000169.1:0-2222 GCA_045645165.1 Eubacteriales bacterium
AGGGTCAGTATCAATAAAAAAGGGGAGCTTTTGCCAGCCCCCCGAAACGGTATTCAGTTAGTCCGTATATTGACACATTTCTTCTAATCGCTTCTGATAATCTCTCTCCGCCTCCTCCCTTTCCTTGAAGTAATGCCCCCAGACCCATGAATAAAAGCCGTTGGCCTCTTTTGACGTGTTTCGCGCGGTGATGTACATCCCATCGCTGACACGCTGAAAGAGGCCAATATTTCGTTTTCCAAGGGAGTAAAAAGCGAGACAAACCAGCTTCATGCCGTTGTTTTCAAATTCCAATCCGGGCTTCATTTGATCACATCCTTTCTGTCGGGTACATATCGTTTTCCGCATACTTCAATTGCACGATATGTCTTCCCATTTATGGTTAAGGTAGTCTCTGCTGGTTTTCCTCTTTGAACGGCTTGCACATATAGAAAATCGGGATGCTCCCTTGCCCGCTTAATATTTCCGTCCAAAAAATCGTTATCGTTGTTAACCTCAGGCACCCTCAACCCCTTGTTCCGAAGATAGGAACTGAACTCCCACAGCATTTCAAATCGACCGTGGCAATCCACGATAAAGCAGTAATCCTCCGAGGGGTGATATGCGGTGATACGATAGTAATTTGCCATGTCTGTTTCTCCTTTCACGCGGCAATCTGTTTCAAAGTGCGGTTTGCATACGGTAGCCACACCTTGTTGACGTAATGCAGAACATCCTCTGCGGGCTTGGTGTTGTGGTCTGCGTAGCATTGCAAGACCTTCTTTTGGGACAGTGAATATTCCACAGTCACCAACGGTGTCTCTTGCGTGTCCCTGGCGCGGATGAAGAAAATGAGGGTTTCTTCACGGATGAACTTCTGCTCATAACCCATACCGCCGACACAATGGTGCAGAAGCTCGCCTTCTATCTTCAGATCGGCAGGACTCCGTGCGATAATGGCGACAAAACCGCTTCGCTTATTGTGTTGCATGGGCAAATACTTTTCAGCCACCGATGCAAACTTTGCGTATAACTCAGCCCGCTCCTCCTGATCTTTCAAGGCCTTGGCGGTCTTGTACTCATCCACACGGATATCGTGCCAGCGCATGAAATCGTGCGGATATCGGTTCTTGTCCACCGACATATCCAAACCGAGGAAGCTACAGGCTTTCAGATAGTCGAGATACACACGAGCGTTGATCTGCTGCTTTGCGACATACTCAAAGAACGGCTTGTAATCACCGTCCAGCATCTCACGGATGAGCTTGAAATCCCTTTCACGGCAGAAAGTCTTCTTGACCTCCTCATACGCCTGTGTTTCAAGCAAGGACGTCCCGCGACGGTAGGAGGACAGAATCGTGGATATATAAAAATAGCGCCCTGCAAGCACCTGACGGTTGCTCCAGAGCCACTTCCGAAATTGCTTATCCTTCGCCGCCTTAGTCAAGATCTGCTTACTGAACACATACTTCTGTAAGCCCATTTTCATCAGGTACTCAGCCTGCGGGTGCTTCTCGTAATTACGGAGGAATTTGATGATATCCGCTTCATCGTACAGCTCCCAAGCGGAGTATTTGTATTCCGGGAATTTCGCCAGATACTCCTTGTTGACCACCGGTGCGTAGGGATCAAAACCGGAGTCGTAGTACCAACCCCACTCATCGTCCTCATACCACTTTTGCGTCCTGCTCAGTCCCTCGGCGTACCAGCCTACGCTATACCCGCCGATGTAGGTGAAGCACATATCCTTGTCGAAGCAACGGTCAGAATGGACACCGTGGACGGCGACCTGTTTATAGTGCCAGTTCTTATAACGGTGACGGACAGCCACCGTAACCTTGACGAGCTCTCCGTCATTCTTGGTGAGATAAGAGTAAAAACGGGTGTTTCCGTGGGGCTCGGGATAACGAATGGCATCCCGCTTGCGGATCTTTTCTACGATATATTTCGGGATCGGTTTGATCTTTTCCATCTTCATGACGTTTACCTCACTTTACAATTTCAACTTTCTGATCGAGCAGCATATACAGCGCGTACATCAGCTCGGTATCGGCGTAGGGATCGGGAGCCTGTTCCGGCTCTATGATCTCTCCCGTGGTGGTGTCAACCTCAAAGCCTTCAACGGGCTGATATTTCGGCAATACCCGTTTTTCGGTCTCGCTCTCAATCACCACCGTGTCAGTGAATGCCCGTAGCTTCTCCATGTAGGTATTCGCTTTGTGGTACGGGAATCCGATCATAGG
>JAZRIF010000170.1:0-2484 GCA_045645165.1 Eubacteriales bacterium
TTTCAAAGAAATTTCGAGATTCTCAATCACAAGCTTTGCTTGTACTTTAATCTCCTGTTGTTCAATTGTCAATGATCTGTGCGAGCTTCGCTCACAACGCCGCGTTTTGCGCAGCTTGGATATTATACCACATCCTCTCGAGTTTGTCAAGGGGTTTTTCAAAAGTTTTTTGAAAAATTTTTCGTGGTTTCTGTCACCCTCGCGAACCGTTGTTTGACGGCCGCTCGTTGACAGCTTGCATATTATAGCACTTTCGTTTCCATTTGTCAACAGGTTTTTTGAAAGTTTTTTCACTTTGGAGTCGTCGGCAGTTTGTCATAAAAATGTCGTTGCCGTTTTGTGCAAAATGCCAGATACGATGGTTCGTAATAGAAAAGAAAGCCCCTCTCCCGAAGGAGAAGGGCGATTCTACTGTTATTTCATGATCTCTGCCTTGCAAGCCAGATATGCTTCATCCTCTCCGAAGAAGGCATCGAACGCACCGAGCATCCCGCCGGGACCAAAGCCCGACATATACTCCTCCATCTGTTCCCCGCCGTCCAAATGGCTAAAATAGGCGGGGTTGCGGGCGCTGACAGAGAAATCCCCGCTCGTCTCCACAACCTTCATATGGGACACACAAGCCGCCATAGTGCGCAAGGCATTCAAGCAGTTCTCCTTGTCCCCCAGCTTGCGGTAGCTGTGAGCCAGCTGATGATTGGCAAAGAACTTATGACAGGTGTAGAAATTTTCACAGCCATCATCGAACACAGAAAGCAGCTTCCGGTGCGCCTCCCCGAACAGGGCGGACTCCCGATACTTTCCCATTTCGCTCAACCGGGAGGTCAACACCTGCAAATTCAGATCTATGGCCAGCCAGCAATTGAAAAGGTTCTCCTCGATATACCGCATCATTTCGGTATCGTTATGCTCGTAACCGAGGGTGCGTGCCATGGCGGTCACACGGTAAAAGTAGCTCTCGCCGCTGATTCTCTCAATGGCCTCTTTGGCCTTGCCGAACTCACCGATCTCCCCGTAAATGCGGGTCAGCATATTCAGCGCGTCATCCACCTTCCGCACGTCCCCGCAGGTGTCCACCACCTCGCGGCAGAGCTTGATGGCTTTTGCGACTGCCTCCTTACGCTCGGCCTCATCCTCGGACATGCGATTGACCATGGACAGAGAAAAGGCTAAGTTCGTTTTCAGATCGGGGCTATTGGGATAACGCTCCAAGCCCTCGGTGAGGATGGCGATCTCCTCATAGGTGCCGCCGCTGTCATCCGCGGCCTTGAGGATGGCCTTGACCTCATCCTCATAGCTATTCTGATGGTACCCGAACAGGCGATCAATGGAAACGCCGAAATAGTCGGCGATAATAGGAAACAGGCCGACGTCGGGAGCACACTGCTCGTTCTCCCACTTGGAGACCGCCTGCTCCGAGACCCCCAGCTTTTCAGCCAACTGAGCCTGGGTCATTTTCTTCGCTTTGCGAAGGGTGTAAATATTTGTTCCGATACTCATGGTATCTTCTCCTTTTTTATTTGATATGGTAGATTTGTGATCACGCTTAGATTATAGCACAAGAGAAATCATAAAGCAACATATCAAACAGAGTTTTTTCGATCGAAAAGGTCAACCGTAGGTTGGGTAAAGAAAAAGCCCCTCTCCCGAAGGAGAAGGGCTTGAAAAGAAACAGAAATCAGATCTGAGGAACCTCGATCTCGATCTCGCGACCCAGTCTTGCGGACTTGGCAATGCCGTCCAGAATAGCCTGGTTGTAGATGATCTGAGAAGTGGGAACGGGAGCCTTGCCGCCGTTCTTGCAGGCGTCGAGGAAGGAACGGATCTTGCGGTCGAAGAGGCTGGGGCCGCCGTCGTTGATGATCGGCACCTGAGTCTCGTAGTTGATACCGCCGATGGTCTTGTAGATGGTCATGGGGCCACCCACGGAGCCGTTCCAGCAGTCGGTGGAAGGAATGCGGAGACCGCCCTGGGTACCCAGGATGATGGTATCGCCGGGGGTGTTGATGTTCATAGCCCAAGCAATACGGAAGTCCAGAATGATACCGCCCTCCAGACGGATGAAGGCAGCGGCGAAGTCGTCAACGCCGAACTTGGCAGCATACTCGGGGTTGTCGGGGTAGGTGGTGGGGTTCTTACCGAAGAAATCGGACTTGTAACCGGTAACGGTCAGAGGCTTGGGATAGCCAATGGCGTTCAGAACCATGTCCAGAGAGTAGCAACCGATATCAGCCAGTGCGCCCAGACCTGCAGTCTTGTCCTCGATGAAGGAGGTACCGAAGGGAGTGGGGATACCACGGCGGCGACCGCCACCGGTCTGGATGTAGTAGATCTTACCCAGCTCGCCGGACTCGACGATCTTCTTGATCATCTGCATGTTGGGATCCAGTCTGGGCTGGAAGCCGATGGAGAGGATCTTACCGCTCTCCTTCTCAGCCTTCATAACCTCCAGAGCCTCCTCCAGGGTTACGGTGAAGGGCTTCT
>JAZRIF010000171.1:0-2672 GCA_045645165.1 Eubacteriales bacterium
CGCCCCGTAAGGAAGAAACCCACGGTTTCTTCCTTACGTATCCATCATCCTACTGCGCGCACTTCTTTCGCCAGAGGGCGAAAGAAGTTGACCGCGCGTAGGGTCGCCAAGACCCGAAACCCCGCACGGACGGCGGAGCGCCGTCCGCGCGGAACTTGCCGCTTTGCTGTAGCCCCAAGTCGTTTTTTACTTGTCGGATAACGGAAAGCCGTGGGTTGCCACCAAACAGGCGACTAACCGCACAGTCGTCACTCTGACGACCGTGCGGCTCTGTGGCAAACTGCGACTTGACAGCGCATCGGCCATTTCGCCATAAGCGAAATGGCGCGCGGATCAGGGGGATGGTTCTCCAAGGAAGGTACCGTGGGTACCTTCCTTGGGCGGTGTTCTTTTGGTACTTTTCTGTCACTGTTGACAGAAAAGTACAGAGAAAGAACTCCCCGATAAACCCTAATTTGTAATCATTTTTGTATATAGATATAACGAGGTGAGATTATGAATCACAGAAACGGTATGAACGGATTTCCGAACTTTGCGGGGCTGCTTAGCCGTCGTCCGCAGGCATGGGCTACGGTGCAGGGAAGCGATCGATACCCGTCCGTCTACGGAACCGTACGGTTCTATCAGACCACCTACGGTGTCGTGGTGACGGCCGAGATCATGGGGTTGCCCGACACGGATGACCCCTGTGAGCGCCCTATCTTCGGGTTCCACATTCATGAGGGCGGCTCGTGTAGGGGGAACGCAAGCGATCCCTTTGCCGACGTGGGGATGCACTACGATCCCGACGGGTGTCCTCACCCCTACCATGCGGGGGATCTGCCGCCCCTGTTCGGAGCGGGCGGGTATGCGTACGCGGCTTTCCTGACCGATCGGTTTACGGTGGATGAGATCCTGGGCCGCGCGGTGATCCTCCACGGCTCACCCGACGATTTTACGACACAACCTTCCGGAAATGCGGGAGAGAAGATGGCGTGCGGGGTGATTCGGAGATAGCAGAGCACATACAAGAAACCGGGGTGTTGCCGTTGATGCAACACCCCGGTTATTTGGGAAAATTTTACTTGATGGGCGCGGGAACTACCTGAACCTTGAGGACGTCGGTGGTGCCGCTCTCACCCGTGCCGCCGGCGGTAACCACCACGCGGTCACCGATCTGGACGTAGCCGAAGCGCTTGGCGCAGTCGATGGCGTGGGTAACCAGAACGTTGGTGTCGGGCTGGTAGATGGCGCGGATGGGGTAGACGCCCCAGCAAAGGGAGAGCTGGTTGTAGGTTTTGTCACTGGGGGTAGCCGCTACGATGGGCTCCACGGGACGGAACTTGGACAAGTGCTGGGCGGTGTAGCCGGAGCGGGTCACCGTCAGAATGGCGGTGGCGTGGAGATCTCTGGCGGTGGTGCAGGCCGCGTCGCAGATGGCGTTGGTGGCATCACCGTAGTCCAGATCACGGGCGGCGAATGCTCGGTATGCACCGATTTCGAAGGCGTCCTTTTCGGCCTGAGCGGCAATTCGGCTCATGACCTTGACCACAAGGGCGGGATGATCGCCCATGGCCGTCTCGCCCGACAGCATGACGGCCGAGGTGCCGTCGAATACGGCGTTGGCCACGTCGGTGATCTCGGCACGGGTGGGGGTGGTGTTGTGGATCATGGACTCCAGCATCTGGGTGGCGGTAATGACGATCTTACCCGACTGGTAGCAGCGGCGGATGAAGCGCTTCTGCAAACCGGGGAGGCGTTCGTAGTTGACTTCCACGCCCATATCGCCGCGGGCGACCATGATGCCGTTGGCCTGCTTCAGGATCTCCTCGAAGTTATCAATGCCCTCGGTGTTCTCAATCTTGGCGATGATGCGGATGTTGTGGCCGCCGTAGTAGTCCAGATAGTTGCGCATGGCGATGACGTCGTCGGCGGAGCGCACGAAGGAAGCGGCGATATAGTCCACGTCGTTTTCCACGCCGAAGCGCAGGTCGGCCATATCCTGCTCGGACAGGTAGGGAATATCCAGGTGTACACCGGGCACGTTGACGCCCTTGCGGTTGGTGAGGGGGCCGCCCGTGACCACAACGCAGACCACGTCGGTGTCGGTCAGCTCCTTCACGGTCAGCTCCAGCCGTCCGTCGTCGATGAGCACGCGGTCGCCTACCTTGAGCTGGGAGGGAAGATCGGCGTAGGTGACGGATACGCGGGTAGCGTCACCCTCCACGGTCTCGGTGGTCAGGGTAAAGGTGTCCCCCGTATTCAGCATGATCTTGCCATCCTTGAAGGTGCAAATGCGTACCTCGGGACCCTTGGTGTCCAGCATAATGGCGGCGGGCTTGCCCAAACGCTCGCGAACACGACGGAAGGTCTCAATGACCTCTTTGTGGGACGCATGATCTCCGTGGGAGAAATTGAGACGGGCGACGTTCATGCCCGCCTTGAGCATTTCGGTCATGACCTTCTCCGAACGGGAAGCGGGGCCGATGGTGCAGACGATCTTTGTTTTCAGCATGGGAGGACTCCTTGACATTTATTCATCCTATATTATACCACATTTTTAGAGTCTTGTACAGAGGGAACGCGAAATTTGGGTATATTATTTTGTTCATACCCTATACGAGAATCGGATACCATGAATTTGGGTTTACCAGGGGGCGTTGCCCCCTGGACCCCCACCAAAGGGACTTTTG
>JAZRIF010000172.1:0-31168 GCA_045645165.1 Eubacteriales bacterium
AAAAGGGTTCTGGTGGGGTCCAGGGGCAAAGCCCCTGGCGCTCCCCTATAAACTGCAATTTACAAACGATTCCTATGCCCGCATGGGAATCAGGCTCACGGCCATCATGAGGCACATCATCACCAGGCAGGCGATCATGCCCACGTTGAGAAGCGTCAGGGAGGGGCCGTTCTCCCGATAGAGGGGCGTACTTCCCGCAGAAAGCTTGCGACGGTTCCACAGAGCGCAGACCAGCACGATGGCGGCGATGATCAAACCGTACTGCCAGATCACCATGAACAGAGTCACCAGGATCTGTACGGGCGACGTAAAGGAGATGCCGTCTTCGGGCATGAGAGCGGCGAGCGCGGGGACGACGATGCTCCCCAGGAAGTTGATAACGGCGTGCATGGCCACGCACCACCACAGGTTACCCGAACGGGTATAGATGTAGGCCAGAAGCATGCCCAGCAGAAACGCGTAGAAGAACTGGAACAGATTGCCGTGGAACAGCGCAAAGAGCAGACCCGAAAGCAGGATGGCCGTCAGGTCGCCGTAGCCGCGGGTGCGATCCACGAGCAGCTTGCGGAACAAGAATTCCTCTCCGAGGGGAGCGCAGATGCAGGTGCCGATGAAGGTCATCCACATGGGGGAGTCGCTGACGATGGCGTTCAGGCCGTTGGCGTAATCATAGTCCATGATGGCCGACAGGATACTCATGACGATGTTTCCCACCAAACTGCCGGCATACATGCAACCCAGACCGATGACCAAAAGCACCATCCAATGGCCGAAGGTGAACCGAGGCTTATCGGAAGTGACGCGGTAACTGTTGGTGAAATCAGGGTTATGAGGCGCAGTAGGCAAACGGCGGAGAATCAACCACAAAAGGGGCAGACCCACACCGTACAAGGGCAGAAGGGACAGGATCCAGTTCATCCACCAAGCCGAGAGCGCATCGGGCCACAAAAACAGGAAAGCGAACTGAACAGCATAGGAGGCAAGGAGAAGACCCACCATCAACAGCAGATACCCCAAGCCGAGCATGGAAAAATGTCGGCGGGTAGCCACGGGATCAATGGTGTTCCGGGGGAGCAGATCCAATTCAAAGGGCTCTTCGGGAGCTGTGTAGAAGGTTTGATTCATGGCGATCTCCTTTCATTTCGTTGAGAAGGTCATTTCAAGCGGTATTCCAGAGGCGTTCCCCAGAGGCTGGGTTGCTTTAAGATACGGCCGAGGCCGTGAATGACCGAGTCGCGGGGATGCTCTGCCACCGTGACCCGCAATCCGGTCTCGCGGGCAAGGGCCTCTGCCATACCGGGTATGAGGGCGCAACCGCCCGTGAGCATCATACCGTAGTCGTAGATATCGGCGGCGATCTCGGGGGGAACATCCTCCAGAAGGCTCATGGCGTTACGGGCAATGGCGATGAGGGCGGGGGTAATGGCCTCGCAGATTTCCGAGGAGAAGACCTCCTGACGGGAAGCCAGACCCGTGCGGGCGTTGCGCCCGTAGACCGTCATACTGCCGCGGTCGATATGGGTGTCGCACACACCGATGCGAACACGCAGCTCCTCGGCGGTGACAGCACCCACCACCAGGTTGCGCTTCTGCTTTAAGTAGTTCATGATGGCGGCGTCGAAACGGTCACCCGCCACCTTGAGGGAGCGGCCTGCGATGATGCCGCCCAGGCTGATGATAGCCGACTCGGAAAGTCCTCCACCGATGTCCAGGATCATGCATCCGCGGGGAGAGGCAACGCGGAGTCCCGCGCCTGCCGCCGCGGCGAAAATAGCGGGGATCTGGGCTACCGCGCGGGCACCCGCCTCAATGACGGTATTCTCGGCGGCCAGCTGCTGCACCTGATCAATGCGGTAGGGGGTCGCCAGCAGAACCGCAGGGCGGTTGAAGGTGGAGCAGATCTTCTTGTTGAGGAACATGGCTCGCACCATCCGCGCGGCCACGTCGAATTCCGACACCATGCCCTCCTTGATGGGGCAGGATGCCAGGATGTCCTGGGGAGTCTTACCCAGCATCTTACGGGCTTCAGCTCCCAAAGCCACCAGCTTGCGGGTCTGGCCGTCAATGGCCGCCGCTGAGGGACAGCGCAGGACAACGCCGCCGTCCTGTGTCCATATGCGTGTATAAGTAGTGCCGATATCCAGTCCGACCAAGCGTGCCATGACGTCCCTCCTTTCTGTGAGTATAAGGAACGGGAGAACGAGGGGTTCTGCCCCTGACCCCCGCTCAAGGGACTTTTGAAAAAGTCCCTTGAGAATCCTCAAAACGTTCAAATAATCGATAATTCAGATTGGCCATGGGGAACTGAGACCCATAACCATCTTGGTGAGCCGCATGGGGCCCCTACCCCATTGGGGTATTGGGAGAACGAAATATTTACAAAACTATGTCAAACCCCTCCCGCATCGTCTCATAAAGACGGCGGACGGGGAGGCCGACCACGTTGAAATAGTCCCCCTGAAGCCCCGCAATAAAGCGGGCGGCGTAGCCCTGTACGGCGTAGCCTCCGGCCTTACCGAAGGACTCCCCCGTGGCGATATAGGCCTCAATCTCGGCCTCATTCATGGAGGCAAAAGTCACGCCCGTCAGCTCGTGGGCGGTAACGGTACGGCCGTCCTTGTAGATGGCCAGACCGCTGGCAACGGTGTGGGTGCGGCCTTGGAGCATCCCCACCATGCGGCGAACGTCATCCTCGTCCCGGGGCTTGCCCAGAAATTCCCCGTCCAGCATGACCAAGGTATCCGACGCCAAAATGACCGTGTCGGCATCCAGACTCCCTTCGGCCGCCAGGGCATCCCGCACGGCGTGGCACTTCTTCACCGAAATCGCCTCCACCCGCCCACCGGGATCGGTGAGGTCGCAGGTCTCGTCGGCGTCGGCGGTGACGACGGTGAAATCCACCCCCAGGGTGGTCAGAATCTCCCGTCTGCGGGGAGAGGCGGATGCCAGAATGAGCTTCATGTCGCAGGGCTTCCTTTCGATGGGGCAATACTTCCCCATAGTAATTCTATAATAATATATTATACCATATATGCGCGGGAATAGCAAGGGGGATTTGCATAGAAATTTGTTAAGTTTTGTCGACAGGGCAGCGCTGTGCCCCCCTTTTCAGGAACTTTCAAAAAAATTTATTTTTTATTCAAGGAATCGGAAAGATTTCTGTTTCCATTCGTGTCATAATAAATAGAACACCGAAAGGAGAGACCCATGCGTTCATCAACACCTACGGATGCTGCCATCATCGACCTGTACTTCGCCCGCGACGAGGAGGCCATCAAGGCCACCGACGAAAAGTACGGAAAGATCTGCATGCAAACGTCCATGAACATCCTGAACAGTCACCCCGACGCCGAGGAGTGCGTGAGTGACACCTACTTAAAGACCTGGAATTCCATTCCGCCGACGCGTCCCGCGTCCCTGTGCGCCTTTCTTCTGCGCATCATCCGAAACCTATCCCTCAACCGCCTGCGGGACATGAAGGCGGCTCGCCGCAACCGCGATCTGACGGTATCCTTGGAGGAGCTGGAGGACTGCATCCCCATGCCCGACGAGCAGAGCCCCGCCCTGGCGGCGCTTCTGGAGGATTTTCTTCTGCGGCAGGACACCACCGACCGCGCCCTGTTCATGGGACGGTACTGGTACGCCTGCTCGGTAAACGACCTGGCAAAGCGCACGGGCATGAGCGCCAACGCCGTCTCCCTGCGGCTGTACAAGACCCGCGAGAAGCTCCGAGCCTATCTCACCGAAAGGGGGTATAGCGTATGAAGGGACAAGTTGCCTTTGAAGCTATAACCAACCTGCGGGATTCCCTCATTACCGAGGCCGCCGAGATTCTGGGATTTCTGGACGAGCCCACCCCCGCCTTCGCAAAGCCCGCCCGCGACCGCGAGGACAGCCTCCTGTACCGTTTTTTCAATAGCGGCTGGGGCGTGGCTATGATCTGCGCCGTGGTGTCCCTCAGCGTGCTGGGCGGCATCATCTGGGCGGGACAGAGACCACACGCGGGAGGCCCCGGCGGGATCATCCCCCCCGAGACCACCCAAGCGCTCATTTCCGAGGAACGCGCCATAGAGATCGCATCTGCCTACTGGGGCATCAAGACCGGAGACGTAGACCCCGATAGCGGCTATACGTTCCGGGTTGAGTCCATGGGACAGACCCAAACACCCGAGGGCGCGGTTGTGTACAAGATCGCTCTGCGCTGGCTGGTGGATAATTCCCACTACTCCACCGTAGAGCTGGTGTGGGTGGATGTGATGACGGGGGAGGTTCTCATTCCCTTTGAGGCCGAAAGCGAAACCGTGGATTATATCGGCGAGGAACAGACCGACGTATGGGTGAAAAGCGGGGGTGAGACCATCTACCCACAAGAGTTTTTCGTATGGTCGGGGCCGGCCGACGGCTTGGGCTTTTACGGAACGGTGCAGGAAGGGCAGGCCCCCACTTTGCCTGTCGCCCACTTCTACCTGAGACCCTACGACGGCACGGGTGAGATCTTCCTCCCCGACGGCTACGAGGTCAAGCGCATCACTCTGTACGACGGAAGCATGACGGACATTACCGACGAAAAACTGAACCTGCTTCTTCTGTCCGAGTTCGACGCCTTTATGTCTACGCTGCTGCCGGGCAGATACTACCTGTCTTTGTATGTGGAGAAGCAAACCGCTGACGGAGAAGCAGTCGGCTGCGACTACGCCCTCGAAATTCGGGTTCAGAACTCGGCCCAAGATATTCAGCCCGGTCACGAAGCAAACGATTACCAGCGGACGTGGGTAGCTCTGCGGGACAAGATCCGAAGCGCGGGCGAGCCCTACAAGTCGGTCTCCTCCCACAGCGGACTGGATCTGCCCATATACGAGACGGGCATCCGAAAATGGTACGAATCCCGCACAGGGGATTACATGGTGATGATCGGGGTGGACCTCTACGGCAATATCGTTATGGCCTTCGATCACTACCAAGCTCTGGTCACGCTGCAGCTCACGACCGGCGGCAATATGTACATCCGCGTGCGCTCCGAAGGAAACTACCATTGCGCGGAGACCGTTACGCCCCCCACAAAAATTTCCCATGATTTTTGGTTCAGCGAGAAAAACGAATGGTATTCCTCTGTCGCAAGTCACGATGCGCCCCTGTACTACCTGCTGAGAGGAATGGGGTACATGGACGAGGTCATGGCCGAGCTGGGCGAGGAATTCAGCTTTGAAGCCCTGGGATACGTTTATGCCAAGTAAACCGAATAAAATTTATGAATATACGAAAAGGAAACCGACCATGAAAAAACTGATTCTCACCCTGCTTTTGCTCCTGGCCGTGGTATGCACGGCCGCCTGCGCCGACAATTCCGCCGTTGAGCCCCCCGCGGGAAACAGCCCCGCAGGAAACAATTCCACAGAAAGCACCACAGACAGCCGCACACCCGCCGACACCGACACAGCAAAGACCGAAACCACCCCGGAGACCACCGTCGAGACAGCACCTACGGACGATCATCGCCGCATCCAAGTCCCCCTGATCAGCGCGGACGATACCACGAGCTACATCTCCCTGCCCGATGTGAATGCCGGGAGCCCCCAGATTCTGGAGTTCTTCATTGAGACCGCATACAGCGTCGGCTCCGAGTTTGTCTCCGCGTTCAAGCTTCCCTTCCGCGCAAACGGGGAGAACAACCTGCAGGTGATCGCCTATAAAGAAAAGGGTAAGGACACCTACGGACTCATCTTCATGCTGGAAAGTGCCTACGTCCAGGAGATTGACGGGATGGACATGCAGTACGTCGAGATGCAATGCTCCTCCCTCGGCTTTGTTCCCGACAAGATGGCCTTAGGCATCCCCAACTACTTCCTTCTGAACGGCGGCGATTCGGTCCAATTCGCATACAATGAGAGTCAACGGGAATCCATGCTGGCCAGATATAAGGCAACCAATCAGGTGGCTTTGGAACGCTCCCGGCAGCTGATTGAGAAGTACAGCGACACCGAAAAATACGAGTATACCGTCCTCTACAGCTATATCGACGGCGTGGAAACCATCAACACCCCCGTGGAGTCCATCCCCGAGTTCCCCTTTGCCATTTTCAACGAATACGGCTTTGCCAACTGATCTCACCATAAGGGACAGACCTGCCCGCGGGCGGGTCTGTCTTTTTTGCAAATCGTCTTTTTGCGCATTTTTACAAAAAAATCAAAGTTTGGAGAAAAAAGCGACATAAAACGGTGTCATAATAAGTACAGAGACATTCTGACCATGACAAGGAGGTACATATGAACGACCAAGACATCGTAGCCCTGTATTTCGCCCGCGACGAGCAGGCCATCCGTGAGACAGACGTCAAATACGGCAAGGCCTGTATGCAGGTTTCCATGAACATACTGGACAGCCACCCCGACGCAGAGGAGTGCGTCAATGACACCTATCTGAAAACCTGGAATTCCATTCCCCCCACGAAGCCGGGCTCTCTGTGCGCCTTCGTGTGCCGCATCGTCCGCAATCTATCCCTCAACCGCCTCCGCGACCTCCGCCGCGAGAAGCGCAACCGAGAGCTGACTCTTTCGCTGGACGAGCTGGAGGCTTGCATCCCCGCCGTGGAGGACGGGGATCCCAATCAGCTTGCTTCCCTGCTCAACGGCTTTCTGGAGGGTCTGGACGAGACCAACCGCGTGCTGTTCATGGGGCGCTACTGGTATTCCTATGCCATCGACGATCTGGCCACCCAAATGGGGCTGACCCAAAAGGCGGTCTACATGCGGCTCCACAAGACCCGTGAGCGTCTCCGAGCCTACCTCGAGGAAAGGGGGTATCGGGTATGAGCAGAGAGATCATTCTGGAAGCCCTGAACGGCATACGGGATGCGTTCATTGAAGAAGCCGCCGGAAAGCTGGGGCTTTTGGCCGTGGGCGCGGCGGCTGCCGGTACGGCGGTTGATTCGTCTACTTTATACTCCCTGTCCGGCACCGAAGCCGCCACCAAGACAGGCTTTGGCGCTTGGCTGGCCAAGGGCGGTTGGATCGCTCTGGTAGCCGGTGCTGTGGCCGCCGCGGGGATTGCGACGGGGGTGTTCTTCCTTGGAAAGGGCGGAGATGTACCGCCTGTGGGGTCTGAAACTGTTGAGACTGTCACCGAAGCTGAAAGCCGCCCCGAAGGTATGGACACGGAAGAGTCTGTCGCGGAATCTGAAAGCCTCCCCATCGGTATGGATACCGAAGAGCCTGTCACCGAGGGAGAAACAGCAGAACCCCACGATATCCACGTCTTTGGCGAGTGGGCATTTGACATCACCCCCACCTGTACCGAGGGCGGTATCCGTCAGCGGGTCTGCACCGTGGAAAACTGTACCGTCCGCGAGACCGAGAACTGGCCCGCAGGGCTCCACAACTACGGCGATGGGGACACCTGTACCCTTTGCGGATACGATTTCGGCACGGGCAGTAAAATGAGCTACACCTCCAACGGAGATGGCACCTGCAGCGTGTACCTTACAAACGTCCGAGTCACGGATCTGGTCATTCCCAACTACTCCAAGTCGGGAGAGCTGGTGGTGGAGCTGCAGGAGAAATTCGCATCCCACGCTCTTTCTCAGCTGTCCTCGGTGGTTTTGCCCGACGGGCTTCGCACCATCGGAGACCGCGCGTTCTACAACTGTCTGAACCTGGTCTCTATCAATTTCCCCGATACCCTCCGCGTGATCGGCGAGAATGCTTTCGCAGGGGCCGCCCTACAGTCGGTGCAGCTGCCCGAGGGGTTGGTAACCGTAAAAGACAACGCCTTCTTTAGCTGTCGGTTCTTTACCGAGGTGGTGATTCCCTCCACGGTGACCGAGCTGGGTGAGGCTGTCTTCCAGAAATGCTCGCGGCTGGCCGGTATTACCTTTGCCGAGGGCTTCTCCATGACCGCTCTTCCCGACTTCTTTGCGGCGGAATGCTCCGCTCTGACCTACGTCAACCTCCCCGAAACCCTGACATCCATCAGTAACGATGCTTTCTCTCAGTGTGCCTCATTGGAGATGGTGAATATCCCCGCGGGTGTGCTGTCCATCGGCGACCGCGCATTCGAATCCTGCCCTCTGGTTACGCTGACCATCCCCGACGGGGTCACAAGCCTGGGCGAGAGCGCCTTTGCAGGGAACAGAGTCCTGAAGACGGTCACCATCCCCGCCTCGGTTGCCTCCATCGGAAACTACCTGTTCTCGGGATGCAGCACCTTGACCGAGATCGTCTTTGCAGAGAACAGTCCCATCACCGAAATTCCCGATGGCTTTGCATCCAGATGTCGGATGCTGACCGGCATGGATCTTTCCCCCATGACCGCCATCGGTGCCAGTGCATTCACCTATACGGCCATGACCACCGTAACCCTTCCCGAGGGGTTGACCTCGCTGGGCAACCAAGCCTTTGAGGGGAGCGCAATCACCGAGGTTGTGATCCCTGCCTCGGTGACCGAAATCGGCAACAACTGTTTCTCCGGTTGCCCGGCTTTGCAGACCGTCACCTTCGCCGAGGGCTCTGCTCTCACCCGCATTCCCGTCTCCTTTGTGATTGGCTGCCCCGAGCTGACGGCGGTCACCCTGCCCGATACCATAACCATGATAGAACATTCCGCGTTCATCGATTGCCCCAAGCTCTCCATGACCGAGTACGAGGGATGCCTGTATCTGGCTATGGGCGACAATCCCTACGCCATCCTCTGTGCCCCCATATCGGACGAGATCACCTCGGTCACCTCTCACCCCGATACCGTCCACCTGGCGGGAGGAGCATTCCTTCGTTGCAGAAGCTTGACGGAGGTGATCCTCAATGAAGGCCTCATCAGCCTGGGAAGCCATGCCTTCTACTCCTGCTCGAGCTTGATCTCGGTGCAGCTGCCAAGCACCCTGAAGAACATCGGCGACGAGGCGTTTTACAGCTGCGACGACATCAAGGAGCTGACCCTTCCTGCGGGACTTGCCTATATTGGAGGAAGCATCTTTGATGAATGCGGCGTGGAAACCGTGCGCTTCCAAGGCACCCTTGCCGACTGGGAATCCATGAAAAAGCACGAGGAATGGATCAGCCGCACTGACGACTATACCCTGATCTGTACCGACGGTGAGCTCACCGTAAAGCCCTGATCTTTGATTCCGCCCCGCAAGGGGCGGAATATCTTTTCGTCCTTTTCCTCTTCTCAAAACCACATAACCATTTTCACAAAAAATCCCCCATCCCCCTTGACAAATCCTTCCCTTTGCGTTATAATAAATTATCTATTGATATTTCGCCAAGAAAGGACAATATAACAATGGCAAAAGATAAACTTGTCGAACAAATCACGTCCATGGACGTGGACTTTACCCAGTGGTACACCGACGTGGTCAAGAAGGCCGAGCTGGCCGACTACTCCGGCGTGAAGGGATGCATGGTCATCCGCCCCTACGGCTACGCCATCTGGGAGAACATCCAGAAGGATCTGGACGCCCGCTTCAAGGCGCTGGGTCATGAGAACGCCTGTATGCACATGTTCATCCCCGAGAGCCTGCTCCAGAAGGAGAAGGATCACGTGGAGGGCTTCGCACCCGAGTGCGCCATCGTCACCATCGGCGGTCAGAACACTCTTTCCGAGCGCCTCATCGTCCGCCCCACCTCCGAGACTCTGTTCTGCGAGCACTACAAGGACATCATCCACTCCTACCGCGACCTGCCCAAGCTGTACAACCAGTGGTGCAACGTCGTCCGCTGGGAGAAGACCACCCGTCCCTTCCTCCGCACCTCCGAGTTCCTGTGGCAGGAGGGTCACACCATGCACGCCACCGAGGACGAGGCTCGCGCCGAGACCATCCAGATGCTGAAGGTCTACGAGGACTTCTACCGCGACTCTCTGGCCATCCCTGCCATCACGGGTCAGAAGACCGAGAAGGAGAAGTTCGCAGGCGCCGTGGAGACCTACACCATCGAGCCCATGATGCACAACGGCGTGGCGCTCCAGGGCGGTACTTCCCACTACTTCGGCACCGGCTTCTCCGAGGCCTTTGACATCACCTTCACCGACCGCGATAACACCGTCAAGCATCCCCACCAGACCTCTTGGGGCGTGTCCACCCGTATGATCGGCGCCATCATCATGGCTCACGGCGACGACAGCGGTCTCATCCTGCCTCCCCGCATCGCCCCCATTCAGGTGGTCATCATCCCCGCCGCCCAGCACAAGGAGGGCGTCCTGGAGAATGCCAATGCGCTCAAGAACCGTCTGGTCGCCGCCGGTATGCGCGTCAAGCTGGACGACTCCGACAACTCCGCCGGCTGGAAGTTCAGCCAGTACGAGATGAAGGGTGTGCCCGTCCGTCTGGAGATCGGTCCCCGCGATATCGCAAACAACTCCTGCGTGCTGGTCAGCCGCGTGACCCGCGAGAAGAAGTTCGTCTCTCTGGACAACATCGAGGCCGAGGTTGCGGCTATGCTGGAGCAGGTTCACAATGAGCTGGTGGCTCGCTGTGAGAAGAACCTGGCCGAGAAGACCCACGTCGCCCACAACCACGAGGAGTTTTTGGAGATCGCCGCCACCAAGCCCGGTTACATCAAGGCTATGTGGTGCGGTGAGACCGCCTGCGAGGATCAGCTCAAGGACGAAACCGGCGGCGTGAAGTCCCGTTGCATCCCCTTCGGCGATCATGAAATGCCCTCCGACGTCTGCGCTTGCTGCGGTAAGCCCGCAAAGCACCTCGTCGTCTGGGGCCGCCAGTACTAATTGATACACCAAGAGGGAGGGCGACCGCTCTCCCTCTTTTATCCCACACAGATTCAAACTACAAGAAAGGTATATGGGTTTATCGTTACCGTGAAACATGTATCGAAAAAGAGCCTGTTCTATTATGCCAAGGAATTTCTGATCATCAATTTCGGCGCGTTTCTTGCCTCGGTTGCCATCTATTTTTTCATGCTTCCCTGCCACATCGTCGTGGGAAGCGGAACAGCGTTGGCCATGGTTGCCAGCAATTTCATCCCCCTGCCCATTTCCGTACTGTCTCTTGCCCTGAACGTAATTCTCTTGATCGTGGGATTCCTTCTGATCGGTCCGACCTTTGGAGCAAAAACAGTGTACACGTCCCTCATGATCCCCATGTTTCTCGGCCTATTCGAATGGATCTTCCCCAACTTTCAGTCTCTTACAGAAGAACCTATGCTGGATCTGATTTGCTATGCTCTGATCGTAGGCATGGCCATGGCGATCCTGTTCTCCCACAACGCATCCTCCGGCGGACTCGATATTATTGCCAAGATCCTCAACAAGTATTTTCGGATCGAATTGGGTCGAGCAAGTGCGCTGGCCGGTGTTGCGGTCTCTCTGACCTCTGCATTGTGCTACGATACCAAAACCGTGGTACTCAGTGTGTTGGGCACCTATTTCGGCGGCATCGTCGTGGATCATTTTATCTTCGGTCTAAACATCAAGCGCAAGGTCTGCGTCATCTCCCCCAAGCTGGACGAAATCGTGCAGTTTATCCTTCATGACCTAAATAGCGGTGCAACAATGAACGAAATCATCGGTGCCTACGACAACACGCCCCGCCGGGAGGTCATCACCATCGTAGACAAGCACGAATACCGTAGGCTCATGGAGTTCATCAAGAACGTAGATCCCAAAGCCTTCGTAACGGTCTACTCGGTGAACGAAATCCGTTACCAGCCCAAGATCAAGCCGCAAAAGTAGACCTCGTCCCCGTTTTCACTCCACCTCACTCCCCCCGAAAGGAGCGTCGTATGATCGAAAAAATCAAAATATTCCTCACCGACGCTCTGCGCCGCGTGGATTGGGTTCTGTTTCTCTGCACTACGATTCTGTCTGTCATCAGCCTGGTAACCGTGTACGGCGCGGTGGACAACTTCGGCATGAGCAAGCTGAAAATGCAGTTTGCCATGACGGTTCTGGGCGTGATCTTCACCTTCATCGTGGCGAATCTGGATTACCACATCATTCTGGATCGCCTGTGGCTCATCATGCTCCTGTTCTCGGTGGGCATACTGGGTCTGACCCTGATCGCGGGCGACACGGGCGCGGGCATGGAAACCAACAACAAGAGCTGGCTGACCATCCCCGTCGTCGGCATCGCCATCCAGCCCTCGGAGTTCGTCAAGATCACCTTCATCTGCACCTTCGCCAAGCATCTGTACACCGTCAGGAGTACCCTCAACCAGTTCAAGACCCTGCTCTTTTTGGGCGCTCACGCCCTGCTCGTCGTGGGACTCATCCTGGTCTCGGGAGACCTGGGCGTCGCGCTGGTGTACATGGCTCTCGTTCTCGTCATGCTCTTTTGCGCGGGACTTCACTGGGGATACTTCGCGGCCTTGGGCGGTGCTCTCGTGGTGGCCTTCCCCTTTTTGTGGGACTATCTGGCCTCCTACCAGCAGGACCGCATCGTGGTGGGCTTCAACCCCGAGCTGGATCCCATGGACAAGGGCTGGCAGCCCCTGCTCTCCAAGCAGTGCATCGAAAACGGCGGCCTTTTGGGCGTCGGCTGGCAGAACGGCGGTGACTACGAGCAGCTCACCGCCTCCCACACCGACTTCATTCTGGCCACGGTCTGCGAAAAATTCGGCTTCATCGGCGGACTCATCGTCATGGCCACCCTGGTAGCGTTGGTTCTGCGGGTGCTGTGGATCGGGCGGCAGGCCAGCCACGACTACGGCATGCTCATATCCGTAGGCGTTGCCGCCGTCCTCATCGCCCAAACCTTGGAGAACGTGGGCATGTGCCTGGCGGTACTCCCCGTGGTAGGCATTACCCTGCCCTTCCTCTCCTGTGGCGGTTCTTCCCTGCTGGCCACCTACATTCTGGTCGGCATGGTGCATTCGGTCAAGGCTCATAAGCCCGTACGACGGATGTGGGAGTGAAAACAGATACAACAAAGATACGGGATACAGGATAGGCCAAAGCCGATCCCTGTATCCCGTATCTTTTCGTATATCTTGTATCGCTGTATCTTGTATCTTTTATACGTGCCAGAAGCCTCCGCACATGATGCGGCCGATTTCGGATTCATTTTCCAAAACCAACAGGTCGGCGCGTTTGCCCACCTCGATGGAACCGACTTCGTTCTCCAAGCCTACCTCACGGGCGGGTGCCATGGTGGCGGCGTAGATCGCGTCTTCCAAGGAAGCCCCTGCGAACGCGCGGAGATTCTGTACCGCCTGCCACATGGTCAGGGTACTGCCCGCGATGGCGCCGTCGTGGGTGCGTGCCTTGCCGTCCTTGACGGTGACGGGATTGCCTGCGATGGAGTACTCGCCGTCGGCACAGCCCGTGGCCTCCATGGAATCGGTGATAAGGGTGAGGCGCTGACCCGCCAGACGGTAAGCCAGCTTCACCATGTGGGGAGCGATGTGGAAGCCGTCGCAGATGAGTTCGCAGTAGGCTTTGTCCGAAAGCAGACCTGCGGCCACAGCGCCGCCATCGCGGTGGTGGAGGGGAGGCATGGCGTTGAAGGTGTGGGTGAGGGCGGTGACACCCTGCTCGATGAGCGCTTCGGCAGTCTCGTAGTTCGCGTCGGTATGACCCATGGAGAGAGTCGCGCCCAAAGCCAAAGCGCGGCGGAGGAATTCTCCATTTTCATCCAGCTCCAGCGCGGCGGAGACATGGCGAGCGCCCTCCACGCGGGTCATAAGGGCCTCCATTTCGTCGGCGTTGGGGATGACCAACAGATCGGCGGCGTGGGCGCCACGGCGCTTCACGTTGAGGTAGCGGCCCTCCAGATGGACACCCGCCACGTTGGCCAGCTTGCCCGCAGAGGATGCGGCCTCAGCGCGAAGGGTATTGATGCGGTCAATGGCGGCTTCCAGATCAGCAAGGGACGCGGAGGCCAAGGTGGGTAGGACGGTGGTCACGCCGCTGTCCAGATAGGCCTCGGCCATAACAGACAGGAGGGCGGGATCGGCGGTGGTGAAATCCCCGCCTGCGCGGCCGTGGGTATGGACGTCCACCATGCCGGGGATGACCATGCGGCCACAGGCATCGTACACCTCCACCCCTGCGGGGGCATCGGCAGAATCTCCGCGGGACAGAATGGAAATGCGCCCCTTCATCACCAGGATGGAGCCGTCGAAGAACTCACGGGTGGCAGAGTTGTAGACACGGGCGTTGCGGATGAGACAGTTGTTCATATAAGAATCTCCTTTCGGATGGGAATGATTTGATTCAGGTTCGCCTTATTATAGCAAATTTCCGAAGGTTTTGCAAGGGGTTTGGAGAAAAATCCCTACGGTGCATATTTGGAACGGCAGGGGGAAAACTTGTCATATGAATTGGAGTTTATCGGCGGGTTTACATTCACCGCGTGTATAGGACGACGTCCTCGGCGGCCCCTATTTACCCACAAAAGTTCGTTGTTGGGTCTATAATATTTCGGGGCGTCGAGGCGCCGCCCCCTACCACAGGTTGTTTGTATTTCCCCGTCACCCCAATCTGATGATTTTTCCACTCTCAAATCCATCGCGCAAGGAGCCCCCATGACCCACGAAAACACCTCTGCACCTGCTCGCTTTGCCGCCCCCGTATTCCTGCTCTCGGCAGGCAGCTCCCTCTACTATCTCCTGGAAGTCCTCCTACGAGGCTTTTCCCATTGGAGCATGGCGGTCTGCGGCGGGTTGTGCCTGTTGCTGATCTACTACATGAACCGCCGTCTGACCTCCGAACCGCTCATCTTCCGCGCCTTGCTAGGAGCACTCATCATCACCGCCGTAGAGCTTGTGGCGGGGTGCATTCTGAATCTCTGGCTGGGCATGGCGATTTGGGATTATTCGGTTCACTCCGCCCATCTGTGGGGGCAGATCAGCCTCTACGCCTCGGCAAGGTGGGTACTGCTCTGTATACCTGTCTGCGCGGGGTGCGGGTGGGTGGAGAGGCATGTGTTTACTCCTAAAATGGAATAAGCCCCGCCGAGGCGGGGCTTAAAGCAGAACGCAGATTATGCTTGGGTTCTTGCAACCCACTCATTCCATCGGGGATCAGCCTTGATTTCTTTCTCGACCTGATCAAAATCGGGATAGCACCAGAATGGCCAATCAAAGGGGAGTTCCTTGACGGAGCCCTCAGGAGCGTCAATACGATATTTCACAAATGACACCAGCGGTGCCGTGAGTTTATGCACTTCGCCATCCATAAGCCTTTCGTACGCTCTTTCGTGCTTCAGTGCATCATCCAGTGAAGTAAAGGCATCCTCGTGATACCCCCGCTCCCATTGTAATCTTGAAAGATAGAGATACAGCTTGGATACGAAATTATGATATGCGCCCAAGTTCCCATCGTCGCAGATCAAATCGAATATGCCGATTGCACCCTTGACCTTCCAAATAGGCATATCGGTATTGAAATTGTTCAGGTTCACGATCAAGCCAAAAACAAGCTGCTCGGAGAATTCCTTGGCAGATTTGAGCAGGAATTCTCCGATGTATTCTGCCTCTTGTTTTCCATCGGTTGCATCGGTGAGCAGATATTCGCGGCATTTTTGCAGTTCAGGCATTCGCTCTGCATAGGAGATCGCCTTATCGTATTCACCGATATTTCTATATAGCAACACCAGAATCGATATAGCCTTTGTCACCGTCGAGTTGTTTTCGGCATTGTCAACAAGATATTCACATATCTTGACAGACTCCGCCCAAGCGTTGTTTTTTCTGTGCTTTTCGTGATCGTGCTGAATATACCCTTCGTCATCATAGTAGAGCCTTTCTCCGTCGCGCCTCCATCCCGCCTCCGAGAGCACATCGGCCAGAGCCAGAAGTAGTCGTTCGTTCTTCGGGAATTCCGCAAGACTCTCACGAAGAATGGAGATGCATTCGTCAAACCATTCTCCGTCAGCTCTGTATCTTAAATTGTACGCCTCTACTTTTTTGATGATGGCATCGATCTTGCTTTCTCGCGTACTATGATACCCAAACAGCTCGTCAATACTCACCCCAAAATAATTGGCAATCGCCGGTATGATCTCCATATCGGGATAGCTACCACCCGATTCCCAGCGAGACACAGCTTGGGAGGTCACGCCCAACGCCTCTGCCAGAGCATCCTGGGTGCGCCCGTCGCGGCGGCGAAGCTCGCGGATCTTGGTTCCTAAATTCAGTTGCATATAAGTTCCTCCTTGCAATATGTTTCACCGGTGTAATGTCATTATAGCATACATCATCCGAAAAAACAATTATCAAATAGTTGTTTCAAATACAACCATTGTTTGTATTTGAGCGCAAAAAAGACATGGCCTCATTTCAGCCATGTCTTTTCTCTTTCCTTGCGGATTACTTCCCCTGCAAAGCTCTGCGCTTGCGCATCATTTCCTTCATACGGGTCTCGGTGTCGAGAATGACCTTGCGAAGGCGAATGGACTTGGGAGTGACCTCGATGAGCTCATCGTCGTTGATGTACTCGATGGCCTCCTCCAGAGTGAAGATTCTGGGGGGAGTCAGGAGCAGCTTTTCATCCGCGCCGGTGGAGCGGACAGCGGTCATGTGCTTGGTCTGGCAGGGGTTGAGAGCGATGTCGTCGTTCTTGGGGTTCTCGCCCACGATCATGCCCTCGTAGACCTGGGTCTGGGGGCCGACGAACATCTGGCCGCGCTCCTGGGTCTTGTACAGACCATAGCGGGTGGTCTCGCCCGCCACGGAAGCCACCAGAGAGCCGGTGAATCGCATGACGATCTCACCACGGTAGGGCTCATAGCCGGCGAACAGGGTATTCATGATGCCCTCGCCGTGGGTGGCGGTGAGGAATTCGGAACGGTAGCCGAAGAGGCAACGGGTGGGGATCTTGTACTCGATGCGCATACGGTTGCCCGATCCCAGAGGAGTCATGTCCAGCAGGTCGCCCTTGCGCTGAGCCAGCTTCTCCACCACGGGGCCCACGTAATCGTTGGGAACGTCCAGGGTGATGTGCTCCATAGGCTCGCACTTCTCACCGTCCATTTCCTTGTACAGCACGCGGGGATTGGAGCAGATCAGCTCAAAGCCCTCACGGCGCATGGTCTCAATGAGAATGGAGAGGTGCATCTCGCCGCGGCCTGCCACGCGGAACTCATCGGTGGTCTCGCCGTCGCTGACGCGGAGGGAGACGTCCTTGAGCAGCTCGCGGTAGAGTCTGTCGCGGATCTGGCGGGAGGTAACGAACTTACCTTCCTTACCGGCCAAGGGAGAGTCGTTGACGGCGAAGGTCATTTCCAGCGTAGGCTCGGAGACCTTGACGAACTCCAGTGCCTCGGGGCACTCCACGGCGGTGACGGTATCGCCGATGGTGATCTCACCCGCACCCGAGAAGCAGACGATATCGCCCATGGTAGCGGTCTCAACAGGCTTACGCACCAGTCCGTCGATCTGCATGACGGTGACGATCTTGGTCTTGCGGGGGGTAGCGCCCGAGTGGTAGTTGCAGATCATGGCTTCCTGACCCACCTTGATGGAGCCGCGCTCGATGCGGCCGATACCGATACGACCCACGTAGTCGCTGTAGTCGATGGAGGAGACCAGGAGCTGGAGGGGGCCGTTCTCGTCGCCCTCGGGGGCGGGGATGTAGTCCACGATGGTCTCAAAGAGGGGAGTCAGATCCGATCCCATATTGTCGGGATCGAAGGAAGCAATGCCGTCACGACCCGAGCAGTAGAGCATGGGAGAATCCAGCTGCTCGTCCGAAGCGTCCAGATCGATGAGCAGCTCCAGGATCTCGTCCTCCACCTCGCCAAGGCGGGCGTCGGGCTTATCGATCTTATTGATGCAGACGATGACGCGGTGGCCCAGAGCCAAAGCCTTCTGCAGAACGAAGCGGGTCTGGGGCATGGGGCCCTCGGCGGCGTCCACCAGCAGGATAACGCCGTTGACCATCTTCAGCACGCGCTCCACCTCGCCGCCGAAGTCGGCGTGGCCGGGGGTGTCGATGATGTTGATCTTGGTGTCCTTATAGTGAACGGCGGTGTTCTTGGCCAGGATGGTAATGCCGCGCTCCTTTTCCAGGTCTCCCGAGTCCATGACACGGATGGTGGTGTCCTGATTGTCGCGGTAGATGCCGCCCTGCTTGAGCAGTCCGTCCACCAGGGTGGTCTTACCGTGGTCAACGTGGGCGATGATGGCTACGTTGCGGAGGTCGTTACGAATCATAGGTACGTCCTTTCTCTTGGGGCTTTGCCCCAAACCCCACTCAAACCCCTTTTTGTAAAAAGGGGTTTGAGAATCCCCAAAAACTTCAATAAGGGGTTGGATTGGACTATGAGACAAAAGCGCACAATATTTCATTTTCCATACTTATTATATCATATCAAGGGCTATTTTGAAAAGATGGAAAAAAACGATATTCGACAAATGTGGGAATTTGTTTTTGTGAATGTTGACAGAAATCTATGGTATAGAAGAAAATTTACGGGGAGGTGTAAGATTTGGACACAGAAAAACGGTATAGTAAATACAGGCGATGCCTGTAGAATGGATTACAGGGAGAAACCTACTATGTTTAAGATCTACCTGCACACGCTGGTAAGGAGCATTCGGTATGCCGCTGTTTTTTGGGGAAGCATGGTTCTTTTCGGAGCAGTTATAGTCGTTATTTCTTACTTTTTCATAGAAATTTCCGGCATTCCTACTCTCATTGTATTGGGCTCGCCCACCGTCGTGACATTTATCGTGAGTGTCGAGACCAGACAGAATTATTATGACGTTGAGCGAGCCTATCAAAAATCATACGATACCTATAAACTGCGTGTGGGTGAAGATCTGAAAAGAATATTTCACTCCAAGGAATTTTGGATCGAACTGTTGGTGTTCTGTCATCACATGACCCTCTTGTATATCGTAGCCTATCGCATTATTTACGGAACTCCGGTGCGAAATGTGATAATCATTATCTGTTCCGTGATTCTGTTTGTTATTTTGAACGCCGCATCTTGGCTGTTGGTTCACAGAATATATCTGAAAAATAAAATTTGAAATCACATATGTGTGAAAGGAGACGCTCATGTTCAAACTTTACCTCCGCACTCTGAAAAAGAGTATCAAATACGCAGCCATCATTTTGGGCATCTACTTCTTAGGCTCCTTTTTGCTGGTCACTCTGGCTAATTTCTTCAAAGATGTTCCTTTCGTGCAAAATCTGATCCTGCTGGGCACGCCCTCCCTCATCGCCTTTGGAGTCAGCATCAAGGTGCGCAAGAGTGACCGTGACCTCTCCAAAATTTATCGAAATGCCAGCGAGACGTTCCATCTGCGTGTGGGACATGATCTTAAGCAAATGTTTTGCAGCAAGAGTTTTCTGATGGAGATCGCAGTGTTCTGCACGTATCTGGTGATTCTGTGCATCATAGGTGGCCGCATTATTTTCAGCACCCCTGTATTCACAACCTTCATGCTGATCGGCTGCGTGGCGCTGTTCATTGTCCTGGATGCCGCGTCCTGGCTGATCGTACATAACGCGTATTTGAAGGATAAAATCGTCTGATCCACCTATTTTTCGAAAGGAGCCCTCATGAAGCCCTATCTTGACGACACCGCCATTGTCGCCCTCTACTGGCAAAGAGACGAGCGTGCCATCACCGAGACCGCCCGCCGCTACGGGAGCTACATCCACGCCATCTCGGTGCAGATACTCGAAAGCGAGCCCGATGCCGAGGAGTGTGTGAACGACACCTACCTCAAGGCCTGGAACACCATCCCGCCCCAGAAGCCCTTTTCGCTGAAGGACTACCTGGGGCGACTGGTGCGTCATCTGTCCATCGACCGCTACCGCGCCATGCGGCGGGCAAAGCGCAACGTCAACCTGACCGAGGCGCTGGACGAGCTGACCATGATCTCCCCCGAAACCGCCCAGGATAACCCCGCGCTGACCGAAGCACTCAACGGCTTTTTGGGTAGCCTGGATCCCACCGACCGCAACCTGTTTTTAGGGCGGTACTGGTACTTCTACGAGGTATCCGATCTGGCGCGTGCCTACGGCATGACCGCAAGCACCGTCTACGTCAAGCTCCACCGTATGCGGGAGAGACTACGCAAGCACCTCACCGAAAGGGGGTTCAAGGTATGAAAGAGCCCAATACCACCCTGGCCTATGCTCTGGGTCATATCGACGCCGCCTACATTGCCGACGCAGAGCTTCCCGAGCTGACGGCGGCGGCCTCCTGCCCCTGCCGTGTCCGCCAGGAGCGAAACCTTCCCCGATTCCGGGAAAGCGGCTGGTTTGCGGCGGCAGTCAGCGCCATTGTGGCCTTCAGCGTCCTGGCCTTCATTGTGATGGCGGGACAGAGAGATCCCGTTGGCTCGCCGGCCGGCACCCATGCCCCCTTCCCCGCTGTCACCGAATCCGAGCCGGCAGAGATCGAGACCGACGAGCCCATCCCGCCTTACACCAAAGGGCTGGAATACCGCGAGTTGTCCCCAACACGGGTAGAGGTAGTGGGAATCGGAACCGCCACCGATACAACCGTCATCCACATCCCGCCCCAAGATGAACAAGGACGCGAGGTTGGGGGTATCGACGTCGGCGCGTTCGCCGGGAACACAGAAATCACGGAAGTGATCTTTTCCCGTGTCTCGTCTCTGGGTTCATTTACGATAGAACCCTCAGCCTTTGAAAACTGTACGTCCTTGCGGCGGGTTCGGGTATGCAACAAGAATACAAAGGTCATTTTCTTCCCGACTTGTTTCAACGGCTGCCGCAGTCTGTCCGAGTTGGATTTTCACCCTGAAATCGAACAAATTTATTTGACAGCCGCCATCATGGAAGGTACCCCCTGGTTAGAGGCACAAACCGAGGACTTCGTGATCTTCCGCGGCGTTTTGCTGAAATATCAGGGAGCCGGCACAGATGTGATCCTGCCGGATACCGTACGCTCTATCGGAAGCGGCGCCTTTGAGGGCTGTCACACCGTGACCTCGGTAACGGCTACAGAGAACTCCCCTTTGAGGGAATTGGGCTCCCGGGCGTTTACGGGCGCCGACTCGCTGAAAACGGTGGATCTTCCGAATTTGGAGCTCCTGGAAGGCACCGCATTTGACGGTTGTCCCGCCCTGGAAACCGTTTCTCTTCCCTCATCTGTTCTGCACCTTTTACCCGACCCGCCCGACAATTCCGCCGTTTTCCTGTACGCAGGCACGCGGAAGGACTGGGAAAAGATCACCTTCTATAACGACGATTCCAAGGCAAAATGGGAGGCGCGGGTCATATTTCAGAACGAATCATAATTTTGATGCCGCACCGCGTGTGCGGCATCTTTTTTATTTCCGCCCTTGACTTCCGGCCTCAATTGTGCTATAATAAATTGAATATGCTTCAAAAAAGGAGCTGCTTATGAGCAAAATCAAGCTGGTTATTTTCGACCTGGACGGCACCGCCGCCGACACAATGGAGGGCATTGTGGAAGCCCTCAACCGCACCATGAAGGAGTGTGGCTATCCTACCCACACCCGCGAGAGCGTGTTGCAGTTCGTCAACTACCACACCCGCCGCTATATCGAGGAGGCTCTGCCCGAGGACGCCCGCACCGATGCCGAGATCGACCGTGTGCTGGCCATCTACACCCGCCACTATCAGGACACCTACACCCTCACCACCCCCTTCGAGGGCATGGCCGATCTGTTTGCCAAGCTGAATGAGCGGTGTCTTGTGGCCATGAATTCCAACAAGCAGGACAGCTTTGTCAAGGCGCTGGCCGAGCAGTTGTTTGCTCCCAACACCTTTATTGCCGCCGAGGGCTACCGCCCCGACCGTCCTTCCAAGCCCGATCCCACCATGGCCTACGCCATCATGGATATGGCATCCGAGCGACTGGGCGAGACCATCACCCCCGATGAGTGCGTGTACGTGGGAGACAGCGACGTGGACTACCATACCGCAAGAAATGCGGGCATGCATCCCGTCAGCGTGTCCTGGGGCTACCGCTCCCATGAGTTCCTGAAAGCCCTTGGGGATCAGCCCGTGGCCGCCACCATGGACGAGCTGTGGGAAGCGCTGACCGCGTTGGATCTTTGAATCACAAGATATAGGATAGGAGAAATGCACATGAAAATCACTTGTAAGAGAATCCTTGCCGCCCTTCTTGCCGCTATGATGCTGGTGAGCACGGTAGCATGCACAGGAAACGGCACCCCCGCCGATACCACCCCGACGGGCACCGATGGCTCTACCCAAACCTCGGCATCCGGCGCGACCGACGCGACCGACGCCCCCGAGACCGAAGCCGAGACGATCTACATGCCCGAGGATTTTGAGGTTACCGAAAACGGCGGCGCAGCCTCGGTGATCACCCCCATGGGTCTTACCTACGACGTTACGGGCTACACCGCCCTGAACAAAGGCACCGTCACCTTCACCGAGGGGCTGACCTACACCTTCGACGAGGAGACCTTTAAGCCCAAGTTCCATCGTTTCACCCTGACCTACGCATCCACCGAGCCCGTCAAGCTCTGGGTGTGCTACACCGAGCGGGGCAAGCCCACCGAGGAATACTACTTTCTGGATGCGAAAAGCGGCACCTTCTCGGGCTTGAATACGGGCTTCATGAAAGGCTTTGCCGGCCGTAAGCTCACGGGACTCAAGGTAGAATCCCTCACCGGAAAGGCTTGCGACTTCACCCTCACGGGGCTGTCCACCGAGGAGATGGAAAAGATGCCCAACACCTACTACATCGAAAATCAGCGCTTCAAGCTGGGCGTGGAGCTGAACTGGGGCGGTACCGTCAGCTACCTCGAGGATAAGAACTGCAAGATCCCCGACCTCGTGAATCTGGTCAACAAGCACGACACGGGTCGTCTCATCCAGCAGTCCTTCTACGGCGTGCAGGAGAACGACGAGTACAAGCCCGGTATCTCCTTCGACACCAAGTGGCGCTACAACCCCGTCCAGGGCGGCGACCAGTACAACAACGCCAGCCGCCTCATCGATCTGGTGATCACCGAGAATTCCATCTACATCAAGGCACAGCCCCAGGACTGGGCTCTGGACAATCAGCTCACTCCCTCCTACATGGAGAACACCTACACCCTCCACGACGACCGCGTACAGGTGGATAACCGCTTCACCGATTACTCGGGCTGGGAGCATCCCTTCGCAGGGCAGGAGCTTCCCGCCTTCTACACCGTCTCCTATCTGGACACCTTCGTGTGGTACAACGGCGAAGACGCCTGGACGGGCGACACCCTCTCCTCCAAGAATAATCTTCCCTTCTGGGGCGACCATGCAGGTCAGTGCACCTTTGTCCTCCGCGAAAAGAACACCGAGACCTGGTGCGCCTGGGTGAACGGCTCCGATGACTACGGCCTGGGCGTGTACGCGCCCAATATCGACCAGCTCAAGGCAGGCCGCTACATGTTCGACGGTTCCAAGAGCGATATGGCTGAGTCCACCGGCTACGTAGCTCCCGTCAACATCCTGAAAATGGTCTCCTTCAAGCCCATCGAATACAGCTACCTCCTGACCGCAGGCTCCACCGCCGAGATTCGAAAGACTTTCACTACCTACAAGGATTTCACCGACAACAAGACCCTCCACGAGAACTACCAGTCCTCTCGCCTGCCCTCTGTGGACGGAGATATTACCAAGCTGGACTTCTCCGAGGGTAAGAACCTGGCTCTGCTGACCAACCCCGTGGACACCTCCATCCTGTACGACGAGGCCGAGGGCGCCGTGAAGCTGACCGCAGGCTCCATCGGTGACGTAAACGTAACCATTCCCTACGGCTCCGCTCCCTCCCCCCTGTCGGCATCCACCTACACCACTCTCAAAATCGTGTACAAGATCCCCGCAGACAACGCGCTGTCCGCCTACCAGGCAGACATCTTCCTCTGCGCCGGTGAGATCAGCGGCCCCGACGGCAACGCCCGCCTGCGCGTGAACCTCGTCGCCGACGGCGAGTACCACACCCTGGAGGTCAAGCTGGCCGGAAACGCTTACTGGAAGGGTGACATCCACATGATCCGATTCGACTACTTCGACAACTCCTCCGCAGGAGACGTCATGTTCGTCAAGAGCATCAATCTGGAGTAATTACCTCACAACACCTTTGCCGAAACGGTCAAAATTGGCCGTTTCGGCTTTTTCAAATGTTTCTGTCAAAAAACGGGACATATCCAAAGATTATCGGTCTATATAAGTGAAGGCCTTTAAGACCAACGAAAGGAGACATTCCCGAATATGGACGAACAGCAAACCGACCGCCGCATCATAGACCTGTACTTCGCCCGCAACGAGCAGGCCATCGCCGAGACCGACCGCCACTACGGAGGCTTTTGCCTGCGGGTGTCTCTGGGCATTCTGGATGACCGACGGGACGCCGAGGAATGCGTCAACGACACCTACCTCAAGGCGTGGAACTCCATCCCGCCCACACGCCCCCGTTCCCTGCGGGCGTTTCTGGCCAAGATCGTACGCAACCTCTCCTTGCACCGCTTTGAGTACAATCACGCCGCCAAGCGCAATCGGGATTTTGAGATCGCGCTGGAGGAGCTGGGGGACTGCATCCCCATGAAGGACGAGGAGGCAACCGAGCTTCCCGCCCTGCTGGATCAGTTTCTGAGCCGATTGGATGAGCCCGAATGGCAGCTCTTCTGCGGGCGCTACTGGCACGGACATACTGTCAAAGAACTGGCAAAGGCCTACGGACTGACCCCCAAGGCCGTCACCATGCGCCTCTCCCGCACCCGCGAAAAGCTCCGTGCATTTCTGAATGAAAGAGGGTACCGTCTATGAAGCCCATACTCATCGCGCAGAAAATGACCGAGATCGACGAGAGATTCATTCTGGGCAGCGTCCTGCCTACGGTAACGCCCGCAAAAACGCCCCGTTTCCCTGCCCTGTCCCGATTTCTGAACAGCGGATTGGGCGCTGCCGTGATCTCGGGCGTGGTGGCGCTGGGAGTGCTGGTGGCCATCGTCATGGCGGGGCGTAATTCCCCTTCCCTGCCTCCCGTGACCACCGATGATCCCCCGCCTGTCACCGAGAGCACCGAGGAGGAGAGCGGGAGTGAGACCGAGGAGGTGACCGAGGACGAGAGCGAGAGCGAAAGCGAAGCCGAAACCGAGACCGACGCCCCGCCCGAGATAATCATGACCCCCGAGGAATTGAAGGCTGCCACCTACGAAATGCTGGACAATTTCAACATTTACGATTATTGCTCCGAGTATATATGCAGCCCCTTCTATCCCATCGGCCCCGCTACCTACTGGAAGGGCTCTGACAAGGCCTACGAGTACGTCACGGCCTACGGCAAAGAATCCATCCCTTACATTCTGGAATACATCATATTTGAGGATCCCGAAATGTGGTGCAATGGTTATTATGATTACAGCCAACACTTCGTTTCTTCCCGCGGATTCCTGATGGCCTCGGTCTACGATATGCTGGGCGTGACCGAATGGTATGATGATGCTTGGATCCATCCGTACGATCGGGTCGACTACAACGCGGATCTGGCCGCCATTCCTCTGCTGGATTTCATCAACCTCTACGGCATGGATGCCGTCCGCGACTGGGCAGACGTGTGCGTTGTCCTGAACGCCATCGAATGGAGCAACGAGGACTATGCCCAATACGGCATGGGACGCCTCTCCTCCCCCCCGTCGACTGTTCTCAAGGAAAAATACGACACCGTGGCAGCTCTCGGAGAAGAAGCCATCCCCTTCATCCTGCGCTACATCCTCCAAAAGGGACAGACATCCTCCGCCTCCAATCCCATGGTGATAGAGAAGCGCATGACCTTTTATCTGGCCTGCGTGTACGAGATGATGGGCGTGACCTCCGCCGATCAATGGCTCGGCGTGGACGAGAAGGTTTCTCTCGGTGAATTCCGCACCTACGCCCGTGCCTTACTGGATACGGTAGAGCCTCCCTTCCGCTTTGAGGGCATGAAACAGGAGGTCTACGACCTGCTGGACAGCTTCAACGCCTCGGACTACTTCGATGCCATTCTCTATAACGGCGAGGCCATGGACTTCCCCACCGCCGATACCCCCGGCTTCCGCGAGGCCTACAACGCGCTGTCGGTGCTTGGCGTGGATTCCATTCCCTATATGATGGAATACGTTGCCTCCGCCCGACCGGAGGTGTTATACAGCAACTACCCCGACAAATGGGAAACGTTTGAACGCAACGTCATCCTGACGGTGGCCTACCATATGCTGGGTGTCACGGGAGACCCAGCCACCTCTTGGATCTGCCTACCCCAAGGAGGCCCCTATACCCAATACTGCGCCACCTTCTTGCTGGAATTTCTGAACCGCTACGGTCCTGATTCCTTTGCGCTCCGCGCTGAGGTCTACGGACTGTTGGACACCCTGTGGCTGACCGACAAGGAGGCCCGAGATGATCTGAATCTTCCCGTGTCCACCCATTATCCTGACACCTACCGAGCCCTTCAGGCCTTGGGAGACGACGCGATCCCCTTCATCCTGCAATATTCCATAGAGGATGCGTATTACCACGGCAGCTCCAAGCCTTATGACGAGGTGGAGTGGAAAAGCAAGAAGCTTTTCGGACGGATCGCCTGTGAGCTGCTGGGACTCGACCCCATGGCCGAGAATACGCCCTCCGCCCTTGATCTGCTGGATCGCCTCGCGGATGAGGGCATCGAAGCTGTCCGTGCGCAAAATCCGTAATCCCCCGCCGAAACGGTCAATTCTGGCCGTTTCGGCTTTTTGTTGACAAATTGCAGTTTATCGAGCAGGGGTTTCACCCCTGGACCCCACCAGAACCCTTTTTGAAAAAAGGGTTCTGGACTTCCAAAAACTTTAAAAAAGAATTATTTATCAATGTTTTTTGAAAGTTTTGAAGATTCCAAAGGGACTTTTCCAAAAGTCCCTTTGGTGGGGTTCGAGGGGGCAAAGCCCCCTCGATAAACCCAAATTTGAAGAGGTCATCTATTTTGATACCAGTATAGCATATTTCTCAAAAAAAAGCAAGAAAAATTTGTTGTGTGCTTGACAGAATCGCCATAGTCATATATAATAAAAGCAGAATATCCCATGAAAACGGAGGTAGTGCTTATGGAATACGTGCTGTTTTTTCTGAAAGCCCTGTGGTTTACGCTTGGCGCGGTGGTGGTATGCGGTCTGTGCGTATCCCTGTTCCGCACTCTGTTCGTGCGGATGATGGGAGACGGTGCGGGACGTGGCGTAGTCATGGCCACCTCTATTTTGGGAACGCCCGTTCACGAGCTGGGTCACGCCGCTATGTGTCTCATATTCGGGCATAAGATCACGGATATGTCTCTGTGGCAACCCACTTCATACGACGGACGATTGGGCTACGTTACCCATGCCTACCATCCCCGCAATATTTACCACATCCTCGGCAACTTGTTCATTGGTATCGGCCCTATTTTCAGCGGTCTGGGGATTTTGACTCTGGCCTTTTGGTTGGGCTTCCCCGATACCTTTTCGGCTTACATGTCCACCGCTTCGGAACTGGCCTCCGAGGGGGACGGCTTCTTTGCCCTTCTTTTGGAGGGACTGAAAATGCTTCCCCGTATGCTGGAGGAGTTGATCTACGGGACTGCATCACCTCTGTGGGGAAGGATCCTCGCTTTGGTGGTCATTCTGGCGGTGTCCCAGCACATCAGCCTGTCTCCCGAGGATATCAAGGGCTCGCTGACGGCCATTCCCCTGTATCTCGGTGCAATCCTTTTGCTGTCGGTGGTCTGCGGCCTTCTGGGCACAGACGCCATGGATACGGTGTCGGGTGGTTTGGCGCGCTTTTCGGCGTACATGACCTCCCTGTTCCTGATTGTACTGGTGTCGGCGTTTCTGCAGCTGCTCATTGCCCTGCCTGTGTGTGGCGCGCGGATGCTGTTTGGAAGACGGTAATCCTTGCATAGGGGTGCCTCACTTGTTTGTGAGTCACCCCTTTTTTTGTGGGTTTGGGGTGCATGAATTTTTCTTTCTGTCCGTAAACTGAATGTATCCTACTGTGTCAAAATCACAAACCGTCTGTGAACGGTTTGAAAATATCCAAAAAATGTTTTGTAAACCCTTGACAGGAAGGGAAGGATGTGTTAAAATCATTCCGTTACACAATCAAAGGAACGCGATTCTGCGTTCCGTGTCATGACAAAAGGAGGAACACAACGTGTCCGCACACAATCAATCGGGTGAAGATCTTTTGAAAGAACTCCACACCAACCCCGAAACGGGCCTTACCTCGGCGCAGGTTGCCGAGCTGCAAGTCACCCACGGCGAGAACCGCCTGCGCGAGAAGAAGAAGAAGTCTACCTTCCAGCGCTTTATCGACCAGTTCAAGGACGTCATGATCCTGATCCTCATCGCCGCCGCCATCGTATCCTTCGTGGTGGTGATTCTGGAGAAAAACTGGGGCGAGCTGTTCGAGCCCGCGCTCATCCTGCTCATCGTCATCCTCAATGCCATCATGGGCGTATACCAGGAGGGCAAAGCCGAAAAGGCATTGGATGCTCTCAAGAATATGTCCGCCCCCCATGCCCGCGTCATTCGTGATGGCAAGGAGTCGGTGATCGACGCCGCTGCCCTTGTCCCCGGTGACATCATCAAGCTGGAGGCCGGTGATTTCGTTCCTGCCGACGCTCGCCTGCTCCAAAGCACTTCCCTCAAGAGCGAGGAATCCGCCCTGACGGGTGAATCCGTCCCTTCCGAGAAGGACGCCACTGCCGAGGTAGAGGAAAAAGCCCCCATCGGTGACCGCACCAACATGGTCTTTTCGGGCTGCAGCATTACCTACGGTACCGCCACCGCCGTGGTCACGGGTACGGGTATGAACACCGAGATGGGTAAGATCGCAAACCTTTTGGACGGTGAAGGCGACAGCCAGACCCCTCTGCAGAAGAAGCTGGCCCAGCTGGGTAAGTACCTGGGCATCATGGCTCTGGCCGCTTGTGCCATCATTTTCGTAGTGGGTCTGCTCAACGATATCCCCGTGCTGGAGATCTTCATGACCTCGGTTTCTCTGGCCGTCTCGGCTATCCCCGAGGGTCTGCCCGCCATCGTCACCATCGTGCTGTCCATCGGCGTTCAGCGCATGGTGAAAAAGAACGCCCTCATCCGCCGTCTCCCCGCCGTGGAGACTCTGGGCTCTGCCTCCATTATCTGCTCGGATAAGACGGGTACCCTGACCCAGAACCGCATGACCCTGGTCAAGGCCTACGTGGACGGCGCATCCGCTACAGAGGACATTTCCACCGAGAATACCGAAGCTGTCCGCGCCCTGCTTCTCCGCGGCGCCCTCTGCTGTGACGGCTCCGTGGTCTTTGCTGACGACGGTAGCGAGCAGCACATCGGTGACCCCACCGAGACCTCCATTGTCCTGGCCGCCCACAAGAACGGCATGCCCAAGGACGACATCAATAAGCAGTATCCCCGCGTGGCGGGCATTCCCTTCGACTCCGACCGCAAACTCATGACCACCGTCAACGTCATGGACGGTAAGAATGTGGTCATCGTCAAGGGCGCCTTCGATATGCTGGCTGCCCGCTGTGTGAAGGGTGATCTCGATACCGCCAAGCGCATCACCGAGGAAATGAGCGAGAACGCCCTGCGCGTGCTGGCTATTGCCTATAAGACCGTAGACACCGTTCCCGAGAACCCCACCTCCGAGGAACTGGAGAACGGACTGACCTTCCTGGGTCTCGTCGGTATGATCGATCCGCCCCGCCCCGAGTGTAAGGTGGCCGTGGCTACCTGCCGCCGCGCCGGCATCAAGCCTGTTATGATCACGGGTGACCACGTGGTGACCGCCTCCGCCATCGCCCGCGAGCTGGGTATTCTGGAGGAAGGCGACCGCGCCATCACGGGTGCCGAGCTGGATGCCATGACCGAGGAGGAGTTGGATGCTCAGGTCGAGAAGATCTCTGTCTATGCCCGCGTCTCCCCCGAAAACAAGATCCGTATCGTCAAGGCTTGGCAGCGCAAGGGTCAGGTGGTCTCCATGACGGGTGACGGCGTTAACGATGCTCCCGCCCTCAAGGCTGCCGACATCGGTTGCGCCATGGGTATCACGGGTACTGACGTGGCCAAGGGTGCCGCCGATATGACCCTGACTGACGATAACTTCGCCACCATCGTGGATGCTGTTCACGAGGGCCGTGGCATCTACGCCAACATCAAGAAGGTGGTCGGCTTCCTGCTGGGCACCAACATCGGTGAGGTCATCACTGTCTTCGTGGCTATGCTGTTGTGGCACGAGACCCCTCTGCTCTCTATGCAGCTGCTCTGGATCAACCTGGTCACCGACTCCCTCCCCGCCATTGCGCTGGGTATGGAGCCTGTGGAGGCCGATGTGATGGATCACAAACCCAAGCCCAAGCATGAAGGACTGTTTGCAAACGGTCTGGGTGTGCGTGTGGTTCTCATGGGCGCTATGTTCGCTATCCTGTCTCTGGTGGCATTCTTCCTGGGAAGCCGCGTACTGACCCCCGCCGATGTGGATCCCACCATGGCCGGTCAGACCATGGCTTTCATGGTGCTGGCTATGTCCCAGGTACTTCACGCTTTCAATATGCGTTCGGATAAGTCCCTCTTCAAAATCGGCGTATTCGGGAACAGTAAGCTCAACTGGGCAGCTCTGGCCTCTCTGGTGCTCGTTTGCTTCGTGCTGTTCACCCCCGGTGTCATGACCGCCTTTGGTCTGGTCTATCTGACTCCCACCCTGTACCTCACCGGTCTGGGCCTCATTCTGGTACCCACCGTGGTGATGGAGTTCTGCAAGCTGGTGGGACTCATCAAGGATAAGTAATAATTTCCAATAATCAAAAAGCAAGTCACCCCCAGGTGACGCGCTTTTGATTGGGGGGATAAGGAACGGGAGTCCGGTACCTTTTTTACAAAAAGGATTTTGGCGGAGTTCAGGGGGCTGAACCCCTGAATGCGCCTTACTTCAACAGCTCCAGAATCGCTGCCTTGGGCTTAGCACCCATGGAGGTATTGACGACTTCTCCGTTCTTGAGGACCACCAGAGTAGGAATGCTCTGGATGCCAAACTGCTGAGCCAACTCGGGCTCTTCGTCCACGTCGATCTTGCAGATCACGTATTCGGGATGCTCCTCGGCAATCTGCTCAATAAAGGGAGCGATCATGCGGCAGGGACCGCACCAGGTAGCGAAGAAGTCCAGCAGGACGGGCTTATCCGAGGCCTTGACCTCGGCGAAATTTTCTTTGGTTACGTGAATCAGGGACATGGTTTGCTCCTTTCTTGATTTTCATTAAATTATTTGTTAAAGTTTTTG
>JAZRIF010000173.1:0-14107 GCA_045645165.1 Eubacteriales bacterium
AGCGGTTGTCCACAAACTCTCCGAAGGCGTGTGCCAGGGAGGTCTTACCCGTACCCGACATACCCTGCAGGATGAGAATACGGGACACCGCCATGCCCGCTATGAAGCGGCGAATATCGTCGATATCGTAGTACAGCTTCAGCTCGTAAGCCGCATAGTTGCGAAAGTCCTCGCAGAAGCGATCCAGCGTGATCCCATCCTCGTACCGACGGTGACCGTATCGATACCGATTCTCGTCTATGCGGGATAGCATGCAGAAGCGGCCCGCGGTGGGAGGAGACGAAAGGATATCCTGCCCTTCCGTCGGAAGCGGTTCCGCGTCAACCGAGGCTTGAGCTCCCTTATCGCGGCCGCTCAAAAGCACCGCCACCACCAGACAGGCAATGATGGACAGAATGATAAAGATATACACGACGATAGCCGTCCCCGAAGTCAGTATATCGGGTAGTGAGCCGCCGGCCGCGCCACCCGGCGCATCCTTAAACAGCAAAAGCGGCGTGATAGGAAGGTTCTGCATGAAACACCTCTTGTCAAAATATCAAATCAGATCCGCATCCGATTCCTTCATGGTCTTACGGCAAAGGGCGGTATGCTCTTCCCCGAAAATCGCGTCCAAAGTTTCACCCAAACCGCGCTCTCCGCGGGGAATACGCCCCGACAAAGACGCCAGCAGGGCAGGCATCAGCTTGACCGCCAAAGCCTCGTCACGAGCCGTAGGCTCGTCTACCCCCAGGGACATGAGAACCGCCATATACAGTTCCATGCTCAGCCACATTTTATTTCCGATACGGAAATCGCTATAGCGAGCTCCATACGCTTCCAGACGGTCAATCTGCTTCCAAGTCTCCTCGTCCACAGCAAAATCACTCCGCATGCGGTCACAGAGATACTCCATCTGTCCAAAGGTGAATCGTCGGAACTCGGTATGTCCTTCGGCGGTATACCCCTTCGTTTCCCACGCCCAGGCCTGAACCGTCGCGATCTCGGAAACATAATCGGGCAGACCGCAAAGAGACGCATCCTTTTTCAAATTTACAATGAACCACAGATTCTCGGGAATCCGATAGCTCATCTCCTCCCCCGCAGGGCCGTGGCTATTCACCGTGCATCCCGAGTGAGGCGCGTGGGCATGGCGGGCAAAGGGAACGAAATAGACCGACATCGTCTCGGGTACGACCTGTGTGAAAGCCGCCAGATGGATCTTACCGGGCTCGGCCTGCGCATTCTGTATGGCACGCAACACTCCGCGAGGCGTGCGGTTTCCGTGCTCGTCGGTGGAAAACAGTGCATCCGTTTCGCTGTGATAGGTCTCATCCACCTCATCTACCTCGACAGATCCGTCGAAATACTCGCTCAACAGAGAGGTCAGAGCCGTAAAATGAGTCTCGCTCATATCCCGCATCACCAGCAGTCTGGAGGAAGCCAGGGCGGCAAACAAGCTCTTTACGGTGGATTCACTGACCGTCATTCCCTTCTCCCTCGCCAGTACGGACAGCTCGCGAGTCGCGATCGAGAAGGTAAGCTCTTTATCCACGTCGGCAAAATGATCGTATGCCTCATTTCCGTCGATACCGTTGTCTTCACTATCGGCATCTGCATCCAGACGGTACCAATCGTCTTCCGCTGCAAACAGCTCTGCCGCAGAGGGCATGGGAATGAAGGAAGCATCAGCGAAGCTCGCCGCATTGGCTTCCTCGATTCGCTCCCGTTCTTCCAGGTGCTGTTTGCGCCTGTCCATGATCTCCATGGCGAAGAACACCGCCGATCCAATGG
Organism: Eubacteriales bacterium; assembly: GCA_045645165.1. Taxonomy (GTDB): domain Bacteria; phylum Bacillota; class Clostridia; order Oscillospirales; family CAG-272; genus CAMEON01. Next base: position 1,774 of record JAZRIF010000173.1, read on the forward strand.
CCAAAATCCCTGCCACAACATCCAAAAATACGGAATCGGCAGAGGTCAGTATATCGTATATTTTCAGGCTTACCGCCAAACACAGCGCGGCAATACCGAACAAGAGGTTTCGCAAGTACGGTTTCATGGGTGTATACTCAGCCTCCATTACGTAATGTTGGGATTGAATGTTGGATACCGATGCCAAATAATCCTCAGGACGGTTTTCGTCCGCATCCAAGGTATCCGCACCTTCCTTCAAAGTCATGTGCAGACGGATATCCGATACCGATGCGCCCACGAACAACTCGTAGACGCCTCGTTCTGTAAGGAGTCGGCCGTCCTCGACTCGCCACGGTATGATCTCCAAAGGAAGCGTGACCTTCTTTTCCCGGCCCGGTGCCAGTTCCAAACGGAAAAAGCCAATCAACTCCTTTTTGGGGCGCACAATCGCAGAGGAACGGATTCCCAGATAGACCTGCGCTGTTTCAACACCCGGGTATCGACCTACGTTGCGCACCGCAAAACTGATCTTTCCCTTGTGAACCCGCAGTAAGCTGTATCGGAACGAGGAGTAGGACAGTCCGTATCCAAAAGGATACAGAGCACCGTATCCGAGGGTATCGTAGTAGCGGTAGCCAACGAAGGGGCCAACCCGCTGACGTCTGCGCGACAGCTCAGGAACATCCCCGTGAGCGCAGAGAGTCACCGGCAATCTACCGCTGGGATTATTCGTACCGTTCAGCGTATCTGCCACAGCGCTCAGTCCATTCGGCATATTCAAAGGAGCCCATAGCAGAGCAGAAGTTTCCTGAACGGCAGACGTCATAAAGGACAGATCGGGGTAGATATCGCTCGAAATAACGGTAATCACCGGCGTACCCAAACGGGTCAGTTCATCGAAAAGTGCCAACTGATTGGCCGGTAGCGTAATCCGTCCTTCCCTCTCCATACGGCGGGCACGGCGATTGTCCACGCCCAAAAACAGAACCGTCACCGCCGCGCGACGGGCTTGCATCAGCGCTTCCTTCAAAAGCCCTTCGCTGCGGTCTCCCGCCAGATCGTAACCCCGTGCATAGCACGGAACGGAATAACCTGCCGCTGCAAAAATATTTGCCGCGGTCTGAAACGTTTGCCCACCCGCGCGGATCACGTCACCGATCAGGCAAATACTCGTTCCGCTCCGCAAAGGAAGAATGGGTCGGTTACTCTTTTTCGTCCCACGATTTTCCAACAGGATCACCGATGCGCGAGCAAGCCGATCTTCGAGCTTGGTTGTGTCGATCGGCTCTTTGACCGAATCGGTACGGGTTGCGCAATCCTCGGCAAAAGACAAGAGACGGTCAACGGCAGCATCCAGCGTTTCCTCGGAGATCGCCTCGCCGCAAGCGCACAAAGCCTCCAATTCTCCCGTGGTGGCGCGTCCGTGTTCAATGGCCGTCCGTACACGACGGAAATTATGAAGCGCACTTTGCAGAGCCGACGCAGAGCCCCGCAGACAGATCCGCCCCTTCGCAATGGCCGTTACGGTCTCCTGCCCATCGGCATGCCGTACCAGCACGCGATTGTACGATGCTTCGGGTAAGCAATCTACCGTGGCATCCAGAACCAATCCGTCGCATACACCGCCGCGCAGCGCCCGCTGATAGGGGAGCTCCAGGAAACGGTAGATCTGAGCAGGAGTGGGCGTACCATCCAATTCAGCCGCCTCTTTGGCGGTGAAGCCGTACCCGCTCAGGCTTGCGGAGACACCCGTCCGATTCATGCCCGCCAGATACGCCCCCGCCAATTCTCCCGCCAGAACGGAATCCTCGGAAAAACTGTTACCATAGGGCGTTATTTTCGCCTTGGCCTCGGGGAGCAGGACATGATTGTAGCCTTGCCGTAAAAGCGATTTTCCCTGCGCTTCCGCCACGTCAGACACCAGCGCCGTATCCCAGGAGCGCGCCAAAACAGCAGCGGAGGGAAATACTTCTCCCCGCGCCTCCAGTATGGATTCGCACCGTATGGGCGGTATTCCCAAAGTCAAAAACTCGGGATCCGCCAAGCTGTGAATATCCGTCAGCAACCGAATCTTCTGTCCCTCGGTCAGCTGACTGATGACGTGGCTGTGATCTACCATAACAATCTCCATGCCGCCGCATAGCGGCGGTAGCAATAACGTTGAAAACCCGTCGAAGCCCGAAAGGCTACTCGACAGCGAGCGTGCGGTCGCTTACATCGACCGCCTCAGTTTCTTTGGCGTGTCCGCCTGCATGTACCTCCTTCGTATCCGGGATCAGGATTGGGAGTAACATGACCAAAAGCAGGAGCACCACCGATAGAAATACGGCAGGCCAGCGGAAACCCACCCGTCCGCGCCGCTTGGAATGCACCCGCAGCGGGATCTTGTCCGAAAGCTTATCGCCTCTTCCGCCGCGCTCATCGTATTCCCAAGGCACCGGAGTCAAGTATTCCACATCAACCCTCATACCTTTCACGCGGTATACGTAATTACTCGACACCACCTCAACGAGGCGCACGCGGATATCCGCACATTTCTCCCGCAAAACAATCCCACGGGGCGCAACAAAGCATTCTCCCCGCTGGACAGACGGGATATCCATTCCCTGATAGGTCACGGTGATCGTTTCCAGACATTCCTCTGCAAAGTCCAGTTGTGTCAGTTCGAAGGTAAAGCGGTCCACCTTGAAATCCGCTTCCATCCCCCAACGCAGAAGCACGTAACGACACCCATCCCGATTGGTATACAAAAGATCCCGCAGGGCTACCAGTCCTTCAGGCTGGGGGTAACGGTAGTCTTCCCGATAAGGGGTATCGGAGGTCCATTCAAAATCCGTTGGTTTCATCATCTGTTTATATCCTTTTTTGCATGAACGCTATGCATGAACACCACCCACGCCGCGCTGAGTCCGCCCAAAACAGCGGCGGCCACCAGCGTCAACCCGGGGCTACTGATGTCGCCCCGTACAGGCAACGTCTCCATGATCTCTGCGAGGCATCCGTGCAGGATGTTTCCCATCATGGCGGCGGTAATCACCGACAAGGCCATATACATGCCGATCCCCACCCGGGAATACCCCACCGTACTCTCCCGTCCCTCGTACATCCGATCTACACGGCGCAATGTCACGCAAGCGTATGCGGTGGCGCGGGGCAGCCGAACCGTTTGGGTATACCCGTATTCGGTGACTCGTTCGCTGACGTTCAACACATCCAAAAGTCGTCCCTTGCGGTCAAAGGTTGCCACGTCGTAGCGGATACAGGCAATACGGGGATGGATGCGGCACTTGATAAAGGTACAGCCGTCCTGCTTGATCAGCGCATAGCAACGAATATACCGTCGCATCCGGAGGGCAGGCTCATACAGAATGGCGCGACCGTCGGGAAATACCAGTTTGCGAAGGCCGCGGTCAGCCATCGCAGTATCTCCCGTGGGAGACTCCTGGATTTCACGGTCTCCCGTTATCCAATTTCCTAAGATGCGATACGGACTATGTGTCTTCCAGACCGTCCGTAGGGTCAAATAGGGATAGAGAGAAGCCACCAGGTACATATACACCGAAATCGCGACGAGCATCGTCATTCCGTTTTCCAGATACATGAGAATATTTTCCATAGGCGCTCCTTTCTCTGCGTTGCAGTTGTAATCTATTGTCCCTTCATATACTCATTGATGAGATCGTACAGCTGATCCGAGGTAACCTTTCCTCCGCTGCTGCCCAAGCGGTCAATGAAGGCGACCGCTGCCATTTCGGCCAGGGAGTCGGGGAGCTCCATGCCGTACATCTTCGCGTAATACAGCGTGTAATCCTTCATGGATTCCACCCGCTCCTCAGTGGTTCCGCCCATGCCGTTGACCAGATTCATGGAATTCGACAGATCCTTCATCAGGCTGTCCAGCTTCTGCTCGCTGAAATCCGAAAATTCCAATGCAGATGCCATCATATTGAGCGCAACGTGGGTCATTTCATTCGCAAGATGAGCCATACAGGGGTTATCCAGCAGTTCGTTATAAATACGATTGATGACACCGTCCTCGTCCAGAGTCGTGGCCAGCTCCTCGTAGGTCAGATCCCCCAAAAGCCCGCTGTCTGCCGCAATGAGGTAGATATGCAACAGCGTGGATATATCCCGGCCTACGCAGGCAGCAGTAGACTCCGCGCACACCTGCAAGGCGCCCTGCATGATGGAGTCAATATTGTCACCAAAGGACGGACAGGAAAGCTTCATGAAGTCACGCCCATCCAGCCAAGCGTTCGCCACGTTGTTCAGGGTGTCCGCCGCCAGCATTTTGGCCGTTTCGGATTTACCGATCCGATCACCCAATCCCGCCAAACGCTCTTTCTGCTTGGGGGTCATATCCTCCGGCTCCTGTAACAGCTTCATAGAAGACACCATATCGGTGACCACCGTAGCGCAAGCCTCGGTTTCGCGACGCAAACAGACCCGCTGGCCATTCAGCCTTGTACAAGCGTAGGAATCAAAGATCAACCCGCTGCCCATGGCTTCCAGCACATTGGAGACAGGATCGTTTACGGTCACCCTGATTTCCTTCACCTGATCGGCATCCAGCCCATAGGTACTCCACTTGATCTTGAAGGAATCCGTAGCCTCCAGCATCGTGTTGGTAACGGACAAAAATCCCACGACAGGAGACAGAATGATCATGGCGGAAATCAATCCGCAGACACCACCCGTGCATGCGCCTACCAAACGTCCGTGACGGCGATACCAGGGGGCATTCTCGCTTTCGTACATGGGATCAGAGGGATCGTCCGGGCGCAAGCGAAGATGCTTTTTGAAAAGGATCCCCAGCACGAGCCGCGCAATACCGCGGAGAATATAGAACAGAATCAAGAACAAAAACGGAGAGAGCAAGGCATCCATGCCGGCGATGATCAACGTATCCAAACTGGGGAATTGGGAAGCCAGATTGTCCAGTACGGGGAGGATTTCGTGCACTTTCCTGTCAAGAAGCTTGGTCGGATAATCCGACAGCCACACCGCCAAGGGCGCCGACACAAGAGCCGAAAAAACGACAGCAGAAAGGGAGACGGCTGTCTGCGCAAAGCCACGCCGATATCCGCGCAAGGCTTCCAAAAAAACGCTCACACCAACGGTCAGCAAAAGCAGCGTTGAAAGCATGGTAAAGGACATATCATTCCCCCCTTTCTCATCAAAATCGGCAAAAAGGTATACTTATTCATATAATATAGTATCATAAAAGCTCGGGTTTGTCAAGTTCAGAACATGACACAGCCATGAACAGACTTCCGTTTTTTCGTAAATTTTGCACAGATATTTTTCATAAATCTCTTGCAATCTGTTCGGATTCATGGTATACTGGTATCCAACAGGAGGGTTTGTCTATGAATATACATACCACCGAGCTTTTGAAACAGGAAATGAAGCAGCTTCCCGTCGGGGAATATGCCCCTTTCTTTTACCGTGCTAAGGGAATTTCCCAATGTCCCGATACGGCCCCGATCATTCTCCGCGGTCACGGCATTTACGAACTGTTTGCTGCGCCCGCGGCCTACATATACCGTGGCGACCTCATCGCGGGCAGCATCCGTCCCCTGTGGACGGTTATGTCCCCCGAAGAAAAGCAAGCCGCCCTTGACCTGTGCGCCCCTCTGGGCGAGCGGGGCTTCCTCCATAACGGCGACCACTTCGCCCCCGAATACGAAACCTTTTTGCGCGACGGCATCCCGGGGATCCTCGCCCGTATCGAAGCCTCCAAGATCACCCATGCCAACGACTCCGCCCGCGTAGACTTTCTGGAAAGCATGAAACTGGCGGTGATGGGTTTGCGCGACCGCATCAAGGCTTACGCCGACGAGGCACAAACCCTGATGGGAACCGCGGGATACGACACCCAAGCCTTAACCGCTATCCGTGACAACTGCGCCGCCCTCTGTGAGCGTCCTCCCGAGAGCTTCGCAGAGGCCCTCCAGCTGGTGTGGATGATTCACACCGCCTTCGTGTATGAGGGCCGCTACGCCATGGCGCTGGGGCGGATGGATCAGTACTTATACCCCTACTTTGCTCATGACACCGAAGCGGGGATACTCACCGAGGACGAGGCCATAAGACTGCTGGAAAACGTCTTCATGAAAATCTACGAGCGCCGCGCCTATCTGGGCGGTGACGACGTGGTCAACATCGCCGTGGCGGGTGTAAAACCCGACGGAAGCGATGCCACCAATCGGCTCAGCTTCTGCGTCCTTCGCGCCGTGGGCAACGTCAATCTCCCCGGCCCCAACCTCTCCGCCCGCATCGCCCCCACCACCCCCGAGGAGTTTTTGGACGAATGCCTCAAAGTCATCGGCACGGGACTGGGCTACCCCGCCCTCATGAACGACGAGGTCAACATCGCCGCTCTGTCCCGCTACGGCTACGCCATCGAGGATGCCCGCAACTACTCCATGGTGGGCTGTATCGAGAATTTCATTACGGGTATGCAACCCGCCTGGACCGACGGCCGCTTTGACACGCCCCGTTTTCTGGAGTACGTCTTCAACGAGGGCAAGGGATATTTCCATCCCTCGGCAGGCATCGATACGGGTAGTATCGCCTCCATCACCACCATGGACATTCTCATGGAACGCTTGGAGACCCAACTGAAAGCGGGAGTCAAGGAGTACGTTGAGAATTTCAACCGCTACAATAATCTGCCCAACCCCGAACAGTACACCTCCCCCTTCCTGTCGGTCTTCTGTAAGGACTGCATCGGCAGAGGTCTGGATATCAACATGGGCGGCGCAGTCTACCCCTCGGTACACGGCGCGGCTCTCATGGGCGTGGGCACCATGTGCGATTCCCTGGCCGCCATCGAGCAGGTAATCTTCACCGACAAAACCGCCACAATGGAGGAGCTGGCCGCCGCCCTGAAGGCTAACTTTGAAGGCTACGAGCCTCTGCGGGAAAAACTGCTGGCCGCCCCCAAGTACGGCAACAACAACGATTTCGTGGACAAATACGCCGTCTGGTTCGTGGACTTCCTCTCGGATGAGTTCATGAAGTATAAGACCCGTGACGGCGGCGGCTACTACACCGCCATGGCCGCCAACGTCAGCAACATCTACGCGGGTCATACCATCGGCGCTACCCCCGACGGACGCCGCGCAGGAGAGCCGCTTTCGGATGCCGCCTCCCCCACCTATGGTCGCGACACCCGCGGCGCCACCGCCACCGTGCTCAGCATCACCAAGCCCGACTACACCAAGGTCGCCTGCGGCACCGTCATCAACCAGAAGTACTCCCCCTCTATGTTCTCGGACGGCAAGCGGGATAAGCTCCGCGCCCTCATCCGCGTATACTTCCAAAAGGGAGGGCAGGAGATGCAGATCAACGCCACCTCCACCGCCGTTCTGAAGGACGCCATGGATCACCCCGAAAACTACCCCGATCTGGTGGTGCGCGTGTCGGGCTTCTCGGCACTGTATGTAACCTTGGCCAAGGAAGTCCAGATGGATATTCTGAGCCGCACCCAGCAGGAGTAAGCAGGGCTCTGCATGCCGAGCAAGCTCGGCGGCACCCGCTCAAGAACCTTTATAGCATCGTAAAATTCAGTAAGGAGCAAGGTCGGATGAATCTTTTCGTGTCGGATATTCAACACTTTTCCGTCGGCGACGGCCCGGGCATCCGCACCACGGTTTTCCTCAAGGGCTGTAACCTCCGTTGCCCTTGGTGCCACAACCCCGAAACCATCTCCCCCGCCCCCGTCACCCTGACCTATTCCAAGGCTAATAAGACAATCACCTACGGCCGCTCTATGACCGTAGATGAGATCGTAACCGAGGTCATGGAGGACGCCGATTTCTACCGCGCAAGCGGCGGCGGCGTGACGATCTCGGGAGGCGAGCCTCTGCTCCAAGCCGAGGCCGTGGTCGCGCTGGCAAAATCCTTGCGGGAAAAGGATGTTTCGATCATCCTCGACACCGCCGGATGCGTGGCGTGGAGCCGCTTTGCGGCCGTTCTTCCCTTCGTGGATACCGTCTTCTTCGACTGGAAAACCAGCGACCCGATTTTCATGAAGGAATGCATTGGCGGAGATCTCCCCCTCGTGCGGGACAATCTCACCCGACTCTTACAAGCGGGTAAGGATATCCACGTCCGTATCCCCGTGATTCCCGGTGTCAACACGCAGGAAGCCGCCGTGCGCGGCATCATACAGGATCTGCAAGCAATCGGGGTCAAAACCGTGGCACTCCTTCCCTTCCACCGCTTGGCCGCAGGAAAATATGAGGCCATGGGACTCCCCTACCCATACCGCGACACCCTCCCTCCGACCCCGTCGGAGATGCAGAAAATATCCCTTGTCTATCAACAAATCTTTAACGTGTATATCGAAAAGTAAAGCGAGGTTTTTCAATATGAAAGCAAAAGCAGCCGTATTCATGGGCATCGGCAAGCCCTTTGACATTCGTGAATTCGACGTAACCGCCACCCCCGCGGGCTACGGTCGCTCCGCCCTCATCGCCAGCGGCGTCTGCGGCACCGACCTGCACTTCTTTCGCGGCGGTCTGCTCATCGATCCCCCTACCGTCATCGGCCATGAATTCGTAGGCCGTCTGGAGGATTGCGATCCCGCCGAGGCCGAAAAGTACGGTCTCTCCATCGGTGACAACGTCATCGCCGACATCGCCGTTCCCTGCGGTGAGTGCCTGCTCTGCAAGTCGGGCGACGACGCCAACTGCGTGAACATGGGCGTGACCAACGGCGGTAGCATTGAGGAAGCCCCCTACCTCTGGGGCGGCTACGTCCAGGTCAACTATACCCCCCTTGCCAATCTGGTCAAGATCCCCGCAGGGCTGGATCCCACCGCTGTGGCCGTCTTTGCCTGCCCCGGCCCCACCGCCATGCACGCCTTCCGTCTGGGCGCGCAGGCAGGTCTGGACTTCGCGCAGATCAAGGTCGCCGTGGTGCAGGGCGCAGGCCCCGTGGGCTCCTACGCCGCCATGTACATGAAGGCTATGGGCGTTCCCAAGGTCTACGTCATTGCCAAGAACGTATCCGCAGAGCGTGAGGCTCTGCTTAGAAAGTTGGGCGTGGACGAGGTGCTGGATCTGGCCGTCGAGGGCGCAGAAGCCATCACCAAGCGCCTGCAGGCAGAGAACGGCGGGCTGGGCGTAGACCTCTGTTACGAAGCATCGGGCGCTCCCAACGCTGTCCCTCAGGGCATGAATATCCTCCGCAACCGCGGCTTCTACCTGATCCCCGGCCAGTACAGCAACAGCGGCGGTATCGAGATCCAGCCCCAGATCATCACCTTCAAGGCCGTCCGCATGATCGGCTCCTCCCAGTACTCCATGATCGACGTCCGCGACTATCTGGCCTTCCTGGAGCAGAATCCCGCCCTCGTATCCTCTATCCGCGAGCTGGCGACCTGCTATTCCGTGGCCGAGACCAACAAGGCCTTCGAGGACGCGCTGGCAGGCAAGAACGTCAAGACGGTTCTCGTCCCCTGATATTCCTCCCAAGCAAGACGGGCGGCATCCGATGTGGATGCCGCCCGTTTGCAGGGCATCTCTAAAAACCTCTCGCCGCACGATGAGTTTTAGAGGTGCCCTGCGGTTTATTCTATTTCGGGATGATCCCATTCCTCCTCGGGATAGTTCTCCCGCATGCGGGTCATTTCCGCATCCTTGTTCCACAGGTAGCTGAGCCGCATTTCCTGCCCGAGGCGAATCCGCCGGATATTCTCGCTATGCCGCCACAACACCACGACCGCCACTGCGAGCAGCAAGAGAGCCCCCTGCAAGTCTCCCGTTGCAAAGCTGTACACGATGGGAAATACCACCGCCGCCGTTATGGGGACAAAGCAGATGTAATTCGTGGCCAGGGCGATCACGATCTCGCAGGCCAGCATGATTCCGAACACCCGCAGATCAAAGGCCAAAATGACCCCCGCCAAGCAGGCGAGTCCCTTCCCTCCGCGGAATTTCATGTAGAAGGGAAAAATATGGCCCAGAATGCAGGCAGCAGCGGTCACCGCAAACACCAAAGAGTCCTCCGGGAATATCTTCCGCGCCAGGAACACGCTCAGGTACGCCTTGCATATGTCGAAAAGTGCGCAAAGAAAGCCCCGCATTTTTCCGAACAGCAACAGTGCGTTGGATGCGCCCGCATTATGAGAGCCCCGCGTTCGGATATCAAAGCCGTGCAGACGTGCCAATATATAGGATGAATTCAGGGCACCTACAAAATACCCTGCCAGAAGACAGATCACGTACCGCATCCCATCACCTCACTTTCCTGAAATCGTATGCTGGTACATATTTTATCATGCCAATCTGAACCGAAAGTGAACTTTCCCCTCACGTTTTCAACAAATTGCCGACAAAAAATTCCTTTTACCGTCGTCGGTTCATAATGGGTTTATAAATCTCGGCTATAATGAGCAGGTATAACAAAATGACTCAAAAGGAGTTGTCTATGGCTTACTACATTCTTCACAATCCGCTTGCCGGCCGCAAGGGCAGCGAAGCTCCCGCTTGGCTGACCGCCCTGACCGAAAAACACACCGTGACGGAATGCGACGTCACCGCCATCTCCCAAGATTACCCTGCGTTCTTCGCCTCTCTGGCCGAGGATGACGTGATCATTCTCCACGGCGGCGACGGTACCCTGAACCGTTTCATCAACGACACCGACGGTCTGGAGCTCCGTCAGGACGTCCTGTACGCCCCCGGCGGCACGGGTAACGATTTCCTCCGCGATCTGAACATGCCCTTCGATACCGAGCCCTTCTCGGTACGCCCCTTTATCGAGAATCTCCCCTTCGTGGAGATCAAGGGCAAGCGCTACCGCTTCCTCAACAACGTCGGCTTCGGCATCGACGGCTACTGTTGCGAGGTGGGTGACGCCCAGAAGAAGGCCGCGCCCGAAAAGCCCGTCAACTACACAGCCATCGCCATCAAGGGGCTCCTGTTCCACTACAAACCCACCACCGCCACCATCGTGGTGGACGGCAAGGAATACGTATACAAGAAGGCCTGGCTGGCCCCCACCATGAAGGGTCGCTACTACGGCGGCGGCATGAACGCCACCCCCGCCCAGGATCGCATGGATCCCGAGGGTAAACTTTCGGTCATGCTGTTCTACGGCAAGGGTCGCCTCGCCACCCTCATGGCCTTCCCCTCCATCTTCAAGGGCGAGCATATCAAGCACAAGAAGATGGTAGCCATCCACGCAGGCAAGGAGATCCGCGTGAGCTTTGACTCCCCCCGCGCCGTTCAGATCGACGGCGAAACCATCCTGGGCGTGACCGAATACCGCGCTGTCAGCGCCCAAGCCGCCTCCCGCGAGGAATCAACCCCCGCCGAGGCTCTCTCTCAAGCATAATATCCGAAAAGGGCACGGTTCATGCACCGGTGCCCTTTCTTTTTCGTTTAATTCCCAAAATATTTACCGGAAAGTTAGCTCCACCGCGCAAAAAAGGATTGATTTATCCGCCGAAATATGCTACAATAGAGACAAGAACATTCCCGACCCGTTCGGCAAATACAAATTCAAGGAGAAAACCCATGAAATCTCTGAACAAGTACATCGACCACACCAACCTGAAGCCCGCCGCCACCCGCGCCGACATCGAAAAGCTCTGCGCCGACGCCCGCGAGTGGGACTTCGCCTCGGTCTGCGTCAACCCCTGCAACATCGCCCTCTGTAAGGAACTGCTGGCCGGTAGCGACGTCATGACCTGCACCGTCATCGGCTTCCCCCTCGGCCAGAACACCACCGCCGTCAAGGTAGCCGAGACCGAGGATGCCTACGCCTTGGGATGTGACGAGTTCGACATGGTCATCAACGTCGGCAAGCTCAAGGACGGCGACACCGACTACGTCCGAAACGAGATCGCCGCCATCGTCGCCGCCGCCAAGGGCAGAACCGTCAAGGTCATCATTGAGACCGGACTGCTCACCGACGAGGAGAAGGCTCTGGCCACCCGTCTGACCTGCGAGGCAGGCGCCCACTTCGTCAAGACCTGCACCGGCGTCTCCGCAGGCGTCGCCACCGTAGCCGACGTGCAGATCATGAAGGCCAATCTCAGCGGCTCCACCGTCATCAAGGCCTCCGCAGGTATCCGTACCTACGAGGACGCCGTCGCCCTCATCGAGGCAGGCGCCTCCCGCCTGGGCACCTCCGCAGGTATCTCCATCGTACAGAGCGCACCTAAGAACTAAGCAGAGGCTCTACCCCTGCACCCCACCAACGAACCTCACTCTGCAAGCAGAGCAGAAAAAAGTTTTTGGAACTCCCAATACTTTACAAATTATTTTTCAAAAGTTCTTGAAGGGGGTCTGTGGGGGACTTCTTTTAAGAAGATCCCCCCCAACCGGGCCCCCCC
>JAZRIF010000174.1:0-11341 GCA_045645165.1 Eubacteriales bacterium
CAGGCAAACAAGTAGCCCGCGCGTCGTAACCGGCGCCTTTCCGATTGTTTTCAAAAGTTATTTGCCAATGAACATCTGCGTCCAATAGTTCCCTTCTGCCACGTACCCCACGCCGATCTGGGTGAAGGATGCGTTCAGGATATTGGCGCGGTGACCCGAGGAATTCATCCAGCCGTTTACCACAGCCTGCGGGGTGGCGTAGCCCCGGGCGATGTTCTCGCCGGCGGTGCGGTAAGTGATCCCGAAGCTCTTCATCATCCGGAAGGGCGAGCCGTAGACGGGGCTGGTGTGGGAGAAATAGCGGTTGTCCTTCATGTCTTGGGACTTGTAGCGCGCCACGCGGGACAGCTCCCAGTTGTAGGTCAGAGCGGGCAGGCCATTCTCGGCGCGGATCTCGTTGACCAGACGGATGACCTCCTGCTCGTAACGCTGCACCGTCTCGTCCGGCAAGGGTATGTGGATGCTCTGACCGGGGTAGATCAGATCGTAGTTTTGGATCTGGGGATTGGCGGCTTTGATCTCGCTGAGTCCTACCTCGTAGCGCACCGCGATCTTCCAAAGGCTGTCGCCGGACACCACCGTATGGGTCGTGGCCGCCGATACACCCGTGACAGACAGGGCGAGGAGCAGGACCGCGCTCACAGCAAACGCAATCAGTTTCTTCATGTTCGGATACCTCCTTCGGTAATGGTAATTTGTGATAGCCACAGCCACAAAAAGGGAGCCGTGCATCACGACTCCCATTATACCATATTTGGACGGATCATGCAAATGTAAATACTGGGTGGGCTTCCATTCCTCACGATCGGCGGAGCACCGCCAGCACCACCTCAGGGCGATTGGCGAAACGGATCTGAATGCCGCTGTTCCCGAGACCGCGGCTGACATACAGCAGCGTCTCACCCTCATTGGTGGGAATGCTGTACAGCCCCGACTCGTAGGCGGGGAAGAACCCCTGTCCGGGGCCAAAGACAGCACCCACGAAGGGAAAACGAATCTGCCCGCCGTGGACGTGACCCGAAAAGACCAGATCCGCTCCTGCCTCGGCGTAGTCGGACACGAATTCCGGATGATGCGCCAACAGGATGGTATACCCTTCCCCGCACAGCTCGGACAATGACTTGCCCTCTGCACCGTGCCGAAAGTCAGGGGAATCCACCCCCGCCACGGTAATACGTTCACCGCCCCGCTCCAAGGTAACCGCCTCTCCGTGAAGCACCGTCACGCCCAAAGAAAGCAAGACGGCCTCCAGCTCGGCGTAGGTTTCGGCAGAAATAGCACCTTCATGGTTTCCCGTGACGTAGTAGCAGGGGGCGATCTTCATCGCCTCGCGGCAGAAGGACGCCGTCAGATCTATGTCGGTGCGCTTCTTTTGGCGGCTGATCATATCGCCCGTGAGAAGAATGAGATCGGGGCTCGCATCGCGGATCAGCGCGAGGGTTTTTTCATGGTTCTCTCCCAGCTCCGCATCGTGCAAATCAGATATATGCACAATGCGCAAACCGTCAAAGGCGGTGGGAAGCCCTTCGGCGGGGATTACGACCTCGGTGAGGGTGGGAATCGTATTGGAATGGATCATCCAAGCTATAAAGCCTATGAGCAAAGCCAAACAAACGAGCGCGACGGCTGCGTGTCGCCCCTTTTTGCTGTGGAAAAAAGCCGAAATCTTCCTACATAGCTCTTTCATTCCACGTAAAACTCCTGCAGATCCTCCAAACGGATGCACCCCAGAGTACCGCCCCATACCGCGCCGCAGTCGATGGCAATGTGGCCGTGCTTGCGGTAGATCCTTCCGCTGTACGCCTCGTCAATCCGTCCCGTAGGAACATGTCCCGTCACCAGGTATCGATCCTCGAAATAACGCTTGGAATAATCGGTATAGGTGGTAATGAGACCGTACAGATCGTACTCCTCCAAGGGACGGGCAGGGTCAAAATCCCCCAGTCCCGCGTGAACCAGCACAAAGTGATTGTTCCCTACCTTCAGCTCCTCGTAGGGCGCGAACTCCGAGAGGTAGTCGAGGATCCCTTCCCGCTCGTCGGGCGTTAAGCGACGGAACGCTTCCATGGTCGTCTGCCCGCCATCCGTCAGCCAGCCAGCCAGCGCAGACAAGTCCTCAGCCGTCAGGTGAGTCTCGCAATTCTCAGCCGTGATCTGTGCCGACAGCTTACCAAGTAGGTATTCCGCCATGTAGTCGTGATTGCCCAGTATGGGATATACGTTGGGGCGGAGGCTCATATCCGTCAGAATCTTCATGGGTTCGGGGCCTCTGTCCACCACGTCGCCCAGCACGTACAGCTCATCCTCCTCCGAAAAGCCAATCAGATCCAGCATTTTGACGTACAGATCGTACCGCCCGTGCAGATCACTCATAACGTAGGTCATCTCCGCATATCCTCCTTGGTAAGGTGTGTTTCTTTCTACACGTATCATATCACATATTCCCGCAAATGTCAAGAACCAAGGAGGTTATTCACGATGCGCGTCATCCGTGTCCTGCCGCTTGTCCTCGCCCTGCTGCTCCTTTTCTCCGCCTGCTCCCCCACTCCGCCGAAAGACGACTTCGCTTATGCCGCCGCGCCCTTCACCGCCACCGTACGGGGGACATACACGCCTTCGGATGGCGCCCCTCGTCCGATCGCCGCCGAGATCACGGTGGGCGCCCCCTTCGTCGGAGACACGTCCGCCGCCCGTCCCCTGAGTATCACCTTCACCGCTCCCACTGCGCTGGCCGGCATCACCGTCACCGCGGCCTACAAGGCCGATACCGCCGGAAATCCGCTCCGCACCGTAACGTTTACCTATCCATCACCCTATGGAGAGGTGAAAACATCGTCAGACGGTCGTGGCGTGAACGGGTTCCTTCGCTTTGCCGAGGCACTGCTCCCCATTGGAGACGTCGTATCGGTCTCCCCGACCGCCGAGGACGGCACCCACACCGTCACCCGCACCACGGCTGACGGGGCACGCGAAGCGGTCTTTCTGTTCTCGGCCGAGCAAGCCCCCCCCCTGCGGGTCAGGGTACGGGATGAGGGCGAGGTCCTGGAGCTTGTCATTACACCGTAAAAAAGCACGGCACCCTGCTGATCAAGGCAGGATGCCGTGCTTCTGTTAGGCCCGCTCGCGGGTATCGCTCAGCCCGACCATATAGTCGAGGCTGACGTTGTAGTACTCGGCCAGCTTGACGAACAGGTGCATGGGGAGCTCCCGCTCGCCCCGCTCGTAGCGGCTGTACTGATTCTGCTGCATGCCCAGCACGTCGGCCAATTCCATTTGGTTCATGTCTGCCGCGACGCGAAGCTCACGCAGACGGGGGTAGTATTTGTTCTTGCTTTCCATAGTCGTCTTCTTTCCTCTATGATGATATTTGCAGAAGCTTAATCCAGTTCCTTCTTGCCGGTGTACAGCTCGTAGTAGCGTCCCTTCAGGGCCAGAAGCTGATCGTGGTTGCCTCGCTCGATGATCTCGCCCTTCTCCAGCACCATGATGGCGTTGGCGTTACGGACGGTGGACAGACGGTGGGCGATGACGAAGGTGGTGCGGTTCTTCATGAGCCGATCCATACCGCGCTCAATGTGACGCTCGGTACGGGTATCTACGGAAGAGGTTGCTTCGTCCAGCACCAGAATGGGCGCCTTGGAAATGGCGGCGCGGGCGATGTTGAGCAGCTGGCGCTGTCCTTGGGAGAGATTGGCGCCGTCGCCTTCCAGAATCGTCTGGTAGCCGTTTTCCAGACGCATGATGAAGCTGTGCGCCGAGGCGGTCTTGGCGGCCTCGATCACTTCCTCGTCGGTAGCATCGGGACGGCCGTAGCGGATATTCTCCATGATGGTACCCGTGAACAGGTGGGTGTCCTGCAGAACCATGGCGATATTCCCACGCAGCTCATCCCGCTTGTAAGCACGGATATCCACGCCGTCGATGGTGATGGTTCCCTCGTCGATGTCGTAGAAGCGGTTAAGCAGATTGGTCACGGTGGTCTTACCCGCGCCGGTGGAGCCTACGAAAGCGATCTTCTGTCCCGCATGGGCGTAGAGGCTGACGTGCTTGAGAACGGTCTGCTCGGGCAGATAACCGAAGGAGACGTTGTCCAGAATTACCTCTCCCTTGACATCCTCCATGCGGATCGCATCCACGCGGTCAGGGGTCTCAGGCGTCTCGTCCATGACGTTAAACACGCGCTCCGCACCTGCCAAAGCCGAGAAGACGGTAGACATCTGCATGGACAGATTGTTGATGGGGAAGGAGAACTGACGGGAGTAGGTGCAGAAGATGGTGAGACCACCCACGTCAAAGCCCGCGAAAATGCAGAGCAGACCGCCCACACCCGCCGTCACAGCGAAGGAAAGGTTGGACAGGTTGTGCATGATGGGACCCATCACGCCACCGAAGAACTGAGCCTTGAACTGCTTATCACGCATATCATTGTTCAGGGTCTCGAACTCCTCCACGCAGACCTCCTCGTGGTTGAACACCTTGACCACCTTAGAGCCCGTCACGGTTTCCTCGATGTAGCCGTTGACGGCACCGAGGGCGGCCTGCTGGGCGGAGTGGTACTTGGCGGATTTCTTACCGATGAGACCGCCGCCGAAGAGGTAGAGGGGGATGAATGCCGCCGTGATGAGGGTCAGGATCCAGTTGGTATAGATCATCATGATCAGGGTGCCCACCAGAGTAATGGCACCCGAAATCAGGCTGGTCACGGTGGAGTTGATCATCATATCGATGGCATCCACGTCGTTGGTGAAGCGGGACATGAGCTCGCCTGTGGGGTGGGAATCAAAGTAGCGGACGGGGAGCTTTTGCAGCTTCTTGAACAGGTCGTTGCGGATCTTCTCCACAGCATTCTGGGACACGGCGATCATGAGTCGTCCCTGGAGGTAGGTGGATACGATACCCACAGAGTAGATCACAGCCAGAACCATGAGAATGATGGTCAGACATCCGATGCGCTGCTCCACCGTAGGGGTGGCGTTAGCAGCCAGATCCGGCATAAAGATGTTGAGAAGAATACTCTCGGTGTGCGCTGAAATTTCACCTTCTGCAGGGATAGTCAAGACGTTGTAAACATCGCGCAGGAGGTATGTGCCGGCCATAGAGGTCAGCGTACTGACCAGCATACAAATGAGAACGAAAACGAGACGGAACCAGTAGGTGCTGATGTAGCGAAGCAGGCGGCGCGCCGTGGCGCGGCTGTTCTTGGGCTTGCCCTTACCTCGCATACCGGGGCCTCCCGGTCCTCTGTGGGGACCCGGACCGCCGGGGCCGCGTCCTGCGGGAACCTTACCGAGGGATGCGTAACGCTTTTGAAGCTCTGTCAAATTTCTGGCTGCCATTACCCGTTCACCTCCCCGTTATTCAGCTCTTTTTCCAGCTCGGCCTTCTGCTTGGCGGCTTCCATCTGGGAATCGTAGATTTCCTTATATTCCACATTGGATGCCAGCAGGGTATCGTGGTTACCCACGCCCGTAATGCGCCCCTCGTTGACCACGATGATCTGGTCGGCCTCCATAACGGAGGTAATACGCTGGGCAATGATGATCTTGGTGGTATCCTTCAGCTCGCCACGGAAGGCCTCACGGATGCGCGCCTCAGTAGCGGTATCCACTGCCGAGGTGGAGTCGTCCAGAATAAGAATCTTCGGTTTCTTGAGCAGCGCGCGGGCAATGCAGAGGCGCTGCTTCTGACCGCCCGACACGTTGGCACCACCCTGACCCAGATCGGATTCGTAGCCCTTGGCGAAGCCCATGACGAAGCCGTCGGCCTGGGCGGAGTCGGCGGCGGCGCGGATGGAATCCATATCGGCATCCCCGTCGCCCCAGCGAAGGTTATCCTCGATGGTACCCGAGAACAGAACGTTCTTCTGGAGCACCATACCTACGCCCTCGCGGAGGTTGTAGAGGCTGTAATCCTTGACGTTGACGCCATCCACCAGGATCTCGCCCTCGTCGGCATCGTAGAGGCGGGGGATCATGGAGACCAGGGTGGTCTTACCCGAGCCCGTGGAGCCGATGATGCCCACGGTGGAGCCTGCGGCGATCTTGAGGCTGATATCGTCCAGCACCTTGCCCTCGCTTCCCTTGTAGTAACGGAAGGTAACATTTCGGAACTCGATCTCGCCTCGCTCCACCTGCTTGTCGGGATGAGCGGCGGTCAGATCCGAGATGTCGATCTCCTCGTTCATGACGGCCTTGATGCGCTTGCCCGAGGCCATGGCGCGGGAGGCCTGCATGAAGAGCATGGTCACCATCATAAGGGAGGACAGAATCTGGGTGATGTAGGTCACGAAGGCGGTGAGGTCGCCCACCAACATGGAGCCGTTCAGCACCATGTTGCCTCCGAACCACAGAACGGCCATAACGGCGGCGTTCATGCACAACGTCATGAGGGGGGACATCCAGATCACCACCAGCATAGCGCGGCGGCCGGCTCGCTTGAGGTCGGCGTTGGTCTGGGCAAAGCGGCGGGTCTCATGCTCCTCGCGGACAAAGGACTTGACCACGCGGACGTTGGTCATATTCTCCTGCACGTTGGCGTTGAGGCCGTCCACCTTCTCCTGCATGGCGGAGAAGCGGGGGAACCCGAAGCGGATGAACGCCACGATACCCACCAGCAGTACGGGCACGGCCACGGCCAGCACCAGAGCCAGCTCTCCGTTGAGGGCGATGGCCATGATCAGACCGCCCACCAGCATACCGGGGGCGCGCAGGGCCATGCGGAGCAGGGTGTTGACGAAATTCTGGATCTGGGTCACGTCGTTGGTCAGACGGGTCACGAGGGAGCCCGTGTTGAACTTATCGATGTTGGCAAAGGAGAACTTCTGCACCTTGCGGTAGATGTCGGCGCGGAGATCGGCGGCGAAATTCACCGAGGCTTTGGCACCAAAGTAAGCGCCGCCCACACCTCCGACCATCATGAGAACAGCCGTCAGCACCATACCCACGGCCAGCGCCACCACCAGGGCGGAATCCGTCCCCAGGAAATCATATAACCACAAAAGCCAGGCAGGTGCCTCCTCCATGGTATGCTTGACACCGAAGTCAATGATGTAAGCCAGAATCTTGGGCATGACCACCTCGCCGATGACCTCCACGATCATGCAGAGAGGGCCAATGATGAACCAAGGCAGGTACGGCTTGACGTATTTGAACCACCGCAGGCGATCGCTCGGCGGGGTATTTTGACGGGCAGCGGATTGTTTTTTACTCACGGTCACATTTCCTTTCTTTCACGGGGGGAGTTTTGGGGGTTGCCGGGATCGGCAGGGGCACCGGCGGCGTCGAGATTGCGATCCAGCCGCTCCATGAAGGAGATGAAGGTCGCGATCTCCTCGGGAGTGAAGCCCGCGAACATTTCTTTGTCGGTGGCTTCAAACACGGCACGGCTTTCCATGACCTTCGCCAGTCCCTGTTCGGTGATGCGGATCTCGTTTCTGCGGTTGTCCTCGTCGGTCATGGAGCGGGAGATGTATCCTTCCCTTTCCAGCTTTTTGAGGGTAGCGGTGACGGCAGCGGGGCTGATACCCATGATCTCGGCCAGCTCCTTCTGGGAGGGGATATCCTCCTGCCGTTTCGCCAGCTGCATGAGCATGCGGTGCTGGCCGTGGTGGATACCCAGGTCTCCGATCCGCCTCTCCACGTAGGCGTGGTGGCGGCGCATGACCCGTATGCACAGCCCGACGGCCTTCATGAGGGGGGAATCGGGGATGCGGTATCCGCTCTTGTGCTTCTGTTCCACGGGGTCTCTCCTTTCGGCTCGGTTTTTGCTTCACACCTTAACTGTCAAGCAGTTAATAATTAACACGTTAACTATTATAGCACTTTTTTGGGATTTGTCAATAGGTTCTCGAGAAATTTCGAGAGGACGGGGAATTGACAGGCGCGGGGGAATGTGATATAATGGAAGAAAACAAGACGGCAAGAGAGGAGGGGGCGCTGTGAAATTAAGATACCACCTGTTTTTTGACCGACGTCAGCTCATGAGCCTGTTCCTCACGGCCTTTTCGGGTTGGCTTACTGTAATCGAATTTCAGGATCGCCTGAGCGACGGCCTCTGGTGGCTCCTCTGGGCCATCCTCACTCTGTTCATGGCCGCCATGGCGCTGGGGCTTCCCTGCCTCTATATCATGACCCCCAAGGGTCTCCACCTCATCCACGCCTTCGGTCTCATCCGCCGCTTCATCCCCTGGGACAGCGTGGCGGGCTTGCAGGTTAATTACGACAGCACGGGCTACAGTAAGCACTTTCCCTACCTGTTCGATACCTTCATCATCTACGGCGACGTAAAAGGCCCCACCTACTTCTTCACCGAGGACGAAATGGTGCGTACCCTCCGCGCCCGTAAGCTGCTAGAGAAATACACAGGGTTGAAGGTAGAGGGCTTTATGATCGACGATTTCCGTGACTGGCGCAAGAAAAGAAAAGAGAAAAAGGAACGGATGCGCCGCCACAAGGAGCGGCAGGCGCGGGTGGAGCGCAACCGCAAGGCCAAGGAAGCGGCCAAAAAACAGAGGCGAGAGGGCAGAAATCCGCCTGCAAAGAAAGGAAAATGAGTATGACGAAAGCCGAGTTCCAGAGCATCATCAAGTCCGTCCTGACCGCGCGGGGCTTCACCAAGACCAAGAGACGATCCCACGAATACTTTCTGGACGCCCCCGACGGCATCACCCGCTTTGTCCTCCGCGTGCCCGACATGAAGCGGGGCTTTGTTCTGGGGGCTCAGTTTGCTGATTTCGGCGGCTGTGACGGGTGGTTCACCCATACCGTCATGGCGCAGTATGATTTCGAGTCTCTGCTGGCGTTTCCCATAGAGCTGGGCGTCACCGAGGAGGACACACACGCAGGGGTGGCGCAGGTGCTGGAGGCCTACGAGCCCTACTTCACGGGAGGCAAGGCCGCCATTGCCGAGCGGCTGGAGCAGTGGGCCTACGGCGGCTTTGACGAGGGGGCCCGCGATTCGGTACAGCAGTATTTCGGGCTTCCGCCCATCGACCCCTACTCGGAAGAGTATCAGCGGGAAAAGGGTGAATACCACCGCGGCCACGACGGCACCATGATCCTGACCGCCGAGGAATACGCCGCCCATAAGGATTTCTACGATGGCTATACGGCCTACGGCGGGCAAATCGTCCCCGACGAAAAAACCGGGAAGGTATGGATCCATTTTTCCTCACGGCGGTAACAACAAACACGCAAGGCCCTCTGTCACAGTCCCATCACACTTTCTTCACCCCAAATTTCAATATTTATTTACAAATTAGTCTTGACGGACGTAACAATTATAGGGTAATATAAAAGTAGCGTGCATTTTAGCGCGCTAAAACTCGAAACTCCACATAGGAAGGAAAAAACATGGGAATTTTTGACGTATTGACCTTGGTTTGCGGCCTTGCGTTATTCCTCTACGGAATGGACGTCATGGGCGACGCGCTGAAACGAAGCGCGGGACGCAAGCTCAAGACCATCCTCGGAAACCTCACATCCAATCGTTTTAAAGCACTCTTGCTGGGTCTCGGTGTGACCGCCGTCATCCAATCCTCCTCCGCCACCTCGGTTATGGTGGTTGGTTTCGTAAACTCCGGCACCATGCTCCTGGGTCAGGCCGTGGGCGTCATCATGGGTGCCAACATCGGTACCGCCCTCACCTCCTGGCTCACCGCACTCAACGGCATCGAGGGTGGTGCAGAAGCCCTGGCCTGGACCGAATGGCTCAAGCCCGACGCCTGGATGCCGATCCTGGCTCTCATCGGTATCTGCCTCATCATGTTCTCCAAGAAGAACAAGACGAAGGACACGGGCGCCATCCTCATGGGCTTTGCCGTCCTGATGGTGGGTATGGATCTCATGTCCGGCGCCGTCAGCGGCCTCAAGGGCGATCCCAACTTCACCAAGATCCTCACCATGTTCAGCAATCCCATTCTGGGTGTTTTGGCCGGTACCGTTCTGACTGCCATCGTGCAGTCCTCCTCGGCCTCCATCGGTATTCTGCAGGCTCTGTCCTCCACGGGCGCCATCAGTTTCGGTATGGCGATTCCGATCATTCTGGGTCAGAACATCGGTACCTGCGTAACCGCCATGATCTCCGCCGCAGGCGCAGGCAAGAACGGTAAGCGCACCGCTCTGGTCCACCTCTACTTCAACATCATCGGCGTGACCTTCTGGCTGGGTATGTACTACTTGGTCGGCTGGATCTTGGGTCTGACCAACGTCTTCGACGTATTCACCCTGGCCGAAAATTCCACCATCAACATGTGGGGCATCGCTGCCACCCACACCATCTTCAAGTTCCTCGCTGTGGGTCTCCTGTTCCCCTTCTCCAACGCCCTCGTCAAGCTGGCCGAGAAGACCATCAAGGGAGACGACAAGCACGGCGACGAATACACCGATATGCTGGACGATCGCCTGCTGGATACCCCCTCTGTGGCACTGGAGCGCAGCCGCTCCGTGGCAGGTCAGATGGCCGTTGTGGCATGTCAGTATCTCCGCAACTCCATCGGGCTGTTCCGTAATTACGACAGCAAGGCCGCCGACGATATCCGCGAGGCCGAAAGCAAGGTAGACGTCTACGAGGACGTTCTGGGCTCCTACCTCGTCAAGCTCTCCTCCCAGAGCATGGACGAGCGGGACAGCCACGAGGTCACCAAGCTCCTCCACATCATCGGTGACCTGGAGCGCATCTCGGATCACTCGGTCAACTTGGTGGATTCCGCCGAGGAGATCAAGGACAAGGCTCTGGTCTTCAGCGAGGAAGCCAAGGCCGAGCTGGACGTGCTGTACGCCGCCGTTTCCGAGATCGTCGCCATGACCGAGCAGGCGCTGAACACCTCCGATTTGGAGCTGGCCGCCCGCATTGAGCCTCTGGAGCAGGTCATCGACGACCTCCGCGACGACATCAAGATCCACCACATCCACCGTCTCAAGAAGAGCGAATGCACCGTGGAGCACGGCTTCGTCCTGTCGGATATCCTCACCAATCTGGAGCGCGTCTCCGACCACTGCTCCAACATCGGCGGTTGCCTCATCGAAATGGCCAAGAACGATACGCTGGATCTCCACGATTACCTGCACCGCGTCCATCTGGGCGGTATGGAGTATAAGGAGCTGTTCAACGAGTACAAAGCAAAGTACGCGCTGCCCACCGAAACCAAGAACTAAAATCCCTGCGGGCGCCGTCATTTCTGACGGCGCCCTGCTTGTAGGGGAGCGGGAGAACGGCAAAGAGGGACTTCTTAAAAGAAGTTCCTCTCTGGACTCTCTTCAAGAACTTTCAAAAAAAAATTGATAAATAACCCTTTTTGAAAGTTTTTGAGATTCCAAAGAACTTTTTTCTGCTCTGCTTGCAG
>JAZRIF010000175.1:0-29227 GCA_045645165.1 Eubacteriales bacterium
AAGATCGCTGTGGATCACGGTCTGAAGTCTGTTGAGGTTTACGTGAAGGGTCCCGGCGCAGGCCGTGAGTCCGCTATCCGTGCACTGGAGACTGTGGGTCTGCAGATCACCCTGATCCGCGACGTGACCCCCCTGCCCCACAACGGTTGCAGACCCCCCAAGCGCAGACGTGTCTAATTCATAGGAGGAGTTAAGAACATGGCAAGATATACAGGTCCTGCGTGCAAGCTTTGCCGCAGAGAAGGTAAGAAGCTGTACCTCAAGGGCGATCGCTGCGTCAGCGGCAAGTGCGCTCTGGAGCGCCGCACCTCCGCACCCGGCCAGCATGGCGCCGATGCGAAGAAGATGAGAGAGTACGGTATGCAGCTCAGAGAGAAGCAGACCACCAAGAGATACTACGGTGTTCTCGAGAAGCAGTTCAGAAACCTCTACGAGGAGGCTGCCCGCAAGGAGGGTATGACCGGTGAGAACCTGCTGGTTCTGCTCGAGAGAAGACTGGACAACGTGGTGTACCGCATGGGTATGGCTGAGTGCCGTCGTGACGCTCGTCAGCTCGTTCTGCACGGTCACTTCACCGTCAACGGCAAGAAGGTCAACGTTCCTTCCTTCGTCGTGAAGCCCGGTGATGTTATTGCCGTTAAGGAGTCCAGCCGCGATTCTGTTAAGTTCAAGGGTCTGGCCGAGTCCGAGGGTGGCGCAAGAGTCCCCAAGTGGATCGAGTCCGACAAGAAGAACTACACCGCTAAGGTGCTGGCAATGCCCGCTCGTGAGGACATCGACTTCGAGTTCAACGAGCAGCTGATCGTCGAGCTTTATTCCAAGTAATCCCTTAAGGTCATACATCAGTAGGCGGATGGCAACCCGCACCCGCCGGCTGACCGACGCCTTCGGGTTCACCGTCGCTGCGTGAACGGCGCACGGTTCGGAAAACTGTTTTCCCAAATACAGAAGGAGGTTTTATTTGGAATGATTGAGATCGAGAAGCCTAATATTACGACTGAAAACCTCAGCGTTGACGGTACCTCCGGTACCTTTATCGTAGAGCCTCTGGAACGGGGCTACGGTATCACTCTTGGTAACTCCCTTCGTCGCGTTCTGCTGTCCTCCCTGCCCGGCGTGGCAGTGACCAGCATCAAGATCGACGGTATCCTGCACGAGTTTTCTACCGTGCCCGGTATCGTAGAGGACGTGACTGAGATCGTACTCAACGTGAAGGGGATTACCGCTAAACTGCACACCCCCGGTCCCAAGACTGTGGTTATCGACGTGACGGGAGACCATGATATCACCGCCGGTGACATCAAGCAGGACTCCGATATCGAGATCCTGAATCCCGATCATCACATCGCTACCCTGTCGGGCAGTGAGCGTTTCTACATGGAGCTGGTCTTTGACAGCGGCCGTGGATACGTGTCTCAGGAGCGCAACAAGCAGCTCCACGGCGAGCAGGCCGGAGTAACGGTGTCTGCCCCTATCGGCACCATCTACACCGACTCCATCTACACCCCCGTTTATAAGGTAAGCTACAACGTGGAGAACACCCGCGTTGGCAGTAACACCGACTACGATAAGCTGACCCTGGACGTGGTGACCAACGGCACCATTTCCGCCAAGGAAGCGATTTCTCTCGGAGCCAAGATTCTCAACGAGCATCTCAACTTGTTCGTGGATTTGTCTGATGAAGCGAAGAAGGCCGAGATCATGATCGAGAGAGAAGAGACCAAGAAAGAAAAAGTTCTTGAGATGACCATTGAGGAGCTTGACATGTCTGTTCGTAGCTTCAACTGCTTGAAGCGCGCGGGCATTGATACAGTCGAGGACCTGACCAACCGAACCGAGGAAGACATGATTAAGGTTCGTAACCTCGGTAAGAAGTCGCTGGAAGAAGTCATTCAGAAGCTGCACTCCCTGGGCCTTGACCTGAAGAAGGAAGAGGAATAAGCGAGTACTCGCAGCGAAAAATCCGCACAATCGATATTAAGTATACGGCAGAAGGAGGCAAATAAAATGCCCGGTACCAGAAAACTCGGTAGACCTACCGACCAGAGAAAAGCAATGCTCCGCGGTATGGTTACCCTGCTGCTTGAGAACGGACAGGTCGTGACCACCGTCACCAGAGCCAAAGAGCTCCGTTCCATCGCAGATAAGATGATTACCCTTGGTAAGAAGAACAAGCTGGCCAGCCGCCGCGCTGCTCTGGCTTACATCACCGATGATGCAGTTGTCAGAAAGGTGTTCAGCGAGTACGCTGAGCTGTATGCCAACCGTAACGGCGGTTACACCCAGATCTTCAAGCTGGGTCCCCGTCGCGGCGACGGCGCTGAGATGGCTGTCATCAAGATGATCGACTACGTAAAGGCCGCTCCCGTTGAGGAGAAGGCTGACAAGAAGGCTGAGAAGGCTGCTGACGCAGAGTAATTTTTCAAGGCTGAAAAAACTCCCTCCCGCATATGCAGGAGGGAGTTTTTTTCGTTGTCATTGCGTGTATCAATGGCGGGCTTTTTCCATCATGTTGATCTCGTTGGTTGCGTCATGCAAGAAATCGGCATGGCGGCGGATCTTATCGGTGGCCTTGGGATTGGGCTTGGAAATGAGAAAAACAGCTCGTTCTGCTGCAACGTGCAGTTGGGTTCTCGTGTAGATTTCGCCGCGGTAACGGACGTAATAGGCGCCGAGATGGAAGGCAGAACCTGTATGGGGATCCCATTGCTCCAAGAAATGGATGCCTCGCAGATAAATGGTGTCATCGTAATCGCGGTCGGTTGTGTTGGCAAAGAAATAAATGTTCAATTCTCCGCGCTGCTTATGGATGCGGGAGATCATACCGCCGCCGGGGACAAAGTCGCCAAGGCCTAAACGAATGAACTCATTATGGGAATTATTGAAGGCGCCGATGCACTCGAAGCGGGGCATGCCGGGCATATACATATCCAGCGGAACCTGGAAGGATTGGAGAATGTTATTGAGGGTCACGCAATCGGTGAGCTCGGTGCCGTCGGCGGCTGTGCGGTGGGGGCTGATGTAATAGGCTTCTCCGCCGTTCTCGTTGGCATGGTGGAAATATTCTTTGATGATCCCCGGATCGAGCGCTTCATCACCGAAAATATGGCGGGTTATGCGTCGGACCTCACGGTCGTTGGGGGTACCGTATTCCAACATGCCCATAAAGTCGTTGGGGTCACTTTGTTCGTCATCCACATGGTATTCAAAGGCGAATTTGGGAAGGGTACCCGTGGCGATGATCTTGCCGCCTTCGTCATAGAATTTTTGGATCATGCGCAAATTTTCAAGGCTGATCATGTCGGCGCTGGGGAGGATCAAAATGCGAAACTTTTGCGTCTGGAAGGGGTTTTTGAGGTAGAAGATACCACCTTCGGTGGAGCAGATGGCATTGACCATTTCGGGGTGGAGAATGGTAATGTCATGTCCGGCGTATGTGGATACCGTATTGAGCACCGTCATGTAGTTGCAGGAGAAGGGAGTGTTGGGGTATTCAAAGGATGCATTGGTAGGGGCTTCGTAGAGGTAAACCTTATCGTGAAGCGCATAGATGGGGTAGAGCATGGCGATGTCGTTCACACGGCTACCGCCGCGCAAAAGTGTCTGAACTCGTGCCACAAAGGCGGAAAAGGTGTATTTTCCTTCCCGGGCCAGCACGTCCATACGGAACCGGTCGGACAGACGGCGATGGGTATTTCCGCTTATGGGGTGCTGATTCCAATGAGCAATGAGGAGATTAGCCCCGTGGCCAAAGGCATTCATGGCATCCTTGTACACGATGTTGGTGGTGATTTTATTATAGTCGCGGAATAGCTCGCAGGAAACGTACTTACTGCCGTAATTATCAGCGGCGGATGCGGCCAAGTGGGTGGAATTCATGCCGTATAGGTAGGCTTTTTCCTGAACAGCGCAGGGGGCAAAGAGGCTATCTGCCAACGTGTCGCCATTGAGCCAGGAGCAGGCGGGGAGCTTGGGCTCTGCCATGGCGGTGATGAGATGGAGGCTGTGGCGATCAGAGAAGGCTTTCAGCGCAGACAGGAAGCCCGAACGGAGCATTTCGGCGCGGCATGCCATGAACAGGGATTTGATATGGGGATCTCGTTCACCGATGAAATGGAACAGGGCGGGGTAGTAGGGGGCCGGATCAAATCCAAACCGCGCCTTGAATACGTCGTTGAAGCTGTCGTCCCAGTTGCGGCGGTTAGGGGCGTGGAAGCACAGGTCAGAAACGAACAGGTGATTGACGGTGGTTCCCAACCGTGTACGCACAGCTTCGCCCAGACAGTCGAATAACGCGCCGAGATATTCTGCGCTGTGTTCGTAGGAGAGGATGTTGCAGCGGTGATTGGGGGGCTCGCCATACTGAGGTTCCTGGGTGCAGATATACTCCTCCACTGTCCAGTTTCCGTCGGGAACGGTATAGGAAATCGTATGATCCCGGATATAGGGACGGAGGTCGATCATGTCGGTATGCTCGTCGTCATAGGCCATGACCGACATGGATGTGCCTTGGCGCAGTTGGAGGTAGAGCTGCTCTTGCGGGTCGCAGAAGTACTGACGACGGATGAGGGAGCGGGAGCGGGTATGGGGGATGGCATCGGCTGCGGGGGAGCGATAGAAGGATTCCTCGATCACAGGCTCCAGGTGCAGGCCAACCTTCATGCCGTATTTTTCGGCAGCGGTGACGAATGTCTCGTAAAACGACGCCACTTGATCCAACAGCTCGGCGGAGGGTGTCATGCCCGCGGGAAGGCGGGGGATCACACATCCGATGCCGTTGTGGGAGGCGCTATCCATGTATTGGAGGATTTCTTCCGCTGTAGGAGGGAAGGAGGGGAGGTCATAGATCAAAAACAAACGGTGTTTGCTTTTGACGGATCGGAAGGCCAACTTAGCGCGTTGGTACTTGGGCGGACGTTGATTCATGGGAACACCTCGCATTTCAGGAAATTGGAAAAAATATGCAGATGGGTTGAAAAACGGGAAAAACTGTGGTATAATAGCCGTAGAAATATACGAAAAGGAGACAGACCATGTACGATATTCGCATACTGACCGATATGAGTGCCGCCTATGATTTTTATCATGCATACAGCGTAGCATCTACTGCCGAGATTTCAACTTTATGGCAGGATCAGACCGACGCCTATCCCCCTGCTTTGGGGCTGATGCCTGTGGATCGGAGAACGATTGACTTCTGGTTTATGGGGGAGAATCGCATCACCTTTGGCGCCTTTGAGGACGACCGATTGGTGGGGATTGCCTCGGGGTCTGTTTCGCCCGAGCGGAAGGCGGGTTTTCTGTCCTATATCTGCGTCGCTCCCGACTGCCGCCACAAGGGGTTGGCGACAGCTCTGTGCGATGCGCTGGAGGAGGCTTTGGCGGCGCGTCCTGAGGTGGAGAAGCTGGAGGCGGTGTTCTACAATCCCGTTCAGCTTCCGTGGTACATTCCGAACGGGGGCGGGGACTGGCATCCCTGCATGCCCGGCGTGGACAAGTCCTCGGGGCTTTACCTCTTCTTGAAGAATCGGAACTGGCGGGACTATGCCCACCAGAACTGCTACTATCGGCGCATGTCCGACTACGTGGACAAGCCGACGATTGCGGCCACCCGTGAGCGGTTGCTCTCCGAGGGGATCGAGCTGACGCTATACGATCCCGAGAAGCATCACGGACTGCCCGAGCTGTTTGACAATATCAACAATCCGGGCTGGAAGGCGCATGTATTGGCGCATTTGGATCTGCCCATCGTGGTGGCGGTGGATCTCAATGCCGATGGTCTGGTGGTGGGCTACACGGGGCCTTTGTCGGTATCGGGAACTCCCGGACGTGGGAATTTCTGCGGCATCGGTGTACGCACCGAGTACCGCGGGCGGGGCATCGGCAAGCCCGTATTCTGTGAGATGTGCGCCCGTCATCGCAACGGCGGCGCGGATTTCATGTCTCTCTACACAGGTGAGGACAATCCCGCGCGCAATATCTATGAATCAGCAGGCTTCCGCATCGTGCGGAGCTTTGCGGATATGCGGAAGGTATTGAAGAAGTAAGAACGCCAAGGGCTCTGCCCTTGGAACCCACCAGGGCTCTGCCCTGGACCCGCTTAAACCCTTCTTGAAAGAAGGGTTTAAGAATCCCAAGAACTTTCAGAAAAATGGATTCAGGAGTAAAAATATGAGACGAGTATTGATCAGCGGTGGTTCTCGCGGTATAGGCCGCGCCCTTGTGGAGGCGTTTACCGCCAACGGGGATGACGTGGCGTTCCTGTATCACAGTCGGGACGAGGAGGCCGCGGAGGTGGCGGCGGCCACGGGGGCGCTGGCTCTCAAGACAGATATCAGCGACCCCAAGGCGGTGCGCTTTGACATTGCCAACGCAGAGGCCGTGTTGGGCGGTTCCATCGACGTGCTGGTCAACAACGCCGCGGTGTCCTGGATCGGGCAGATGCAGGATATGACCGACGAGGAGTGGCGCAGAGTGCTGGACACCAACCTGTCGGGGGCGTTTTATCTCTCCCGCGGGGTGGTATCGGGCATGGTGCGCAATCACTACGGGCGCATCATCAACATCGGCTCCATGTGGGGCAAGGTGGGCGCGTCCTGCGAGGTGGCGTACTCGGCCACCAAGGCGGGGCTCAGAGGCATGACTATGGCCATGGCCAAGGAGTTCGGACCCTCGGGGATCACGGTCAACTGTGTGGAGCCCGGTTTTATTGCCACCGAGATGAACGCCGCTATTGACGAGGCGTCGAGACAGGCTCTTTGCGACGAGACCCCTCTGGGGCGTATGGGTACGCCTGCCGAGGTGGCTGCCGCGGTGGTGTTCCTCGCGTCGGATGCGGCCGGGTTTATTACGGGGCAGGTCATCGGTGTGGATGGCGGGCTCGCGGTATAAGTATTAAACAGGATTGTTTCTAAAAACGCCAGCATGTTCGCGTAGCGAAGATGTTGGCGTTTTGCTTTGGCATTATTCTTTAGAAATGGTGACGGTCTTTGCCCATTCCATACCCTGGGCACGGACGGTTTCGTAATCGATTTCATCCTTGGTGGCCGTGAAACGAACATCGAAGAATGCATTTTCGGACTCGAAGAGCACGATCAAGGTATCGATGGTTCCATCGTGATCGCAATCAGCATCCATGTACAGCAGATCGTCCTGCGTATTAAAGGTGGCGACATCGCTATCTACGGCATGAGTCGAAAGATAGTAGGTCATGAATTCTGCCAGAGTGGGGAAGTCGAAGCCTTCGTTAGGGGTGATAGAGGAATGAGCCATGCGCTCGATCTCCACGCCGTACCCTTCGCCGTAATACACTTGATAGTTTGAAGAGGACTCAACGTTGCTGAGACGGAAATTCGGGGTTAATTCAATGGTTAACTCACTTACGGTGTAGTAGGGAGAGGTGTTTTCGGTTTCTTGCTCTTCCATCATGTTTTTCATGATGAGATTCGTCAGCAGGTCAGGGGCCAGGGTCATGATCAGGACGGGAATAAGCAGTACCAAAACCAAACAAAGCGCGATGATAGGACCTTTTTTCATAATGAAACTCCTGTTGGATATGTATTCCTTGCATACAGTGTAAGGTTAAATCTTATTATAGCAGATTCAAAACGGGGTGTCAAGAGTTTGGAGAAAATTTCTTTTTTGTGGGAGAAAAACGGGGAGATATAAGCCTGTCTCAGTCCACAAGGTCGATCTTGGACTTGCGGTAATAGATCAGATGGAACACGGGTATATACAGGCATGTGAGACAGTGCAGTACGTCATTCATGACGCCCCAGATGCTGGTGTCCACGCCGGGGTAGGCGATCATATTCGAAAGAATGAAGCGCAGGGCAAGGAAGATCACAAGAAAGGCATCCAGAACATACATACAGATCAGCTTTTTGCGGGTTCCTTTTTTTACGAGGAAATAGAAAAGCATCACGGCCGCCACCCACACAAGGCCGATACAGGCGAAGGTCATATTGACGGGGCGGAGCTGTGGATAATTGACGTAGACTTCTTCGTTGTAATCTCCCAGCAGGGTGCTGACGAAGGATATGCCCAGCGCGATGGCGATGAACAGGAGGTCGGTGCCGATGTGGCGGGTGCGATCTTTTTTGTCCTGCAGGATCTCTTCCTCGGAGGGAATGTAGCGGGGGAACAGTTCCATAGTAAGCTCCTTTCAAGGTGGTATCACTATATAAGACACCAAAAAAATGAAAATCTTACAGGAAAACCGAAAAATTATTTCAAGGTCTTAATAAACGCTTCCATCCGCTCCAGCGCCTGATTGATATGCTTGACCGAATACGCATAGGAAATCCGGGCGAATCCCTCTCCCGCCGCGCCGAAGGCTACGCCGGGGACAATGGCGCATTTGTGCTCGTAGAGGAGCTTTTCGCAGAACTGCTCACTGGACAGACCGAACTTTCCGATGTGGGGGTAGATATAGAAGGCTCCCTCGGGCTCGAAGGATTCCACGCCGATGTCTCGCAGGCCGTTGTAGATGAGGCGGCGGCGGCGGTCGTATTCCGCGGTCATGGCGGCCACGTCCTCGTCGCAATCGCGGAGCGCCGTGATGGCGGCCAGCTGGGCGGTAGTGGGGGCGCACATGATGGCGTACTGGTGGATTTTCAGCATCTGCTTGGCCAGAGGCGCGGGGGCGCAGATGTAGCCCAGTCGCCAGCCCGTCATGGCGTAGGCCTTGGAAAATCCGCTGACCACCACGGTACGCTCCCACATATCGGGCAGGGAAGCGATGGAGACGTGGCGGCGGCCGTAGGTGAGTTCCGCGTAGATCTCGTCAGAGAGGATAATGATCTGCTTTTCACGGAGGATTTTGGCGATCTTTTCCAGATCCTCGGCGTCCATGATGGCGCCCGTGGGGTTGTTGGGGTAGGCCAGCACCAGCATTTTGGTTCTATCCGTGATGGCGGATTCCAGAAGTTCGGGGGTGAGCTTGAATTTGTCCTCGTTGCGGGTCTCCACGATGACGGGAGTGGCGCCCGTCATTTTGCAGAGGGGCTCGTAGCAGACGAAGCAGGGGGTGGGGATGATGACCTCGTCCCCGGGGCTCAGGAGGGTGCGCATGGCCACGTCGATGGCCTCGCTGCCGCCGACGGTGACCACGACTTCCTTTGCGGGGTCGTAGTTCAGGTCAAAGCGGCGGTTCATGTAATTGGAGATCTCTTTACGCAATTCCAGGGTGCCTGCGTTGGAGGTATAGTAGGTCTTACCCGTCTCCAGAGACTCGATGCCCGCCTCGCGGATCTTCCACGGGGTCACGAAGTCGGGCTGTCCCACGGTCAGGGCGGTGACGTCGGTCATGCTGTCCAGAATATCGAAGAATTTGCGGATACCCGAGGAGGGCATGTCTACGATGGAGCGGGGTAAGATACGGTCGTAATCGATATGTGCCATCAGATGAGGTTTCCTCTCTCGTCCACTTCGGGCGCGCCGTAGATCACGCCCTTGTCCTTATACTTGCGGAGCACGAAGTGAGTGGCGGTGGACAGCACCGACTCGATGGGAGCCAGCTTCTGCGCCACGAAGTAGGCCACCTCCTTCATGGTGCGGCCCTCGATGATGAGGCAGAGATCGTAGCCCCCCGACATGAGGTACACGCTCTGCACCTCGGGGTACTGGTAGATCTTTTCGGCGATGCGGTCAAAGCCGCGGTCGCGCTGGGGGGTCATCTTGACCTCGATCATGGCGGAGACGTACTCGCGGTCGGTTTTGTCCCAGTCGATCATGGTCTTGTAGCCGAGGATGACACCGTCGGTCTCGTACTTGCCTATGAGCTTCTTGATATCGCCCTCTTCTTTGTCCAGCATCACGGCCAGTTGGGCGGGGGTCAGGGTAGCGTTGTCTTCTAAAATTTTCAGCAAAGTATCCATTGTTGGCTTCCTTTCGTATGGGTGGCAATCAGGTCATGGAGGAGGTGTCGCTGTTGTCATTGTTCATGTTTTTCGTTTCGGGCGGGGGCGTTTGCTTGTTGTTGGCGTTGCCTTGCGCCGCTTGGGGATCGTAATCTGCGGGGGCGTCGGGGATAATGATGAGGGCAAGAATGTAGGCCAGAAGTCCACCGCCCGCGAGGATGCAGAGGAAGACGAAGCCCAGGCGCACGAAGGTGGGGTCAATATGGAAGTACTCGCCGATGCCGCCGCATACGCCGTCGATCATTTTGTTCTTGTTGGATTTGTAGAGCTTTTTCTCGAGATTCATGATATGCTCCTTATCGATTGATCTTTTCGATGATGTTTTTGTAGGTCAATCCATAGCGCTCGGCGATATCTCTGGCGTAGGATTTACCGTCGGGCTTGGCGCGGACAATGCGGAAGGAGCGCTTGCCCTCCTCGATGCCCGCCACGAGGGTATCGATCTTCACGCCGCCGTTCCCAGCGGATTCTTCATTGATGCGGTCGATTTCCGAGGCCAGCTCGTGGAGGTGGGTGGAGAACAGGCAACGGCAACCAGCCTGCGCCAGACCTGCCAGCACCTCGGCGGCGATGTAGGAGGCCTCAAAGGAGCCCGTGGAGGACAGAGATTCATCCAGGAGGACGAGAGAATGAGCGGTCACCGCGTCGAAAATCTCGCCCAGACGGGCGCACTCCTCGCCCAGACGTCCCTTGTCGATGGTGTCGTCGGCGCCCGTGGGGAAGTGGGTAAAGATGCCGTCTGCGGGGCTGATCTCGCAGACCTTGGCGGGGAGATACATACCCAGCTGGAGCATGGCCTGACAGAGACCGATGGCACAGGTGATGACCGACTTACCGCCGCGGTTGGGGCCTGTCAGCACGTAGATCATGGCGTTCTCGGCTGTCTCGTCGAAGTAGATGTCGTTGGGCACGACTTCCTCGTCCTCGCGGAGCTTGAGGGCTACGGCGGGGTTATAGAGCTCGGTGGCGCGGAAGACGCGATTTTCCATGGGCATAAGGGTGGGGGCGCAGAGGGGGCAGCCCTTATCCAGCAGTTGGCGTTGGAGCTGGGTGCCCTTGACCACGAATTCGATTTCGGGCATAAGGCCGAGGAGGAAGTCGGTGTTTTCCAGAACGTAGGTCTGGACGATCTTCTTCCAGGAGCGGAGGGAGGATTTGTAAACGTCGTTTATGGCCGAGTTGAAGGCCAGGGACAGGGCGGTTTTCTGGTTGTCGGTCTGCTTCTTGCCGAAGGGGACGAGAGAGGCGATGCAGGTGTACTCGTCGTCCTTGAAGTTGAGACGCAGGATCTTTTCCAGCACCTCGCCCGACTTGAAGGGCTGGGCGTTGATGGACAGCACGCCTGCCTGGGCGGGACGGAGCTGGGCGTCCAGATTGACGCCGATGGTGACACTCTTGATCTCACGGACGCGGCGGGTCAGTTCCTGAAGCTTTTGGTTCAGCTCGCGGTAGTAGTCGGACTCAGCCAGCTCGATCACGCAGTCGCAGAGGCGCTTGAAGGCGGTGCCCCGGAGGTTGGCTTTCACCTCGGTCATGCCCTTGTGGAGGATATCCACGCAGGTGATGTAGAGCTCGATCTCGGTCATGCTGGAGAGGTAGGAGGCGGTATCGTCGTCACCGCTGTCGCTTTCCAGGCGGCGGAGCTCGGTGATGTCCTGCAGGACGGGCACCAGGCGGTGGAGGGTATCCACCAGGGTGGGGTTATTCAGCATATCCGCGAAGGTCTGGTTGCGGTAGGTGATGACGGCGGGATCGGTGGTGAAGTGCGCGGCGGCGGGAGCGCTCTTGGGGTTGAAGAACTCCAGCATACCCAGCTCCTGCAGGGTATACATATCAATGTCGGGGACGTTGACATCGGCCAGGTGCTCCTGCTGGGTCTTGCCGTCGGGGTAGAGGAGGGAGAAGTTTTCCAGTTTCATGGGGAAATTCCTTTCGGTATGTTTCAAAAACGGATTATTGAATGGACTGCATGACGCGCTGACCGTCGCGGACGGTCATGACCTCGGTGATACCCACAGTCTGCAGGATGGCATATCCCTTGCGGATGGCCTTGCCGAGATTCACGGGGGCGTGGGCGTCCGAGCCGATGGTGACCAGCTTGCCGCCGCAATCCTTGTAGAGCTTCAGAAGCTCCATGGTGGGCATGGAGATCCCCAAACCCTTCCAGAGGGTGGAGACGTTGATCTCCAAGGCGATATCGCGGTCGATGACGGTGCGGTACAAATGTTCCAGTTTCTCGTAGTAGGGCTTGAAGTCCAGCTTCTTGCCTGCGAGAGTGATGTAGCGGTGCATGTAGGTGATGTGTCCCACGGTGGTGATGCCGGGGAACTGTACCATCTCGATGGTCTCGTCCAGAGCGCGGTCGAAGAGCTGACGGATAAGCCCGTCGCTCATGTGGCCGAAGTTCATGACACAGAAGTCGGGGACTCTGTTGAGGTTGTGCAGGGAGCCGATGACGAACTCGTAGGGGTGAGCGTCCAGGACGGCGCGGGCGGCCTCGGGGTACTGGGTGGCGTTACCCAGCTCGATGCCGCAGACTACGTTGAGGCGGCCCTTGTATTTTTCCTTGACCTCCATCATGGCGCTCCAGGCGGCATCGGGGTCGAAGGGGAAGTCGTAGAGTTTTTCTACCTCGCCGTTGATATCGCAATGGTCGGTGAAGGCGATATCCGAAAGGCCTACCTCCAGGGCGCGTTTACACATGGCGTCGTGGGTGGCGGCGGGGTCTCCATCGAAGGAGAAGCGGGTGTGGGTATGGTAATCGCAAAGAAACATGGTGTACCTCGATCTATGTTTTAGTCTTCGCCGTCTCGGGTTTCCTCGTCTACAGCGGCGGATTTGCTTGCTTTGAAGTTATAAAGAGGTGTGAGGATGTCGGTAACCTCAGCAGTTGGCTCTATGGCGGCCTCAATTTCGGCCATACGGCGGTAAGCCATGGGGGATTCGTCCAGAGTTGATTCGCTTATTGAGGTGGAGAAAACACCTGCCATTTCCCGGCGGTAGTCCTCCATGGAGAGAGCTTCCTTGGCTTCGGAACGCTTCATCACCCGTCCCGAGCCGTGGGGGGCGGTAAAATTCCATTCGGGGTTGCCTCGGCCCATGCAGAGCAGGCTTCCGTCCTTCATATTGATGGGGATGAGCAGGCGTTCACCCTTTTGAGCCGACACGGCACCCTTACGGAGAATCCCTGCGTTGGTATCGATGTAGTTGTGGATGGTGGTAAAGGAGTCCTCGGCGGTCAGCCCCAAATGTTCCAAGATGACCGCCCCCATGCGGCGACGGCTCTCGGCGGCATAGGTGACGGCGATGTTCATGTCGTGAAGATAGCGTTCCAGAAGGATCCCCGACAGGAAACAATCCTCGGCGCGGAAGGTGGTTTTGATATCAGCGGGCTTGAGGCGTTTGCGCTTGACCTCTCCTTCGTCGATGCCGGCGTAGGCAAAAAATGCAGCAGCCTGATGGTAGAGTGCCACGTCACGTCCCAGTCTGCGGCTACCCGAATGGATGATCAGGTACAGGCCCCCGCCCAGTCCCTGTCCCAACTCAATAAAGTGATTGCCGCCGCCCAATGTGCCGAAGGAACGGGCGACCAGCTCGTGAGAGATGCTGTCATAGCAATGGAGTGAATCCAGAGGGATGTTGTGAAGTGCGCTGTTGGGGGAGGGGAAAATCGCCGCACCCGAGGGTACATACGAACGGATGGTTTCGTCCAATTGGGCGTAATCTAAGGAGGGGGTGTCCAGCTTGAAGACCTGCATACCGCAACCGATATCTCCGCCCACAAAGGCGGGATTAACACGGTCACCCACCGTCATGGAGGTGCCGACCGTACAACCTTCGGCGGCGTGCATATCCGGCATCATGCGGATGTTTGCATCTTTCAGGTCCTCGCTGTTGCACATACGAAGCACTTGCGCGTAAGATTCGGCGTCAACCGAAGCGGCGTAGACCGTGGCTTTATTATATTTTCCGATGATCTCGAACATGGCCACTCCTTTCGAGCAGGATTGGAAACAAATATTCATCTTATTATAGCACACTTTCCCCGATTTGTACAGTAGCCAGCCGAAAATAATCTCGGGACTTTCGAAAAAATCTTGGGAGGTTTGTGCAATTTTCATGAAAAAGTTTATCGAAACCGTTGACAGATTGGGAGCGGTCGTGTATAATAATGGCAGATATGGAAGGGAGGGATCTCGTGGCACATGGAAAACAGACGGTGGCGGGGAATCCCTTTCCCTATACCGATACCAATAAGCGTTATCACACCTACGATTACTGGCTGAAATCCACCTTTGGGGGCAAATGCGCCAAGATTCCTCTGGATGCAGGCTTTTCCTGCCCCAATCTGGACGGAAGGTGCGGCACAGGCGGGTGCATCTACTGCTCGGGGCGGGGAAGCGGGGACTTTGCGGAAGTCTCGTCGGTGCCCCTGCGGGAGCAGTACGACCGTCAGCGGGAATTCCTTGCGAAGAAATGGCCCACCGAGCGGTGCATCCCCTACTTTCAGGCGCGGACGAACACTTACGCGCCCGTGGAGGTGTTGCGCCCCTTGTTCGAGGAGGTCTTGACCTATCCCGGGGTGGTGGGCATGAACATCGCCACCCGCGCCGACTGTCTGCCTGCCGATACGATGGCGCTTCTGCGGGAGCTGTCTGAGAAGACGGTATTGACCGTGGAGTTAGGGTTACAGACGGCGCACGATGCGACTGCCGCTCTCATCAACCGCGGTCACACCTACGCCGATTTTCTGGATGGCTATACCCGTTTGCGGGAGGGGGCGCCCAGAGCACTGGTCTGCGTGCACCTCATCTTCGGGCTTCCCGGGGAGGACGAGGCGGCTATGCTGGAGACGGTGCGCCGCGTGGCGGGGCTACGGCCGGATCAAGTGAAAATCCATTTGCTTCACGTCCTGCGCGGGACGGCGCTGGGGGAGATGTACGAGGCAGGAGCCTATACTCCCATGGAAAAGGACGCCTACATTGCCGCCGTAGTCAAAGCGTTGGAACTGCTGCCACCCGAGGTTGTGGTAGCGCGACTCACGGGAGACGGCGCGGCGGAGGATTTGCTGGCGCCCCAGTGGAGCCGTCGCAAGCGGGAGGTTCTGAACGGCATCGATCGGCTTCTTTCGGTCATGGATACATGGCAGGGAAGCAAGAGTTAATGAAAAGTTAAGTCATCAACGGATAATTGAATCAGAAAGGAAACGAAGAAAATGGTACATGTTTTTGAAAAAGCATCCTGGATCTGGCGGCAGGGTGAGGCAGGACGGGATGAGTTCTGCGATTTCCTCGCCACCGTGAAAGTCCCTGCGGAGGGGAAGCGTTACTACCTTCACATCGCCTCTGACTCCAACTACACGGTCTGGATGAACGGGAAGCTTTGTACCTTCGGCCAGTACGCCGATTACCCTAACTACAAGATTTACGACGAGGTGGATATCACCGACTCTCTCCGCGCGGGGGACAACCGCATGGTGACCGTGGTGTGGTACTATGGCATTGAGTCCCAGACTTATAAGGTGGGCGACGCGGGGCTGATCTACGAAATCGTGGACGAGGACGGAAACGTGATCGCCTACTCCGACGAGGCGGTGCTCTCCCGTTTGTCCCGCGACTACATTTCGGGGCGTTGCGACCTCATTTCGGGTCAGCTTGGCCCCACCTACCACTACGATCTGGGCAAGTACGACGGTTTTATCGAGGATGGTTGCGAGGGCTTTGAGAAGAGCCGCGCGGTTCCCACCATTTCCACCGACTTTACCATCCGTCCCAATAAAAAGCTGACCCTGGAGCCCCGCATGACCGCCACGGTCTGCCGCACGGGCTGCTTCAAGTACACCACGAGCGCGCCTGTGGCCTCGGTGAATATGCAGTACGCCGCTATCTCCACTCGCTATCCCCAAGAAATGATGAAGTCGGGGGATATGAAATTCAATTCTCCCGTGAAGTTCGTTTCTAACTCCGAGGAGTACGACGGCGTGTTCTTCATCGTGGATTTGGGCGAGGAGTCCGCAGGATTTTTAGACATTGATCTGGAGCTCCCCAAGGCCTGCCGCATTGACGTGGGCTACGGCGAGCATCTCCACGACGGTGTCTGCCGCACCTCTGTCCGAGGATTTTTTGCCGAGATCGACTGTGTGGAGGGACGGAATACTTGGCTCCACACCTTCCGCCGTTT
Organism: Eubacteriales bacterium; assembly: GCA_045645165.1. Classification (GTDB taxonomy): domain Bacteria; phylum Bacillota; class Clostridia; order Oscillospirales; family CAG-272; genus CAMEON01. The sequence goes on from JAZRIF010000175.1 coordinate 16,101, forward strand.
CGGCTGCCGCTACATCCAGTTCTTTGTTCACGCCTCCGAGGTGACGGTGCATTACGCAGGCTTGCGGCCGACGCTGTATCCCTTGAAGCACAAGGATTATAAGAGCGGCAACTTGCTCCGCGAGACCATCTACAAGGTGTGTCAGAATACGCTTCAGCAGTGCCTCCACGAGCATTACGAGGACTGCCCCTGGCGTGAGCAGGCCCTCTACACCATGGATTCCCGCAACCAGATGCTCTGCGGCTATTACGCGTTCGGGGAGACGCAGGCCGCCCGCGCATCTCTGGATCTGATCGCTCACGGCGTGCGGAGCGACGGTCTGCTCATGCTCTGCTATCCCGCAGGTCTGGATTTCCCCATTCCTGCGTTCTCCTGCATGTACTTCGTGCAAATGGACGAATACATCCGTTACGCGGGAGATACCACCCTGGCCGCGCAGTATTTCGACAAGCTGGATACCATTATCAATACCTTCCACAAGAAGGTGCAGCCCGAGGGGGTCATCGAGAACTTCTACGGAAAGGCTCCCAGCGGGAAGAACGATTACTGGAACTTCTACGAGTGGTCGGCTACCATGAACGGCCATTTCGCGGAGACCCAGCGACGCTTGGAGTGCCCCATCAACTGCTTCTACTCTCTGGCCATGCAGGCGTTTGCGCGTATCTGCGATGCGCTGGGTAAGACGGATTATGCCGCTGATCTCCGCACTCGTGTGGAGAAGCTGAACGCCGCCATCGCCAAGGTGTTCTACAACTCCGAGACCAAGCTGTTTGAGTCCTTTGACACCATTCATCGCGGGTGGTATACCGTGCTGACCCAGTCCCTTGCCATGCTGTGCGGTGCGGCAGAGGGCATGGATACCTCGGTGATGCTCCAAGCCATGGCTACCAACGGCAAGACTGAGGTTGGAATTGAACTGGTGCCCAACACCCTGTCCATGAACGCCTTCCGTTTCGATGCACTGATCGCTGTGGACAAGGAGAAGTACGCGCCCGTCATTCTGGCTGAGTTGGATCGCGACTACCTGTACATGCTCCGCCGCGGCGCCACTACATTCTGGGAGACCATCATCGGCGCAGATGACTTCGGGGATGCGGGTTCTCTCTGCCACGGCTGGTCGGCTCTGCCCGTGTACTACTACGAGACGTTGGATCCCAATGGGAACTGATCCCGTTTGTTCGCTGCCCCCTGCGGCTCTGCGCCGCAGGGGGGCTTTTGTTTGGTATAATACACAAAAGAGGATCAAATGGACTGTGGAAATTAGCAATTTACAAGGGAAGGGAAATATGCTATAATATACGTGATATCCTGTGGTGCGAATCTTTTTAAGGAGCTGTTTATGAAATCATACACCTATTATGCTGAATATTTTGTAAACGTATGCGATATACAAGCAGAATTTAAATATTTGATATTTCAACCGTTCAGATTTTATGCGTTTAATCACACTCATTCGTATTTTGAACTCCACTACGTAACGCAAGGCACCATCCGATATACCATGAATTTTCACGACGAGATTACGCTGTCTGCCGGGGAATGGATGTTGATTAGCCCTAATGTGTTGCACGAGGAGCATATACTTACACCCAGCAGCGGTTATGCGTTAGGTTTCGCTTTGCCTGTTTCTGAATCGAATTCGCTGTTTTCGATATTATCCAATATGACTTATTATAAAGGTCAGTCCAATATGGAATTCGGAGACATACTATACAAAATTGTTTGTGAAGCCAAGGAAAAAAGAGCGGAATACGAGAGCTGCTGCAAGAATTTGATTGGATTGCTGCTCATTCAAATCGGCAGGGAAATTACCAAGAGTGAAATGGATCAAACAACAAAGCAGCCCGAACGGAAAAATATGTATGTGATGATTGATGATTATTTCAATCGGGTATTCAGATATGACGGTAAGAATTTAAGTATCAATGAATTGGCTTGTCAATTGCATATGAGCCCGCGGCACATTAATCGAATTCTCTTGGATTATTACGGCATTACGTTTCATGAAAAATTGATGGCGACCAAGGTGAAATTTGCGGAGCTTTTGCTGAGAACGACTGACCAAACGATTGGAGAGATCAGTGCCAACTGCGATGTAACAGCGGCGTGTTTGATTGAAAATTTCAAGAAAAACTATGGTATGACTCCGGCGAAATACAGAAAATTAAACAAAACGGACATGATTTGAAAATCGTGTCCTGTTTTTATTGTTGAAATTTCATGGAAAATGTGCTATAATACGTCATGATATATGGTAAATACAGCGAACAACGGAAAGGAAAAGCCATGATGACCATGACCGCCGAATGCTACCAAAGTCCCCACCCCGGGAGAAAAATGCCCTACCTGCAGTTTTTGCCGGCTGATTACGATCCCCAAAAGACCTACCCGCTGGTGATCTTTCTGTGCGGCATCGGTGAGTGCGGTACGGACTTGAATCTGTTGACTCGACACGGGTTTACCCGCTTTGCCCGGGAGGGAAAAGAATTTCCCTTTATTTTAGTAGCTCCACAAGTGCCCGCTGAGCACGTGTGGTTCGCCTACATCGAAACTCTCAACGATTGGCTTGACAACTTGACCCAAACGCTGCCTGTAGATACCGATCGCATCTATCTGACAGGACTTTCCAATGGCGGCATCGGCACTTGGCTTTGGGCGACCCACAATCCGGAAAAATTTGCCGCGCTCATCCCCGTTTGCGGCGAAGCCATTGAGACCTTTGCATTCCGCCTGCGGGATATTCCGATCTGGGCGTTTCACGGAGATGCGGACGGTGCGGTATTTTGCGACAGCTCCCGCCGAATGGTTGATCGCGTCAATGCTTTCGGTGGCAAGGCTAAGCTGACGATTTACGAGGGAGTGGGACACGATAGCTGGGAGCCCGCCTACCGTGAGCCTGAGTTGATCCCCTGGATGCTGGCGCAGAGCAGATCCAAATAACTACGGTGATTTGGATCGATTGACTTGTTTGGCATGGCGATTTTACGATTGGGAAACGAAGCGTTTGGGGGAAACGTCGTTTTGCTTTCGGAAAATCTTTTGCATAGCGCAAAAAAGCGATGGCCGATTGGCTTTTTTGCAATTTTAATCGGCAATGAACTGAAAAGGAGAAAAATAATGAACACTAAGCGTATTCTGGCCCTGATTCTTTGTGCCGTCATGATGCTGACCATGATCCCCGTGATGACTTTGACCGCCTCCGCCGCCGAAGTAGAAGGCGACTGGACCACCTACCGCCACGCCGGTGATTACTACGATCCCGAAGATCTTGAGCCCGGCGAGGAGCCTCCCGTATACAAGCCCGAGGCCGGCTACACCTACACCGACGAGGGATTCACCATCGTCCCCGCCAGTTATAAGGATACGACCCCCTTCATGACCGCGCAGACCAAGGAAAAGCAGTGCGCCAAGGACGGTATCTACGTCCAGTTCCGTATCGACGACTTCTCCTACGACGGCGGCACCGGCGCAGACGAGTGGATCTGTGTGTCCCTGTCCACCGGCAATAAGACCTGCCCCGGTCAGACCTGGAATGGTGGCGGCTGGCTGTCTCTGATCCGCGGTACCGGTAACGGGAACTGCAATATCCTCCCCCACCTGACCGATCCCAGAACCGAGGACTTCGGCGGTACCTTCAAAAATATTGGTAGTACTTCCGGTACTGTTCCCACGGATGACCAGGGTCGTGAGATCTACACCTTTGAGGTGACCTGGAACGGCTCCGAGTACGAGATGAAGATCAACGGCAAGGTGCTGCCCGGCGGCTCTCAGGTCACTACCCTGATGGAGAAGGTAGATGCCAACGGCGACTTCTACGTGGGTATTACCCTGAACACCAAGGTAGCTGATGGTAAGGCCGCTCTGACCATCCTGAAGTACGGCACCTCTGAGGCCGATGCTACCACTCCCGTAGGCTCCGACTCCAAGGAGCCCGAGCCCAACGAGATGAACATTGCCGAGATCGCCGATCCCTCTACCGTTGAGCCCAATATGCCCGCGCTGCTGTGGAACACCGAAACCTATAGCATCGGATCCGGTAACAACTGTACCTTTACCGTTCTGGGCGACAACACCTGGCGTGTTACCCCTACCGATTCCGCTGTATACTTCTTCTGGTCCCCCAAACGCTATCAATCCTGGGCGGCGGAGGATTTCCCCGTCTTCGCCATCATGACCCGTAATATCACGACCGACGGCGGTAACCTGTGGTACGCCGCAGGCGAGGTGATGGCTCCGCAGAACGACTGTATCCAGGCCTACTCTATTTTCGATGGTGAGCTTTACGAGGACGCCGAGGGGAATGAGTATGCCTACATTCTGGTTGATCTGACTGAACTTTGGACGGGGCGCATCCATAACATCCGCATGGATATGGCCATTGAAGATTTCGAAAATGGAGAGTTTGACATTTGCTTTGCGGGTATGTTCCGTTCTTACGAGGAAGGCGTTGCCTACGGCGAAAGTTACCTCGCTTCCATTGGTATCGACCCTAACGCCACCGAGCCCGAGACCGAGCCCGCAACGGAGCCCGAGACTGCACCTGAAGCCGCGCCCGAGACCGAAACGGCTCCCGTGACGACTCCCGTGACCCAACCCGCCGCTACCGAGCCTACCACCGAGGCTCCCGCCGAGGGCGGTTGCGCTTCCGTAGTTGGCTTTGGCGCTGTGGCCGTTCTGGTTGCTGCTGCCGCTGGTGTAGCGCTCAAGAAGAAGGACTGATCATAGTCTGACATCGACATAAAATCGAATATCTTTTTTTGGGGGGCTCCGATGCATTTCGCATTTGAGCCCCCTGCTTCTATGAAAAATCAACATTCAGTCAATAAAATGTTTACAAAATCCTCCCTTTTTTGGTGAGTTGCCTGTTGCAATCGTGCAAACTTTGTGGTATAATGGTAGCATCACCTCTGCGCCTTGTGCACAGAGAATTTAGAAAGGAGTTTTTTCGATATGAAAAAGCTGATTGCATTTGTCATTGCCGCTATCATGGTTGTTTCCATGATCCCCGTGATGGCATTCACCGCTTCCGCCGCTGAGGTTGAAGGCGACTGGCACGTGTGGCATGACCCCGAGAAGTACGAGGTAGACGAGGGAGAGGCTATCAGACCTGATCCCGGCTACCACTACACCGACGATGGTTTCACCACCATCGCTCCCGACTGGACCAACTACACCCCTGCTTTCGCAGTCCAGACCAAGGAAGCCCAGAACCTGAAGGAAGGCTTCTACATGCAGATCCGCGTTGACGACTACCCCTACGGTGGCGAAGACGGCACTGCTGACCACTGGATCTCCTTCCACCTGTCCGATCGCGAGGGTATTACCCCCGGCGGTATGGAGCACGGTAACAACTGGCTGTCCCTGATCCGTGGTGCGGGCGATGGCAATGCCGCCGCTCAGAGCTTCCTGACCTACCAGACCACCGAGGAGAAGCCCGGCAGCTTCCCCCTTCAGGGTGCCCCTGCCATCACCGCCGAAAAGGATGATGAAGGTCGTGAGATCTACGATTTCACTGTGACCTGGGACGGTACCAAGTACGAGCTGAAGATCAACGGTGTCGTTGTTTCCAACCAGACCATCGATGAGTGCCTGAAGACCTGGATCGAGACCGGCGACTACTACGTTGGTATCTCCATGCACTCCGGCGTTAAGGACGCTTCTGCCGCTCTGACCATTCTGAAGTACGGTAAGTCCGCTGAGGATGCCATCACCCCTGTCGGTTCCGACTCCGAGGAGCCCGAGGACAACATGCTGGTCTTCGGTGACCTGGTTGATCCCTCCACCGTTCCCGCTAACACCCCCGCTCTGCTGTTCGATGCTACCAAGCCCACCTTCAAGAAGGATCCTGAGGGCGTTGACCTCAAGCTGGTTGCTCAGGGTGACAACTCCTACCACATCACCGCTACCGGTCCCGCTCCCTACTGGCAGTGGGGTATCAAGTCCGAGCTGACCTACAACATCGGTGATTTCCCCGTATTCTCCATGGTTCTGAAGAACTTCTGGGGTGACAACGGCGGTATCTACTTCTGCTCCGGTGACATCATGTCCTGCACCGATACTTACAAGACCTCTTGGTCCATCTTCGACGACGGTTGCCTGACCTTCGGTGAGGACGAGGAGTACTCTCTGGTCGTCGTTGACCTGAAGGATCTTGAACTTCTGGACGAGGCTCTGCTGGCAAGCAACGGCCGTATCCACAACGTTCGTCCCTTCTTCTCCGTAACCGACACCACCGATCCCGAGATCGCTGAGTGGGACGTTTGCTACATGGGTTGGTTCCGTTCTGTTGAGGAGGCTCAGCAGTACGCTATGGACAGACTGGCTATGGATCCCGTAACCGAGGCTCCCAAGACCGAGGCTCCCGAGACCGAGGCTCCCGAGGTTAGCACCGACGCTTCTGTTGATACCAACACTGCTGACACCAACGCTACCGTTGGTACCGGCAATGAGGAGACCACCGCTACTACCGCAGAGAGCGGTTGCGCTTCCGTTATCGGTATGAGCGCTGTTGCCGTTCTGGCTGCTGCCGCTGCGGCTGTTGCTCTGAAGAAGAAAGACTAATTTTCTCTATCTCCCCGCCTTTTTGGGCGGGGAGATATTTTGTTGTGGCTTTTGTACAAGAAGTGAGCCGCTTAATTGTGAGATGTCCCAATTTACAAATTGTGTAAAATGTGTTATAATGTATGCGATCGGACACAAAATGTCCGCACATACTGCGTAAGCAGTAATTTTGAAAGGAGAAATTCTTATGAACACCAAGCGCATCATTGCTCTGATCGTTTGTGCCGTTATGCTGCTGACCATGATTCCCGTGGTCGTGCTGACTACCGGTGCTGCTGAGGTTAAGGGTATGTGGACCACCTACCGCTCTGCCGGCGACTACGACGATCCCGATGAGACCACCGAAGAGGGTGAGGATCCCCCCATCTACAAGCCTGAGGCCGGCTACACCTACACCTCCGAGGGCTTTTCCGTTGTCCCTGCCGACTACACCGGCACCTCTCCCTTCATGACTGTTTCCACCACCGAGAAGCAGAGCATCAAGGACGGTATCTACCTCCAGTTCCGTATTGATGATTACGCCTACGACGGCGGCACCGGTGCTGACCAGTGGATCTGCCTGACTCTGAACACCGGTAAGGTCGAGCACGACGACACCGTCACCGGTAAGGTCGCTCCCGGTTCCACCGCATACGGCGGCGGCTGGCTGACCCTGATCCGTGGTAACGGTAACGGCGCCTGCACCATCCTGCCCCACCTGACCGATCCCAAGACCGAGGACTTCGGCGGTACCTTCACCAATGTCGGCACCGTTTCCGGTGAGGCTCCCATGGACGACCAGGGTCGTGAGATCTACACCCTGGAAGTGACCCACAACGGTTCTGAGTACGAGATCAAGGTCAACGGCGTGGTTCAGCCTGCCGGTCCTCAGACCACCGCTCTCCTGGATAAGCTGGATGCCAACGGTGAGTTCTTCGTTGGTGTTACCCTGATGGCTAACGTTCAGAACGGCAATGCCGCTCTGACCGTCCTGAAGTACGGTACCTCCGAGGCTGATGCTACTACCCCTGTCGGTTCCGACGAGAAGGAGCCCGAGGAGAACGGCTTTGAGGAAGTCACCATTGCTGATCCCAACACCATCGAGCCCAACATGCCCGCTATCCTGTGGAACCCCGATACCTACAAGATCAAGAACGGTAACAACTGCACCTTCACCGTTCTGGGTGACAATACCTGGCGCGTTTCCGGTACTGAGACCGCTGTGTTCTTCAACTGGACTCCCAAGAGAAAGTGGGCTTACGATGCCGTAGACTTCCCCGTGTTCGGTATCATGGTCCGTGACATCTGGGTAGACGGCGGTACCCTGTGGTACGCAGCCGGTGAGGTTCTGAGTGCTCAGAACGACTGCACTCTGCCCTTCTCCATCTACGACGGTGAGATGTACGAGGATGCCGAGGGCACTGAGTACTTCTACATGCTCGTGGATCTGGAAGGTCTGTGGGAAGGTAAGATCAACACCATCCGTATGGATTTGGCTATGTCCGATCCCGAGAACCGTGAGTTCGATATTTGCTTCGCAGGTATGTTCCGCTCTTACGACGAAGGTAAGGCTTACGGTGAGAGCTACCTGAAGTCCACCGGCGTTCTGGCTGAGGACTGGACCGAGGCTCCCGAGACCACCGCTGCTCCTAAGACCGAGGCTCCCGAGACCGAGCCCGCTGAGGTTGACACCAACGCTGCTGACACCAACGCTGTTGGTACCGGCGCTGAGGAGACCACTGCTGCTACTGCTGAGGCTGGTTGCGCTTCCGTTATCGGTATGAGCGCTGCTGCCGTTCTGGCTGCTGCTGCCGTTGTGGTTCTGAAGAAGAAGGACTGATTTTTGTCAGACATCTGATATAGAATCGGATACGATCCCCCTCCGCTTTGACGGAGGGGGATTTTCTGTTTTGCACAATTTCATGGGACGTTTTTTGGTGAAGTGACGATTGCATAGGGCAAGGAAATATGGTATAATGATACTGTATCCCCATGACTACGATTCTTTGAAAGGAGACTGCTCTATGAAAAAACGATTCCTGCTGTTGTTCCTGTGCGCCGCGCTGCTGGTGGCCATCGTTCCGACTGCTCTGACAGCCTCCGCTATCGAGGTGGAGGGAGATTGGACGACTTACCGCTTTGCCAATGAATACGATGATCCGAATGAACCCTTCGATCCCGACAGCACGTATATATATCGTCCCGAGGCGGGGTATCACTACACTGACGAAGGATTTTCTGTCATTCCCGCTGAATATACGGGATGGACGCCTGCCATGACGGTGGTTACTAAGGAAGCGCAGGCCGTTAAGGAGGGGATCTACCTACAGTTCCGTGTGGACGATTTCAGCTACGATGGCGGCAGAGATGCTGACGAATGGATTGCCCTGACATTAAACACCCAAGAAAAGGTCTGTCCCGGCTCTACCCATTACGGTGGCGGTTGGATGGCCTTGATCCGCGGAAAAGGCGACGGTGGCTGCAAGAACGAGCTTTTTTTGACCGATCCCGCGACCCAAAATTTTCAGGGCACGTTCATGCTCGCCGGGTCTCACGAGCTTTCTGTTCCCGTGGACGAGCAGGGAAGAGAAATCTACACTCTGGAGATCACTTGGGACGGCTCTGCTTATGAGATGAAGCTTAACGGGCAGATTGTACCCGGCGGGGAAGAAACCACCGCCCTTCTGGAGAAGCTGGATCCCAACGGAGATTTTTACGTAGGCATCAATATGCAGACCTCCGTGAAGGACGGCACCGCCGCGTTGACCATACTCAAGTACGGTACCTGTGAGGCGAATGCAACGGTGCCTGTTGGGGATGATTCCAAGTATCCCGATGAGGGGTGTCAATATCCGATAATCCCATCCGACGGGATTATTCCTCCGAATCAGCCCGCCATTCTGTGGAAGCCCGAGGTGAACGCGAATGTAAACGGGTATAACTGTGATATATCCGTTTTGGGTGACCGCACGTGGAGAATTTCGGCGACGGCGACGGATCCCCGTGCATTTATGATCTTTTCGCCCAAACAAAGTCAATACTATCTGGCCGAGGATTTCCCCGTGTTCGGCATTATGTTCCGCAATATTTGGGTCGATAGCGGTACGCTGTGGTACGCGGCCGGTGATGTTCAGAGTGCGCAGAGCAATTGTACGGTGCCTTTTTCCATTTATGACGGTGAGTTCTATGGCGCCAACGGGGAGTACGTATTCGTTCCCATTGACCTGACCAATTTGTGGCAGGGGCGCATTCATATGATCCGATTGGATTGGTATTTGCCTGATTCCGGGAATCACGAGTTTGATATCTGCTTTGCGGGTATGTTCCGTTCCGTGGAGGAGGCGTACGTCTATGCCAATGAGTATGTAGCTCCCGTTTGTGGAGGACTTCCGGTTATTACAGAACCGTCCACGGAGCCGGAGCCGGATGTAGAAACGGCTCCTACGTATGATTATCCCGTGGACGTCGTGACGCCTGCAGTAGAGGATACCGAAAAAGTATCCCCGGAGGAAACAACGGTAGCCGAGGATGATCGGGCTCTGCAGGACGTTATGAAGAAATACGGATGTGCCGGAACCGTGACGGGAAGCGCGATCCTGATGCTTTTGATGGGCGTAGCAGTTCTGCGTAAAAAGGAAGATTGATTCCAAGCATAGAAAAAATCCCCTGCTCTGCGGGGGATTCTGCTTTTTTATCGGCTGGAGAGGGAAGCACATAAAAAGAGAAATGACCCTTGACCACGGTTGTAAGTCGTGACCAAGGGTCATTTCTGTTCGATCTTAGTATCTAACATCATTTTTGGCTATCCTCCTATTCTTAATCTACCTCTTGCTTTCCCATGCCGTGGCTTGAAACACGATCTATTACATATTTTCTTTAACAAGAATACCGTTTGTTTTCTCCCGGGAGCCGGCTGGCTTACAAAAGGCGAGTGGTGAGTGACTTTGACGTGTTTTCATGGTAACAACACATTGGCTTTCATCGCTTGGATCCGACTCTATTTTCTCCTACTATTCCTTGTTCGGATCCCGTTGTGTTCTGCTTGTTCTGCTTCGTCAAAGTCGGTTGTTTTACTTTGCCATTGGACTGTACCTCCTTGATGTGACTATAGTATAGCATACTTTTTCCCAAATTGCAATATTCGGAATGCACAAAGTTTACAAAATATTTTTGTTCATTGAGTAGAAAAACAGCAAAATGATGAAAAACGCTTGCAATTCGTTTTGATATGTGTTATAATAGAATTTGTGGTTGTGTCTTTACTTGTAGCCACACGTGCTTGAATTGTGGCCCCCGTCAAAACGGGGGTTTTATTTCGATGTATTTCGATACAAGGAGGTTTTTCCATGAAGACCATCGCCGTGATCGGGGATTCCCATACCTGGGGTGAGGGTGTCGGAGCAGAACGAAACTTTGTGCCGCCCGTTTGTTGCGGGGATCTGCGCGCCGTGCCATTTGGCTATCCGTCCTACGTGAATCTGCTGCGGGAAACCGTCAACCGCGAGACGGGTTCATCCTGCCTGGAATACGAGTGGGACGGCGGACTTCCCGTGGGAGCAGGGAAGCCGCTTGTTCTGGCGGGGCGTTTTACTCTGGCGCGGGTGTTCTTCTGCGCTGAGGGGGAGGCCGCCGAGGCGGCGATTGCCGCGACGGAAGGGGAAGGGTTCGTCACCTTTTCGGTTCCCTGCGATACGGGGGCATTCAGCTCGCGGGTGTATGTGACCCATCTGCGGATGCCTAACGACGGCGAGGCGGAGGGGTTGACCGTGACCTGCGTGGGCGGGGAACGGGTGCTGGTTCAACGGGTAGAACTGTACCGCGGTGCGTACGCCGTGGTCAACTGCGGCATCGGCTCTTGCCCCGTGGGGACATATGTGGATCAGTATATGGAGCGCTATATCTCTCCCCTTGCGCCCCACGCGATTCTGTTTGAGGGAAACACCATCAACGACTGGCTGCAATCGCCTACTCCCGAGGCGTATGCGGTGGATCTTCTTCGTATGCTGAACGCGCAAAGAGGGCTTACCCCTCGGATTCTGTGGCACACCGTGACGCCCATTGGTGGAAACCAGATCAACGACAAGGGGATCGAATACGATGCCTACGTCAACGCCATGCGGGATGTGGCGCGGGAGAACGGCGTTGTTCTGGAGGATTGCAATGCTCGCATGAATGCTCTGCTGGCCGCTATGCCCGAAAATGAGCGCGCGCCTTACTTTTTCGCCGACCCGTGGCACCCCAACGGAACGGGGCATAGGCTCTACGCCGAGATGATTCTGCCTGCGCTGAAGGCAATTCTCTGACCGTTCTCTGTTCTGTTGTCAAACTATCCATGATACCCACTCCAAGTTCGTGAATATTCGTCGTTTTATTCATTGACTTTGGGGTGGGTTTCTGCTATAATTCTCCATGCTTATTTCTGTTCAAATACGGTTCAGGAAATCTTCCGAAAACCGTAACAACGCGGCAAAATTTTTCGTATCCCGCCGTGTGCAGGGAAGGAGATTATATGACAACCATTCAAATTCTGCTCAGCATTGCCATGTGCATGTTCGCGGGACTCATGATGACCCGTGTGCTGAAGCGGCTCAAGCTTCCCGACGTAACGTCCTACCTTATTGCGGGCGTTCTGGTCGGTACATACTGCATCGGCCGTTTCGTAATCGGCGGATTTAGCTTCGGCTTTAACGACGGCGTTGCCCCCGTCGGTTCCTTTACCATCATTTCGGATATCGCGCTGGGCTTTATCGCCTTCGATATCGGTAATGAGTTCCGTCTGAAGGACCTCAAGCATACGGGTAAAAAGGCTACCGTCATTGGTATCGTCCAGGCGGTGATGGCTACCGTGATCGTGGACGTGGCCCTCATCGGGATCCATTTCCTGCTCATCGCTACCACCGGCGTGGACTACCTGCCGCTGCCCGCCTGCATCATCCTGGGCGCGATCGCTTCGGCCACCGCACCTGCCGCCACCCTCATGGTGGTTCGCCAGTACAAGGCCAAGGGCCCTCTGACCGATCTGCTTCTGCCCATCGTCGCTTTGGATGACGCTGTGGGTCTGATCCTCTTCGCTGTGTCCATGGGCGTGGCCAAGGCGCTCCACGGCGGTCGCCTCAGCGTGATCTCCATTCTGGTGGAGCCCCTGCTGGAGATCGTTCTCTCCCTGGTGCTGGGTGCTATCCTGGGCGCCATCCTCTCCGGGATCGAGCGTCACTTCCACTCCCACAGCAACCGTCTCACCCTCATGATCACCTTCGTGTTCCTGACCGTAGCCCTGGCTATGCTGTCCTTTGAGGTGGGCGGTATCCACCTGGCCTTCTCCCCCCTGCTTACCTGCATGATGCTGGGCACCATCTTCTGCAACCTCTGTAAGACCTCCCAGGAGATGATGGAGAGAACCGAGAAGTGGACCAAGCCCCTGTTCATTCTGTTCTTCGTCATCAGCGGCGCAGAGCTGGACCTGTCGGTGTTCAAGCAGCCCATCTTCATCCTGATCGGCGTGGTGTACATTCTGTTCCGCTCCATCGGTAAGATCGTGGGCTCCTACGGCTCCTCCAAGGCCGTGGGCTGTGACGAGAATACCGTCA
>JAZRIF010000176.1:0-2397 GCA_045645165.1 Eubacteriales bacterium
TTCTTGAAAGCCTCCTCGCTTCGCTCGGTGCAAGTTTGCTTTCAGCAAACATTGCGAAGTTTCCCTCTGGACACCCTTCAAGAACTTTTAAAAAAGATATATTTGTCAATACTTTTTGAAAGTTTTTGGGATTCTTAAACCCTTTTTTCAAAAAGGGTTTAAGCCGCCGGAGGCCGCTCTCCCGCTCCCCGACAAACCCAAATTTATCCAACAATTCCGAAAGGATCTTTCGATATGCTACCCAGATATCCCATTGACACCCCCATTTCGGTCACCTTCCAAAAACATACCGCCGACAACCGCGACGTCACCCACCTCGGCGCATTCCCCAAGGGGGAAACGCTCCGTTTGGTGGTCACCTGCCCCCGCACCCTGGGCGCATCGGCCGTGGTGTTGCGCCTGAACCGAGACGGGGAGGCCGAGCAGGATACCCCCTTTGAGTTTGTTTCCGAGGATATCACCACCCTCACCGACACCTACGAGTTGACCGTAGATACCGCCGCGCTCTGCGGAGACGCACCCTCGGGACTGTTCTACTACCGCCTGCTCTTTGTCCGCCGCGCCGAGACTTTGTTCTCCGACAGCATCAATAACGTGGATTTCGAGCTGACCTCCTACGGCGGCTGTGCCTTCCGTATGCTGGTCTATGAAGCCGACTACACCACCCCCGCTTGGTTTGGCGACGGCGTCATGTACCACGTCTTCGTGGATCGTTTCTATAGAGGGGAAGGGGAGACCCACCGCCGCACGGGCAAGCGCGCCCCCGAGATCAACCCCGACTGGGAGAACGGTATCCCCCAGTATCCCGCCTACCCCGGCGCCCACCTCACCAACCATATCCATTTCGGCGGTAACCTCTGGGGCGTGGCCGAAAAGCTGGACTACCTCGCCTCCCTGGGGGTCAAGGTCATCTACCTCAGTCCCATTTTTGAGGCCTACTCCAACCATAAGTACGACACGGGGGACTATATGACCGTGGACGGGGGATTTGGCGGCGAGCCCGCCCTGGACAACCTCATCCAAAAGGCCAACGAATACGGCATGAAGATCATCCTCGACGGCGTGTTCAACCACACCGGCGACGACAGCCGCTACTTCAACCGCTACGACCTCTACCCCACCGTGGGAGCGGTGCAGAACGAGGACTCCCCCTACCATAAATGGTTCTGCTTCCGCAAGTTCCCCGGCGAGTACGAGTCCTGGTGGGGCATTCCCATTCTGCCCAAGCTCAACCACAGCACCAAGGAATGCCGTCACTACTTCACGGGCAAGAACGGCGTCTGCGCCCACTACGTGAAAAAAGGCATCGGAGGCTGGCGTCTGGTCGTGGCCGACGAGCTTTGCAATGAGTTTTTGGATGAGTTGCGGGTGTCCGTCAAGGGGGCTTCGGCTGACCGCGCTGACGGAGAAGCTGTGATCATCGGCGAGGTCTGGGAGAACGCCGCCGATAAGGTGGCCTACGGCAACCGCCGCCGCTACCTCCAGGGAAAACAGTTGGACAGCGTCATGAACTACCCCGTCCGCTCGGGCATTCTGGCCTTCATCCGCGACGGCGACGCCGACGTGCTCTACCACACTCTCACCGAACTCTACGCCTCCTACCCCCGCTCCGTGTCGGATGCCCTCATGAACCTCATCGGCACCCACGACACCGAGCGCATTCTTACCGTTCTGGGCTCCGACTACGCCGATTTCGACCGCCCCAACGAGGTGCTGGCTACCTCCCGCCTCTCCCCCGAAAAGAGAGAGAAGGCCGCCCGCCTCCTCAAGCTGGCCTCTACTCTGCAGTTCACCGTCTTCGGCATCCCCTCGGGCTACTTCGGCGACGAGGTGGGCATGGAGGGCTTCCAGGATCCCTACTGCCGTTTCCCCTTCCCCTGGCATGACCTCAGCGACCCCACCCGCGCCGACCTGCTGGCTCATTACCGCGCCCTCGGCGAGCTTCGTAAGTCCCCCGCCTTCCACGGCGGCGACTTCCGCATTGTCAGCCACGGCGATAGCCACATCGCCTATCAGCGAGCCGCCACCGACGGAAGCGACATTGTCACGATCGTTGTCCATCGCGGCGAGGGCACCGTGACTGTTCCCGTTCAAGCGGACGGAGAGATCGTCTACGCTTGCGGTGAAGCCACCTATGCAAACGGCGTGCTGACCCTGGGCGAGGATAGCTTCTGCATCCTGCGGTAAATCGAATCGAATGAAACAGAGCATCGCCCTCGGGCGATGCTCTGCTTTTTGAAGAGGGATGAGTGCTTCAAATTGCAGTTTATCGGTGAGATATGGTTATGTACTTTTCTTTCCGTGGCGAAAGAAAAGTACCAAAAGAACGCCCCTCAAGGGAGTCACCCACGGTGCCTCCCTTGAGAAACCCACCACCTGATCCGCGCGGCTCTTTCG
>JAZRIF010000177.1:0-12258 GCA_045645165.1 Eubacteriales bacterium
GGGGATCAGCGCCCGCCCCTCCGCGTAACAGATATCGTCCCAAGCCAGCACTTCACCGGTAAAAATCCCCTCGTCCAACAGCTTTTGGGCGGTCTTGGCATTCTTTTTATCGCAAATGAGCAGGCGGGGCTTCAAGGTGTCCAGAATCAATCCCATGCGGGCGGGGGGCATATCCCCGTCCAGCGCGGCGTAGAAGCACCCCGCGTAGAGAGCGCCGAAGAAGGTAGCAATGGTATGGGGATGCTTGTCCATCAGCACAGCCACGGGCTCGGCGTTGTAGCCTCTGCGGAGAAGCTGTGCGCCCACGGTGCGGGCATGGGTGTGAAGCTCGGAGAAGGTCAAGCCCTCGGTGCCCGTGGAAAAGGCTAATTTATCGGGAACTTGGGGAACGGTAGCTTCCAGATATTGCAGAATGTTGGTAAGCATAATGGGCTCCTCTATATTGGATTCAGCGGATTTGCTCAGTAACCGACGCATACTTCCCACAGACCTCCAACGCCACGCCATGGGCAATCGTACTGCCGAACACGCAGGAGGACGGTGCAGAAAGGTTCAACGGTTTTCCCGCGAAATTGGTGGCGATGCCCCCCGCCTCAGCCAGAATGACCGAGCCTGCGGCGTAGTCCCAGGGGGAGAGAATCGGCTCACAAAAAGCATCCAAGCGCCCACTCGCCACGTGACAGATATCCAGAGCGGCAGAGCCGGAACGGCGAAAATCCGCGAAAGTATGGAACAGATCGGTTGTCATAGCGATCATGGTCTCCGCCAGCGTATCCTTACGGTATGGAGCGGAGCCGATGGCCGCGATACCGCGGGTCACAGGACGCTCGGACACTCGAATGGGATCACCGTTGCAGGTGGCTCCCTGCCCTGCCACCGCCGAGAAATACTCGTCGCGGTAGGGGTCATAGATGCCTCCGAAGATGGGTTGACCGTCCAGGAGCAGTCCCACCGACACGGCGGAGGTGTTATAGCCGCACATGAAGTTGGTGGTGCCGTCAATGGGGTCGATGATGAAGGTGTATCCGCTTCCGATGGCGCGACTGGATTCCCCGTCTTCCTCGGCGAAGAATGCCGCCGTCGGAAACAGGCGTGTCAGCCCCTCCTTGAGGAATTCCTGCACCTTCACGTCGTAGGCGGTGACAAAGTTAGCGCTTCCCTCTTTGCATTCGGGGTTGTTGCGCACCTCGTCGGGGACAGAGCGCATGATGGCGCCTGCGGAGCGTATGAGGGCTTCCATCTGCGCCAAAGGGAGCAGACCGCGGGAGGCGGGGGTGCCTTGGATCTCATCCCGCAGACGGAGGGCAAGCACGGGCTTGCGGGTAGTGATGTTGGTGATGCCCATGTCCAAGAGGGCGCGGAGGGTGGTCTCGTCGTCCACCGTCCATGCGGAGAAGTTCATGCCCCGCTCACGGAGGTAGGCGTAATTCTCTTTGGAGATCATGGAAAGATGGACGTTGAGGATGGGGTCGGCGGCGGTTGCATAGGCATCGGCGGTAGCGCGGACGGCGGCCTCGTTGTCGGCCGAGGGCCACATACTGATCCACAGATCGGCCCCCAAAGAGGCGATGAGATCTCCTCTGTGGTTGCACTGACCCGTAAAGAGGATGCGCCAGCCTTGCCCTCTCGCGTTTGCCATCCCCATAACCTTCTCAATCAGGCCGTCGGTCTTGACGTCGCAGTTGACCCGCAGGGCGGGGGTTGGAGTGATCATGTCCAAAAACTCGTCGAAGGACACGCACGCGCGGGGGTCTTCCCCCTCATCGTGGGAAAGGTACAGAAGGCCGTCCTTCTCGCGGATATCCACCTCCATCATCTCGGCTCCCGAGGCAATGGCAGCCAGAATATGCTCGCGGCTGTTGGGGGGCGTGCCCTCACAGCCCGAGTGGGCGGTGATGACGGTCAGACCCGCGGAGCGAAGCTGACGGTCGGTATAACGCGGAATGGTCGTCATAAGCGTGACCTCGTATCAGTAGTATTTTTCCAGATCGGGGGTACGGGTGATGATGGTCTTGTCCGTCGCGGGATACTTCGACGAATCGTAGGCGTAGAACCCTGCGCGGAAGCGGTTGAAGGCCTTGATCTGCTGGTCGGTCAGGAGGCATCCGCTGTGGGAATAGGAGGCGCGGAGGTGGGTGCAGTCGAAGTGATACCAGCGGGGCTTCTCGTCATCACCGATGTTGACCATGATCCAGAAGTGGGTTCCCTCGGCGGCGCCGGGGGTACGCTCGATCTCGCGGTAATCGATACCGAGACGGCGGCAGAAAGCGATGGCCGCGGCGAAATAGTTGAAGCAGTCGCCCGAGCCCGTCATGAACAGGCCGTCGTAGGCGGCGCGTATCCAGTCGGATTTATCCGAATCCGAGGTGTAGGCGATATGGTCGTAAACATAGCGGTACACGGCGCGAAGCTGGGCTTCCTTATCCATGTCGGGGGTGATGATCTGGGCAATAACCGCGTCGATCTGCTCGTTGAGCTGTTCCTCGGTCACCTGATTCTCGTAAATGTGGATGTTGGTGGTCGCCCAGGAGGTATTGCCCGAAGCGTCGGTGGCGGTAAAGCTCACGGTGTAGTCCCCGGGGGTGTTGGGGTCAACGGCAGAGGAATCCACCTGCACGTCCACCTCACCGCCGCAGTTATCTTCAACCACCAGCCCCTTGCGGTAGGCGATGGCCTCCCCCACAAAGGCAGACAGCTCGGGCACCACGGTAAAGATGGGTGCTTCGTAGTCTTCAATGACGGTCAGGATGGAATGCAGTTCTTTGGTTCGGTTTCCGCTGGCGTCCTCCACGCGGAAGGTAATATCATAGTCCCCGATCTGATCCATATCGGGAAGATCACACTCGAAGTAGGCCTTGTACTCGTCGGCCTCCTCGATAGTATTGATGAAATCCAAGGCATTCGGCACGCCCACGCCCTTGGCGTAGTAGACGTGTCTCGCGGTCACCACGGGGGCCTTGCGGTCACGGACGGTAAGCTTGAGGTTGTACTTTTTCCCCTCCCCGTCGGTCATGGGGATGGTGTACTTGCCGGGACGGTTGACACAGCTCTCGTCAAAGCCCGCTACGTAGGCGGCACCGTCGGCGCCCACCAAACGGTAGGGGCTGGGGAGATCGCTCCCCGCCTCCAGGGTGTAGGTGATGGTCTTGGCGCATCCCGTCATAGGCGCGATCATGCAGGTACACAAAGACAGCGCCGCCAAAGCTCCGGACAGAGCGCGGCGAACGGATAACGAGCGGGTCTTTTTCTCCATGATCTCACCTCCAAACACTATATAGAGTATTATCTGTTATATTATATCAAATATGTAGTGGGAAGTCAAGGGAATTTCAGGGATTTTTCAAAAGAATCGCAGGAAAAATATGGAGCGAGAAAAAATGATTGACAAAATACACCCGATGTGTTATTCTATTGGTATCCATACGAAACCAAACGGAAAGGAGCCCCTCCATGAAACCCATTTACGCCCCCGAAAAGCTCCGCATCAATCTGCTCCCTGCCCCCTTCGGCATCCGTCGGAGCCGTCTGGCTCTTTCCTGGGTCTCAACCGTCCTCTGCCAGACCGCCTACCGCATTGTCGTGGCCAAGGGCAAAGAAAATTGTGAGGCGGACGTCTATGCCTACGACTCCGGTTGGATAACCTCCTCCGCCTCCTCCTCGGTGCGCCCCGCGGGTTTGGCCGAGGCTTTGGAGAGCGAGACTCTGTACTACGCCCGTGTGGCGATTCGGGACAGTCAAGGCAGCGAGAGCGCGTTTTCAGCGCCTATAGGCTTCACGGTCGCCTCTGAGCCCGCTCCCGCAAACGGCATCTGGGCTGACGAGGGAGATTTCGCCCTCCTGCGGCGGGAGTTCTCGCTCACCGAAGAGTATGACCGCGTGCTGATCACAGCCGCCGCCGTAGGTCCCGAGCCCGCCCGTCAGTACGCCTACAATCTCTACGTAAACGGCACAGAGGTGGGTGTAGGCGCATTCCGCTTGGGCAAGACCCCCGACGGCGCAAACGTGATTTATTCCCAAACCTACGACGTCACTTCCCTGCTCCGTGCGGGAGACAACTGCATCGCCGCCAACTGTTACGCCTTGGCCGACAGGGGATTCTTCTGCAAGGCAGTCGCTTACGGAAAAGACGGTGAGCCCTGGGTGTTGTTCTCTACGGAGAGGGCAGACGGCTGGCAAGCCCTCTGCGGTGACGGCGTGTACCGCAAGGACAATTCCGTGGGCACCCACTACTTCACCGCCCACGCCTGCAACATCCACGCTCCCACCTTCCCCTTCGGCTTTGCCGAGGCGGGTTTTGATACCATCCAAGACCACAGCGGCTGCCGCTGGCATCCCGCCGTCTCGGTAGGCGCTCTGATGGGCGGACTGCATCTGCTCTCCGAGGAAACAGAGCCCGTGCGTCGCTATCCGACGCCTGCCGCATCTATGACACCCCTTTCCGACGGATCTCTGTTGATAGACGTAGGGCGCGAGATCATCGGCGGGCTTCGCATGGCGGTGAATTCTCCCCATGAATGTATAATCACGCTGACTTACGGTGAACAGCGCACCTCCGCCGGAGCCGTCAAATGCCCCATGAACACGGGCAACCGCTACGTGGAAACCTGGACGCTGAAGGAGGGCAAGCAGACCCTTGAGACCCTCGGCATGATGGCCTTCCGCTACGTGCAGATCACCCCCGCCTCGCAGGAACTGCCCTCAGGCCTGTGCCCTGATGGCGTATGGGGGCTGGAGCTTCGCAAGCCCTTCGATGAATCCGCATCCTCCTTCACGTCGGACAACACTCTGTTAAATGACCTCCACCGTCTGGTCAAGCACTCCGTCAAGGTCACCTCCCAAGACATCTACGTAGACTCCCAATCCCGCGAGCGAGGAGCCTACGAGGGGGATCTCCTCATCAATATGCTGGCGGCCTACGCCGTGGAGGACAGCTTTGCGCCTGCGCGGCTGACCACCGAATACCTCCTGGGTCACCGCACCTGGCCTGCCGACTACCTACTCATGATCATCTTCGCCGCCCGCGCCGACTACATGGCCACAGGGGACGATTCCCTGCTTCGCCAGTGGTACGATACCCTGAAGGCTAACCTCTTTACCGATTATTTGGACCACACGGGGCTCATCCGCTCCCCTGTAATCGGTCAATCCACCACCAACGCCGTGCTGGTGGACTGGCCCCCCTCCGAACGGGACGGCTACGAAATGACGGTGCCCTATAACACCGTCTTCAACGCCCTCAACGCCCGCGCCTACGCCGACATGGCCGCCATCGCCGCCGTGCTGGGCAAGAACGCCGATGCGCTGGAGTTTAACCGCCGCGCCGAGGCCCTCCGCAAGACCATGATCGGGCGGCTCTACGATCCCACCGACGGTCTCTTCATGGACGGTCTCCGGGAGGACGGCATCCCCTCCGACCACGCATCCCAGCACGCCACCGCGTTCGCCTTGGATTGCGGGATCTACGACGGGCAGGACATGGCCGACCGCATGGCAGAGGCTCTGGCCGCCGACGGCGAGATCCGCATGAGTGTCTACGGCGCGTTCTTCCTCCTGGAAGGCCTGTACCGCACGGGTCACGGCTCTGTTGCCAACCGTCTCCTCTTGAACACCGACGCCTCCGAGGGAGCGCGCACCTGGGCGTACATGATGTACGGGCTGGGCGCTACCATCACTTCCGAGGCCTGGAACGAGAAAAACAAGCCCAACATGACCCTGTCTCACCCCTGGGGTGCCGCCCCCGCCCACATGATCGCATCGGGCATTCTGGGCGTGACCCCCACCTCCCCCGCCTATGAAACCTTTGACGTAAAGGTCTGCCCCGACGGAATAGGAGAGGCCTCGGGCACCGTCCCCACCGTCCGCGGCGGCATCGGTGTTTCCTTCCGCAGCACCGAGGAAGGGCTCGACCTCACCGTAACCGTCCCCGCCAATACAACGGCCACGGTGTATCTGCCATCCGGTAGGGTAGAGGTCGTAGGTATGGGGCACCATTCCTTCCACACCCATCCGTAACCTTTCAGCGGCGATCACCAAATCGCCGCTTTCTTACCTTGTTCCGGTCTGACAACGGAAAAAACTTGACTTTTGTTCCTTTTTTTGTTATAATAAAAACATCACTCCACAGAAAGGAATGTACCATGAAAACCAAGCGAGTCTTATCCGCCCTGCTGGCCGTCCTCATGCTGGCCACAACTCTGCTCTCCTGTATCGTCACCTCCGCCGCTGAAGAGACCGACGCAGAGAAGCCTACCTACGTCACAGACGGTCTGGTTTCCCTCTACAACGGCGCAGGGAATTCCCCCGACGCCACCGTGTGGGAAGACTCCGTAGGCGACAACGATCTGCCCATCAACAAAAACAACAAGAACTACTTTACCGATGCCGGACTTGCCGCTGAAGGAGCACAGCACCACTTCCCCCAGGCCATCGTGGATCTGGTCAACGGTCAGGCCTTTACCGTGGAGATCGCCTTTGGAGATTTCACCTCAATCGGCAGTGACTTCAATACCTTCATGAATTCCTCCAACGACAATTTTGCCCTGTTCCGCCGCAATGCCAACGACAATCTGGAGTTCAAGTGGGCCGCCAAGCCCGGTGAATCCCGTCCCAAAGTGGGCGACGGCCTGTCTCTCATCGATAACGGCGTGATCTCCATCACCTACCAGGTGGGTGGCTCCGTCATGCTCTACGTGGACGGTACCATCGTCGCCAAGGTGTCCTGTGACACGACTATGGGCGCAAACGACCTGTTCATCGGCCACGCCCAGGCCGCCAAGAAGTTCTCCACGGTCTACCGCTCCATCCGTTTTTATAACCGCGCCCTGACCGCCGAGGAGGTCGCCAACAACGCCCGCGCCGACGGTGTTACCGTGTTGGATCCCGCCGACAAGCCCAAGACCAACATTACCGTCGCCCAGCCTCAGACCAACATCGTGGGCGATATCTCCATGATCCGTGAGATCAATTCCAAGGCAGAGATGGATGCCATGATCGCCGCCAAGGCTCTCCCCGCCACCGCTATTTACACCGTCAACAGCAAGCTGGAGGTGCTGGATGCTGAGGGTAAGGCCTTCACCGCCGTGGCCGACGTGCTCGTGGCTCACGACTACAAGATCATCCCCGCCTTCCGCGTAGCCGACAAGGCCACCGCCGACGCGGTCATCAAGTACCTCAAGGATATCCGCTTCTACGATTGCTTCCTTGTCTCCGCCGATCCCGCCGTCATCAAGGACGCACGCACCACCCTGCCTCAGGTATCGGGTGTCATCGACTACATCGATACCTACAAGGACGTGGCAGACCTCTCCGAGGAGCAGTGTCTGGATATCCGCCGTTCCATGAAAACCAACAACGGTACCGTAGCCATCCTTCCCACCGCCCTCTGCCGCAACGCCGACGTGCAGTACCTCTACAACCGCCAGATCAACGTCTGGGCCAAGACCTCCGACACCCCCGACGAGGCCGAGCAGTACGGCGCTGTCCTGTCCGGCGCCATCGGCGTGGTATCCGATGCCACCGACGCCCTCCTGGATATTGCCTGCAATAAGCTCCCCCAGAATACCCTGACCCGCGTTCCCCTGAACATCGGTCACCGCGGTATCCCCGCCAACGCCCCCGAGAACACCGTTGAGGGCTCCCTCTTCGCCTTTGAGCAGGGCGCCAACGTCATCGAGCTGGACGTGTACCTCACCAAGGACAACGAAGTCGTAGTCATGCACGACGGCACCACGGGACGCACCTGCAACAAGGATCTGAACGTGGAGGCCTCCACCCTTGCCCAGCTCAAGGAGCTGTACGTCAACAAGGGCTACGAGAACAACAAGAAGTACAAGGAGTGCCGCGTGCCCACCCTGACGGAATATCTGGAGGCCTTCAAGGACAAGGATTGCCAGCTCTTCATTGAGATCAAGTCCGGCAAGACCGCTATCGTCAAGGCCGTGAAGGAGTGCGTGGACGAGTACGATATGTACGACCAGTGCTCGGTCATTACCTTCAACGAGCCCATCATGGCCGCCATGCGCAAGGACTATCCCGAAATGTCGGTAGGTGCCCTTTGCAGCGGCTATATGAACGGTCTGGATCCCGAAGAGGATCTCCGCTCTGCCATGACCTTCATCGGCAAGTACAACGCCACCCTCAACCCCTCCTACGGCGGGTATGAAGCGAATGATCTCCGCGCCGCGCTCATGCGGGGCATCAGCATCTATCCCTGGACCTTCCGTGGGGACCTGAACACCTACAAGAACCACTTCCTGTGGGGCTACTCGGGTCTGACGGGCGACAATGCCAACGTATTCAAGCGGTTGGTCAAGGGCATACAGTACCATGCCGCCGCAGAAGCCAATCCCATCCTCATAGATGTGACCTACTACAATCACACCACCAAAACCGAGAATCCCTCCGTCGTCATTTCGCTGTCCGGCGATGACCGGATCCGCGAGGAAAACGGAGTCTTCACGGCTCTCGGCGGATCGGGCAATGTGTTGATCATTCCCGGTCTGGAAGTCAAGATCGGAACCGAGACCTACACAGTTTTCGGAGATATGGTCGACTTGAATCCCATGGGTGAAATACCCGAGCCCGAAACCGAAACTGCCGCGCCCAACACCGAGCCCGTCACAGAGGAGGTGACAGAGCCCGCACCCGACACCGATCAGCCTACCGACACCTCTGCCGAGTGCGGCAGCACCCCTGCCGAGTCCGAGACCGAGGCTCCCAAGGGCGGCTGTGGCTCTACCATTGGCGGCCTGACGGTTCTGATCATAGCCGGTATTGCCGTAATGCTGGGGAAGAAGAAAGATTGACACCTCCAATACCCCGATAAATTGAGTCCCCGCGGAGAGCCGAATAGCTTTCCGTGGGGAATTTCAAAATTTACCAAAATCTTTGCAACCAAATCTCCCCTCCCCACACTATATGGACGAAAGGAGTGAGGAACATGACCGAACAAACCAATCTGGCCGAGATCTACGGGCAGGAGTACATGGGAAAGATCTTCTACTACTGCCTCCGCAAGACCGGCGATTCTCACGAGGCCGAGGAACTGGCGTCCGACATTACGTTTCAGATACTCACCGCTCTTCACAACGGTGTGGATATCCTGAACTTCCCCGCATGGGTATGGCAGATCGCGCGCAATCGCTATGCTCTGTGGGCCAAGACCCGCCGCCGCCGCGGGGAGACCGAGTCCTTCATCGACCCCGACGATCCCGAGACCGAGGGCATCCTCACCGCAGGAGGGTACAATACGTCCCCCTCGGTGGCAGAGGAATATATGCACGACGAGGAAATGGCCGTCCTTCGCCGTGAGCTGGCCTTTCTGGGTCGGGACTACCGCGAGGTGGTGGTGGCCTACTACATCGAGGACAGATCGGTGGGCAATATTGCCAAGTCCTTGGGACAGCCCGAGGGCACGGTGAAATCCCGTCTGTTCCGCTCCCGTAATCTTCTCAAGGAGGGAATGAAAATGGCAAGAGAATTTGGATCTAAGAGTTATAAACCCGAGGAAGTGCGCTTCGTATCCAGCGGAGGTCAGATCAGCGGTCTGCCCTTTTCCGCCGTGAAGCGTATGCTTCCCAAGAACATTCTGCTGGAGGCCAGCAATAATCCGTCCACCACCGAGGAACTGTCGGTGGCCGTGGGCGTGGCGATGCCCTACATGGAGGAGGAGATCGCCGCGCTGGTGGATGCGGGACTTCTCAAAGAGGTGGGAAACCGCTACGTCACCAACTTTTTCATCGAGAGCCGCGATCTTCAGGTCGCTATCCGCAACGAGCTTATTCTGATGACCCGCGATTGGGCAGAACGCTACGACGCCGTCATGGAAAAGGCGATCCCCATCTACCGCGAAGGCTGCTTTATTCCTGCAGGCATGACCGACGGAGAGTTGAAGTGGCACATGGCCTTGGAGCTGCTGGATCAATGCGTCCGGGGCTGTCAGGGTCACACCCACGAGTTCCCCGTGAAGCACAAGCATCCCGATGACAGCTGGGGCTTCATCGGCTACGAGGGCGAGGGCATTGAGGAGGAGTGGTTTGTGGGACAGACCGGCTCCATGATGGAGACGGGCACCCAGTTCTGGAGCTACCAGATCGGCAAGTGGGATATGTGGCAGAGAGCCGCCACCTGGAACAGCCCCGCCATCAAGCTGGTCGGTGAGCTGATCTCGGAGGATCGTAGCGTGGACACCCTGACCCCCACCGAAAAAGAAATCTTCGCCCGCCGCAACCCCTACACCTTCTCCATCGGCGGAGAAGGCCGCGTCATCCCCAATATCATCACCTTCCGCAAGGGTGAGAAGGGCGCCATCCGCGCAAGGATCGCTGAACTCCCCGAGTACGCCGCCCTGCAGGAGGCCGCCCAGGCGGTATTCGACCGCATGGTAGCCCTGCTCCGCCGTGAGGGTCACGCCGTTCTGGAGGATCAGCTTCCCTACTGCGCCTCCTCCACCATGTGGAAGATCCGTGGCATCCTGCTGGATTCCATGGTGGACAAGGGCATTCTCACGATCCCCGACGAGCCCGCCATCAGCACGGTGGCCATGGAGCTGATCGTGAAGTAAGGAGAAAAGCATGGAAGAAAACAAGCTGACCGCCAAAGAGATCTTCGTACAGCTCACCATACTGCAGGAGCAACTGACCAAAAACCTGCAAACCTCCCTGCACCACTTGAGCGGCGCCATCGCCACCATCGTCGGCGAGGACGGTGAGGAAACCGAATCCCGCTCTGCCGAGATCGCAGAGGTGTGCGACGTGTTCAAGACCCGGGAATTGAACATCATGAAGCTGCTGGAAATGTACGAGAGAATGTACAACGATATCCGAAAGGATGCAGAAAAATAACCCATCACCAAAGCAAAACCCACCCGTTTTTCGCGGGTGGGTCGTTTTTTATGCAGATGCAGGCGTTTTTCGGATGTGTTCCAGTCCCTTCCCGGCCAGGTATACAGCCTCGTACATAGCAAAGGAGACGGCAAACACCACAAGTGACTTGAGATACAGATTCTCCACAACAACAAACCGCGACAGGGTCACCGCCACCGCCATGTGGAGTATGTAAACGTAAAAGGGCGCGGACTTGCCGATCCACTTGTAGTAGAACCCGCACTCGGCACGGCGAATGCACAGGAAAAACTGCAATAGGCAGACCGCGGCGATGACACCACTGATATACATTTCCATCTTGCAGTTGGGCGTACGCCACAAAGAATCCTCGACGATCTGCAGGGCAAAGAATCCCACGCCCAGCACGCCGTAGACCGCCTGCGCCACGCGGGTGCGCGGCCACTTGACTCCTGCGATCAGATAGCCCAAACCAAAGCAGGGCAGACCAAAGAACCACGCATTCCGCATATACCGCATAGGCACGTCGGTGTCGGGCTGGAAGAAATAGACGCCCGCCGTAAAAAAGAAGTAGCACGCAAAGGCAGCGGGAACGATGACCTTATACCAACCCAGCTTCCCGAACCGAACCAACAGGTAGTGAACCAGCGAGACGGTGAACAGGGCGATGAGGAACCACATCTGGGCGCCCACGGTGTAGTAGGGGATGGGAGCGTTCTCAAAGAAGAAGCGGAACCAGAACTTGGCGGGGTCGTCGTAGAACAGGGTGGTCAGTAACCAGCCTACGCTGATGTCGTCTACGATGTAGGCAATGACCTCGTAAACCGTATAGAACACGATCCCCACCGCCATGTAGGTGGCGCACCGACGGATGAAGCCCGGGGCGCGGCTCTTGGCCTTCTCGCGGTCGGGGGTGTAGAGGAAATACCCGCTGATGAGGAAGAACATGGGCACCGACAGGCGATACAGGGGGTAGATGGGGTAGGCGTTCCCTACCAGATGGATACAGATGACCATGTAGCAGAGAAAGAACTTAAAGAGATCGAGGTAAATATTCCGCCCCGAGGGCTTGATGAGCGTCTTGGATGGTGCGTTCGTCATGTCGTCGTTGCTCCTTGTGCAAAAATACGCCGCTCGGATCACAAAAAGGGTTGCGAAACGGGCGGCGGTATAGGTATTGCGTAGGGTTTAGGAAATAGAAAACACCCGCTTGGCGTTTTCGGACAGAATAGCACGGTTTTCGGCCTCAGAAAGTCCCATTTCAAAGAACACACGCAGGTCTTCCTCCTGCGACCACATGGGGTAGTCCGAGCCGAACAGTACCTTCTCCGCGCCCCATCTGCGGATGAGGGCGGCGGTATGGGCGGGGGAAAGGGATTCCACGTGAGGCTCAATGCCGTACTCCTTGGCGGGGGTC
>JAZRIF010000178.1:0-8514 GCA_045645165.1 Eubacteriales bacterium
AACATCTTTTTGATTTGTGGCAATAATTCTTTTGTGTGTTGATACTTTCTTGGCATACAATTACCCCCTTGATATGGTATCTATATTCTACCACATCAAGGGGGCTTTTGTCTACTGTCCGTTTTTAACGGACTTGTTCAAGCCCCGCCCTGCGGGGCTTTTTCTACGCCCAAATCCCTTGACAACCGCCCCTGCCCCATGCTATAATAAGGTCATCCCACCAAAAGGAGGCTTCCATGGAACCCAAGGACTACACCCTCATAAAAATCGAAGGCGAATACGCCTACCTCCGCGAGATCGGTGAGACCGACCCCGCCAAGGATATCTTTATCGCCCTCGCCCTCCTGCCCGCAGGGGTGGACGTGGGGGACAAGCTGCACTACGAAATGTTTACCTATACCGTTATGGAATAGCTTTACGGGTCGTCGAAGGCGCCGACCCCTACCAAAATGTTCATGATAATACCACATAGAAAGGAACTCCCACCATGAAATTCACCGAAATGCCCTACACCCGCCCCGACATGGAGGCCGCCAAGGCCGAACCCGCCGCCTTCACCGCCCGCCTCCGTGAGGCTACCGACTACGCTACCGCCAAGGCCGTATTCCTGGAGTACCAGGAATTTCAGAAGCACCTCATGACGCTCACCACCCTGGCCGAGATCCGCCACTCCATCGACACCCGTGACGAGTTCTACGATACCGAGGTCAAGTACATCAACGCCGCCATGCCCGAGGTGCAGGAGTACGCCCAGGGCTTTACCGCCGCCCTTCTGGAGTCCCCCTTCCGCGCCGAGTTTACCGCCGAGTTCGGCGACCTTATGTTCGTCAACGCCGAGATCGCCCTGAAAGCCTTCTCTCCCGAGATCATTCCCGAGATGCAGGCTGAGAACGACCTGACCATGGCTTACGAAAAGCTCATCGCCTCGGCGCAGATCCCCTTTGAGGACGGGGTCTACACCATCTCCCAGATGACCCCCTTCCAGTCCGATTCCGACGATGCCCGCAGACTGGCCGCCTGGAAGGCTGTGGGTCAGTGGTACAAGGACAATCAGGGCGAGCTGGATCGCATCTACGACGAGCTGACCCATCTGCGCGACACCATGGGCAAGAAGCTGGGCTACGGCGGCTACACCACCCTCGGCTACTACCGCATGGGGCGCAACTGCTACACCGAGGCTGACGTGAAGAAGTTCCGCGCCGCTGTGGTCAAATACCTCGTCCCCGTGGCGGATGCCATCTACCGCGCACAGTCAGAAAGACTGGGCAAGACCTACCCCATGAGCTTTGCCGACAACGCCCTCATGTTCCGCTCGGGCAACCCCCGTCCCACCGGTAGCGCTGAAGATATTCTCCGTCAGGGTGACAAGTTCTACGACGAGCTCTCCCCCGAGACGAGTGAGTTCTTCCGCGTTATGCGAGCAGGGGAGCTTTTGGACGTCCTCTCCACCGAAGGCAAGGCTGGCGGCGGATACTGCACCGGTATCCCCGACTACGAGGTGCCCTTCATCTTCGCCAACTTCAACGGCACCCAGGGCGACGTGGAGGTGGTCACCCACGAGGCGGGTCACGCTTTTGCCTGCTGGATGAACCGCGACCGTATCCCCCTGGATTATATGTGGCCCTCCATGGAGGCTTGCGAGGTTCATTCCATGTCCATGGAGTTCTTCGCCTGGCCTTGGGCAGAAGGCTTCTTCGGTGCCGACACCAAGAAATTCCTCTACAGCCATCTGGCAGGCACCCTGACCTTCATCCCCTACGGCACCCTGGTGGATCACTTCCAGCATGAGGTCTACGCTCGCCCTGACATGACTCCCGCCGAGCGCCATGGCGTGTGGAAGGAGCTTTTGGGCGTGTACATGCCTTGGGTCAAGCTGGACGGCGAGATCCCCTTCTACGCCGAGGGCGAGGGCTGGCAGAGACAGCAGCACATCTACGGCTCCCCCTTCTACTATATCGACTACTGCCTGGCTCAGACCGTGTCTCTCCGCTTCTGGGCTATGATCCAAAAGGATCTCCCCACCGCATGGGCTTACTACATGGCCTATACCAAGGAGGGCGGCAGCAAGACCTTCACCGACCTTCTGAAGCACGCCGGTCTGGACACCCCCTTCGACGAGGCCTGCCTGCGGGCGGTCTGCGAGGAGGCCAATAAGTGGCTCTCCGAGTTCGATCTGGGCGGGATTGTGTAAATTTGTAGTTTGGCGGATGTTTGAAATATGAATCGTAGGGGCCGGCGCCCACGACGGCCCGTTCTTACCCGCAGAATTCGTTTTCGGGTCAAGGATATTTGCGGGGCGTCGAGGCGCCGCCCCCTACCAATGGATACCCGATATAAATCTGTTATTGGAGGCCTCCTATGAATAACCTCTTTCGCGATTGGTTTTCCCGCGATCCCGTTCACTGCCATGACGGCATATTCTATTATGACTCTGACCGTGACGCGGACTGTTTTGATGAATCTGACGTGGATATCTGGCGGTCGGGAAGGATGAAGCGCAACTTTCACAGCGATTTCTTCCTGAATAATCCAGCTTCTCGCCGTCTTGTGGATCAGATCATTGAGCAAGGTACTCCCGTGGTGGAAATTGCTTGCGGTCCCGGTATGGGGCTTATGCCAGCGGTGAAGCAATTGGCGCCGGATCACGTATGCCTGGCGACCGATGCAAACTCGCTGGTGATTGAGGAATGGAAGCGGTATCTGGACGAGAATGAAGCAGTCAAAAATCTGGATCTTGCCCAGTTTTCACTCATGGATATTCCGTTTCGGGATAACACGGTTCCTGCCTATTCCGGCTATATTGGATTATCATCTACGCGTCACGGCGAGGAGGGACATGAGCAAGCGTTGCGCGAGATCCACAGAACCTTGAAGAAAAACGGATTCTTTTATACGATTGAAACATGGATGGACACCGAAGCCATGGTCCGCGTGTTCCGTGAAACCGGAAAGACTCCGTGGAGCGGGCTGGATGCTGCCCGCCGTGCCCCCACTTGGCGGGAGCGGTTCCTGTATACCGGTTTTGAAATTGTCAGCGAAGAAGTGTTCGAGTTCCGCACGCTTACCTATGATGACAATGAGCTGGGAGAAGCCGCTGAACAGTTGGGGATTGAGATCGGCGTATTTTCCAAGGCGTATATTTTACAGAAGAAATAATTTCTGCCTATCCCTTGACATCCCTCCCCCACCATGCTATAATAACAGTTGAAAAAGCCCTCCCAAAGCGAGGGGCACTATGACAACAGTCGGGCACCACACGCCCGGGAAAGGACATTCCCGAATAAACACCTTCGGGAAAGGAAAAACACTATGGCAAACAAATTGAGAGTCGGTATCGTCGGCGCAGGTAACATCGCCATCTCCGCCCACCTGCCCTCCTACGCAGAGCTGACGGACATCGTTGAGGTCGTCGCCATCGCGGACATCGTCCCCGAGCGCGCTAAGGCCGCCGCCGAGAAGTTCGGCATCCCCCACTACTTCGCCTCGGTCGAGGAGCTGCTGGCCAACGTGGACGTGGATTACATCGACATCTGCACCTGGACCGCCGCCCACGCCCCCGTGTGCATCGCCGCCGCCAAGGCAGGGAAGCACATCCTCTGCGAGAAGCCCTTGGCTTCCACCCTTGAGCAGGGTCTGGAGATGGAGAAGGCCGTCCGCGAGGCAGGCGTGCAGTTCATGCTGGCCGTGGTGACCCGTTACATGGCCGAGGCCATCAAGTGCCGCGAGCTGTACGATCAGGGCGTGTTCGGTGAGATCTACGTCGCAAAGTGCCGCTACGTCCGCCGCAGAGGTACCCCCAGCGGTTGGTTCACCGATAAGGAACTGGCCGGCGGCGGCCCCGTTCTGGACATCGGCGTCCACGCCATCGACCGTACCTGGTACCTGATGGGTCGTCCCACCCCCATCACCTGCACCGCCGAGACCTCCTACCGCATCGGTGATTTCCAGACCAAGGGCATCACCCGCTGGAGCCCTCTGGGTCAGGGTAAGGGCGTGTTCGACACCGAGGATTCCGCTATGGTCTTCTTCCGCTTTGAGGGCGGCAAGACCATGACCGCCGAGGTGGCCTGGGCCATCAACGGTCAGGAGGCCAACGACGTGACCCTCTTCGGTAGTAAGGCCGGCTGCTCCTTCGAGCCCCTCACGGTCTACGGCGAGAACGAGGAAGGCTACCTGGCCGACGTCAAGCCCGAGGTCACTCCCAACAATATGTTCGTGGAGGAGCTCCGTCACTTCGTGGAGTGCGTCAACACCGGTAAGACCCCCGTCTCCCCCATGGAGGATGCCCTCACCGTCCAGAAGATGCTGGACGCCATCTACCGCAGTGCCGAGGCGCATGCCGAGGTTACGATCTGATTGTACTACCCATAACGAAAGCACCCTTGCCGCAAAGCAGGGGTGCTTCTTTCTGTATAAGCTATAGGGCACGTCCAAAACTCAGTGCTCACAACTTGAGTATTGACAAATACGCAAAGATTGAGTATAATAGGGGTAAAATATCCTGAAAGGGAAAGAAACATCATGAAACGAATTTTGATTTTGCTTGCGGTTCTGATGGCTTGCCTGGTGGCTTTTGTTGCCTGTGATTCGAAAAAAACCTCCACCGAAACCATCGACAACAGCCAGGATACGGCTGTTCAAACGCCCGGAGAAACCGAGCCCACGGATGCGGAAACACGTGGGGAAACCTCGGCGGAACCCGTGACCGGATCCGATGCGGAAACGGATAGCCCTGCCGACACGGATTCCAACGAGGAAACCGCCGGCGAGACCACCCCGCCCGAAACCACCCACACCCACGCCTGGAGCGATTGGAGCACCACCAAGGAGGCTACCTGTACCGAATCCGGTGTCAGCGAGCGTTCTTGTGCCTGTGGTGAGAAAGAGGAAGAACCCATTGACGCCCTCGGGCATACCCCCGGTGCCGAGGCCACCTGCACCGCCGCGCAGACCTGTACCGTGTGCGGTACCGAGCTGGCCGCGGCAAAGGGACACACTCCCGGCGACGAGGCGACCTGTACCACTAACCAGACCTGCACCGTGTGCGGAACCGAGCTGGCTGCGGCGAAAGGCCACACCGAGGTAGTCGATGCAGCCGTAGAGCCTACTTGTACCGAAACCGGTTTAACCGAAGGGAAGCATTGCTCGGTATGTAATGAGGTGCTGGTTGCGCAGGAAATTGTTCCTGCGGCTCACAAGTGGACAAATGAGTATGAGCACGATGGCGAGTCCCACTGGAATCTGTGTACCGTTTGTAATGATTCCAGCGAAAAGCAGGAACATACGGTCGGGGCAGACGGTTATTGCAGTATTTGCGATAGACCTGTCAGAGGAACAGAAGGTATTCTCTATATGCTTTCGGATGACGGAACCTATGCAGAGGTCATTGATTATGTGGGAGACTTCA
The DNA here is from genome assembly GCA_045645165.1 of Eubacteriales bacterium. Taxonomy (GTDB): domain Bacteria; phylum Bacillota; class Clostridia; order Oscillospirales; family CAG-272; genus CAMEON01. Next base: position 5,408 of record JAZRIF010000178.1, read on the forward strand.
CCAGAATTGTCATTGCAGAGGACTATGAGGGTGTGCCTGTAACAACTATTGCAGTTAGTGCTTTTGAAAAGAAAAACGTTACGACAGTCTATATTCCTGGTAGTGTCACAAGTATTGGTAATTCTGCGTTCAGGGCTTGCTCTGACTTGACCTCTGTCGTTATTCCTAATAGTGTTACAAGTATTGGCATTTCTGCGTTCAGAGCTTGCTCTGACTTAACCTCTATTGTTATTCCTGATAGTGTGACGAGCATTGGTGCTGCTGCTTTTTACGGCTGCAACAGTCTTGAAAGTATCACCATTCCGTTTGTGGGCGAAACAAAGCATGGAACGGGGTATACTCATTTCGGATATATATTTAATGCGGGCTCTGCCAAATATAACGAAACCTATGTTCCCACTTCGCTGAAAACGGTTGTGATTACAGGTGGTTGGAGCATTGGTGACGGCGCGTTTTATGGTTGCGCTGGCTTGAACTCTATCATTATCCCGGATAGTGTAACTAGCATTGGCAATGAAGCGTTCAGAGGGTGCTCCGGCTTGACATCTATCGTTATTCCTGATGGAGTGACAAACATTGCTTGGTGTGCGTTCTGTGATTGCACAGGCTTGACCTCCGTCACCATTCCCGAGAGCGTGACAAATATTGAAGAATATGCGTTTGCTGATTGCAAAGGATTAACCGCTATCATCATTCCCGACAACGTGACAAGCATTGGCCAAGAGGCGTTTAGAGATTGCTCCAATTTGAATTCCATCGTTATCTCCGATAGCGTGACATACATTGGCAAAAATGCGTTCGCCAACTGCAAATTTAACGTCTCAACCGAGGGAGGAGTATCTTATCTGAATGATATTGTCATTGGTTTTGATGATTCTGTCGATGCGGTTGTGCTGCGTGAAGGAACGAGGATTATCGGAGCCGCTGCATTTGAATCCTGCATGAAACTTAGAAAAATTACTATCCCCAACAGCGTCACAATCATTTGCGAGGAGGCATTTTACAACTGTGCCAACTTGACCTCCATCAACATCCCCGACAGCGTGATTAGCATGGGTGCTTCTGCGTTCTCTGGTTGCTCAGGATTGACCTCTTTCGTTATCCCCACGGGGGTGACAATAATTGACGAGGGCGTATTCGCGAGTTGCTCCGGGTTGACTTCTATCTTTATTCCAAATAGCGTGACTAGCATTGGCAAGAGCGCATTCGAGGGTTGCTCCGGATTGAGTTCTATCATGATTCCGAATAACGTGACTAGCATTGGCAAGAGCGCATTCGCGAATTGCTCCGGATTGACTGCTATCGTTATTCCTGAAGGCGTGACGAGCATTACCGAGTATGCGTTCTTAGGTTGCATCAACTTGGCCGCTGTAGTCATTCCCGACAGCGTGACCTGGATTGGTGCTTTCGCTTTTGATGGTTGTTCAGCACTGACCTCTATAGAGATTCCTAACAATGTTAATAATATTTATGATTATGCATTCCGTGGTTGTTCTAGCTTGACCTCCGTTGTTATTCCGGCCAGTGTCAAGCATATTGGTAGGTATGCGTTCCATGATTGTTCCAAATTAATAAGTGTTACATTTGATGATCCGTCAACATGGTATGAAACTTTCTGGTGTGATTCGGGTGGCAAGAAAATTTCGGTAACAAATGCGGCTACCAATGCATCCAAGCTCAGGTATAGGTTCGATTCAGCATGTTGGTATAAAGAATAAAATGTTTTTATTATGGTGATTTTGTAATTATGTCTATTATTCCCATTGCATCTGCGGTTATTGCGGTAGGTTCTCTTGCGTTTTCCATCTATACGCATTATCAAACTGTTGTCTATGCGCGTAAACAGGCAACCCTTGAAGCGTTCAACCGTTTACAAAACGAAGCCTTTGATCCACTGAATCTATACTCAATTGCGGAAATGCGTGAAATTGTAAAACATCCTACCAGTGAAAAATATAAAATCATTGGTGGATACGTCGCTCGAATCGAACATTTTTGTGTAGGGGTTGAAAATAAAATATACGACGCAAGACGGTCTATCAGCTTGCCCACGGATATTTGGATAATGGCACGATCTGGGATCGTATGTCAATCATCATAGAAGCGAAGCAAAGGAGAGACAGGCACAAAAATGTTTATAACGTGATTTTCCGTGTGAGAAAAAGCATGGGAAAATCCAGACGGAAGTGAATAACTTTCTAGGGCAAATTCTCACATATACGGTGAGAATTTGCCCTCTTTTCGTTCTCTCTGAAAAATCTCTCCCAAACCCCTTGCAAAATCCCGCAAAATATGCTATACTAAAACTATCTATGGACACTTTCCTACTCCATACTCAATTTGTATAAAAAATAATCCGCATATAGAGCAAAGAAAGGAGACCAACTATGCATTGGTCAGAAGAAATCGCACAAAGAGTCATCGCCAGAAATCCCGAAAAGGAGGAGTACGTCTGCGCCGCGGGCATCAGCCCCTCGGGCTCTGTCCACATCGGTAACTTCCGCGACATCGCCACCTCCCTGTTCGTCTGCAAGGCCATCGAGAAGCAGGGCAAGAAGGCACGCCTGCTGTTCTCCTGGGACGACTTTGACCGTTGCCGCAAGATCCCTGCCAACGTGCAGGCCAAGGTCGGCGACGCCTACGACAAGTACATCGGCACCCCCTACGTGGATATCCCCGACCCTTGGGGCTGCCACGAGAACTACGCCGAGCATTTCAAGGCCGAGTTTACCGAGTCCATGAAGAAGTTCGGCATCGAGATGGACTACCGCCATCAGGGCAATATGTACCGCTCGGGTGCCTACACCGAAGCCATCATCGAGTCCCTCCGCAAGCGCGAGGAGATCTTCGAGATCCTCGACTCCTTCAAGACCAAGGACATGACCAAGTCCGAGGAGGAGAGAGCCGCAGAGCATGCCGCCGAGAAGGCCAAATACTCTCCCGTATCCGTGTTCTGTCCCGAGTGCGGCACCGACTTCACCACCTTGGAGAACATCTCCGAGGACTGCACCGAGGCTGACTACACCTGCCGTTGCGGCTACCACGGCCACATCAACTTCCTTGAGAACTTCAACTGCAAGCTGGGTTGGAAGATCGACTGGCCCATG
>JAZRIF010000179.1:0-2988 GCA_045645165.1 Eubacteriales bacterium
TTTTTGAAAGTTTTTGGAGATCCAAGAACCTTTTTTCAAAAAGGTTCTTGGTGGGGTGCTGGGGCAAAGCCCCTGCAAACCCGAATTTGAACGTTTCAAACTCAAATAAAGTAAAGGATACGACATGAATTTTTGGACTGACTTACTGAATAATTTTCCCTTGGTCTGTGCGGGGACGGCATGGTTTACGGCGCAGATCATCAAGGTATTTACCGGCGTTTTCAAGATGCGGGAGTTCAGCATTACGGCGCTGTTGTTCGGCAACGGCGGTATGCCCTCCTCCCACTCGGCGGCGGTCTGTGCTCTGGCGATTTCCTGCGCGTTGGCGCACGGCGTAGGCTCGGGCTACTTCGCCATCGCTTTCCTCTTTGCTATCATCGTTATGGGCGATGCGGCGGGGGTGCGCGCCGAAACCGGGAAACAGTCGAAGTTGCTCAACCGTATCATGAAGGATCTTTTTGATCCCGAGCATCAGGGAGAGGTCAACCAGAACCTGAAGGAGCTGGTGGGGCACACGCCTCTGCAGGTTGTCATGGGGGCGCTGTTGGGCATTGGTCTGCCCTTCCTGATGGCGTTGATTCCGCTGTACAGCGTGTATATGCCCTTATGAGAATCGATCTGTATCTCGTACAAAAGGGCTACGCCGACAGCCGTACCCTCGCCCAAAAGCTGATTTCCGACGGGGCGGTGACGGTGGACGGACGTCTTGCCCGTAAACCCTCGGAGGATATTGACGAGGGGGAGCATACCGTGACGGTGGCCGCTACCGCCGACACCCGCTACGTAGGACGGGGCGGACTCAAGCTGGAGGCCGCTCTGAACGCTTTTCCCGTGGATGTGACGGGGTGCGTGGTGGCTGACATTGGCGCTTCCACGGGGGGCTTTACGGATTGCCTTCTGCAAAAGGGCGCCGCCCGCGTGTACGCCGTGGATGCGGGGCACGGTCAGCTTCATCCCAAGCTCCTGGCGGATTTTCGCGTGCGCTCTGCCGAGGGGATGAACGCCCGCAGTCTCACGCCTGCCGATCTTCTCCGGGTGGAGGCGGAGTGGCAAAAGGCGCACGGGGGCGCGGATTCGTCCTTCCGGGGAATCGTGGACGGTATCGTGATGGACGTGTCCTTCATTTCCCAGACCCTGTTGCATCCCGCTCTGGCGGGAATCCTCAAGGAGGGCGGCTTCATGATCGCCCTGATCAAGCCCCAGTTCGAGCTGACCAAGTCGGCGCTGAACAAGCAGGGCATCGTCAAGCAGGAGCGCGACCGCAAGGCCGCCGTAGATCGGGTGCTGGTGTCCGCTACCGCTTGCGGTTTTGAGGCGGTGTCCGTGATCCCTTCCCCCATCGAGGGCGGTGACGGGAATAAGGAGTTCCTGGCGTACTTTATTAAGAAAGCATAATTTTACACATATACACCTTTTCAAAGGTTTTGGGGATGCCTAAGGACCTTTTGCAAAAGGTTCTTAGGCGGGGTTTGGGGCAGAGCCCCAATGCTCTTCCGGAAAGCAGGTGAAATCATGGCCGACAAAAAGATCGCGCTGATTACGAATTTCAACATATATGAGAAGGCGGGCGCCGCCATGCAGGTGGCGCAGAGGCTGTCCGCTTACCCTTGCGAGGTGATGGTGGCATCCTTCAACCGCGACAAGGTGCTCCGCATGAATCGCGGACGGATGCCCTTTACATTCCTTCCTATGGACGAGCTGTACGCGAATGCAGATCTCCTCATCGTACTGGGCGGTGACGGCACCATTCTGGAGGCCGCCCGTCGGTCTGCCCTGCGGCAGACACCCATTCTGGGTATCAACCTGGGACGGGTGGGCTATATGGCCGAGTTGGAGATGGGGGAGCTGGAGCTGTTGAGCCGCCTCTTTGACCGCACGACGGCCGAGGGGTACAAGCCTGCTTCCTTTGAGATTGAGAAGCGCTCCATGCTCCACGTGGAGGTGCTCAATACCGCGGGGGAGGTGCGCCAGCAGATGTATGGCCTCAACGATGCGGTCATCACCAACGGGTCGGTGTCCCGTATCGTGGATATCGAGCTGTCTGCTGACGGGAATCCCGTGACGACTTACCGCGCTGACGGCCTCATTGTGGCGACACCCACGGGCTCGACGGCGTATTCCATGTCGGCAGGGGGAGCTGTGACGGATCCCCGCGTGAAGTGCTTCTGCGTGACGCCCATCTGTCCCCACTCGCTGGCCGCCAGACCCATGATCTTCCCCGACGAGTCGGTGCTGGAGATCCGCAACATCTGCCAGAGAGAGAAAATGCTCTACCTGACGGTGGACGGTCGGAACAATTGCGAGCTCTACCGAGGGGAAGTGGTGCGCATCACCCGCTCGCCGCTGGAGACCCACCTCGTGCGGCTCAAGACCTGCGGCTTCTACGACAGACTGCGGATGAAGATGTCGGAGCATAATTGAATGCGGAATGAAGGAGAGTCATCATGAAAAAGTATCGTTTGGATAAGATTATAGAGATCATCACCCAAAACGAGGTGGAGACCCAGGACGAGCTGATCTCTCACCTGAAGGCGGCGGGTTATGCCGTAACGCAGGCCACGGTGTCCCGGGATATCCGTGAGCTGAAGCTGGTGAAGGTCATGACGGGGCGGGGGAACTACCGCTACGTTCTGCCCAAGGAAGATAAGGATACCCGTCGACTGCACATCAGCCATGCGCTGGCAGAGACCATCGTGCGGGTGGAGGTCGCGCAGAATATCATTGTGCTCCACACCTATGCAGGAATGGCGCAGGCCGTAGCGCTGGAGGTGGATCATCTGGCTCATCCCAGCCTTTTGGGTTGCGTCGCGGGAGATGATACCATCATCATCGTCGCGCGGGACAATACCAGCGCGGCGGGGCTTTCGGAGCAGATGCAGGAAATGATCCGCGCGAGAGCGAAAATCGTGCGGGAATAACTTTCAAATTGCAGTTTATCGGCCAGGGGCTCTGCCCCTGGACCCCGCTTAAGGAACTTTTGAAAAAGTT
>JAZRIF010000180.1:0-18541 GCA_045645165.1 Eubacteriales bacterium
TGGCCTGCTTGCGGGAGTTCTTCTGCTGGTGGATACCCAAGGGGAGCATGAGCAGCTCCAGAAGGATGGCGAAGTAGACCGTACCCAGGATGAAGCTGCCGAAGCCGGGCACCTCAATGAGCCAGCCGAATCCGATACCGATCCAGTGCAGGATCTGGTCGAACCAGCCCAGGTTGGCCTCGGTCTCCACCTTGGTCTGGAAGCAGTTCACCAGGCGCTTGGCATCGTCGGCGGTGAAGTCGCCGTACTGAGCCTCCGGGATGGTGTTGGCGGCGGGGATGATATTGGCCTTCTTCAGGACGTTCAGGGCAAACTCAGCCGTCTTTTCGGGCTGGGCGGCCAGGGTGCCGTCAGCCACCTTGGCGTCGTCGAAATCAGCGGCCGTCATGTCGTAGCCGTTGACAGCGGCCACCAGCTTTTCACGAATCTCCGCCGCGTTCTTGTTCTTTACGATGGCGTCGGCAATGGCGTTGAGGCTCATGTCCGAGATCTTATTCCCTGCGGGAACCGAAATAGAGCCCTGCTTGGTCACGGTAGTGATCTTGGCGCCGCCGCTGGCGCAGGCAGTCATGGAGCATCCCAGGATAGCCAGGAGCATGACAGCCACAAGCAGGCGGGTCAAGAGCTTTTGGGTCTTGTTTTGGGTGTAAGCTTTCATTCTGATGATTCCTTTGTTTCGTGTGCATACCCCGACAAAGGCGGTCGGGGGCGCGGCTCCTCGAAATCTGGCCGCTGTGTTCGTTGGTGGATGGCGAATCCAAAGCCGAACCCTTGCAGGGGGTTATTCCTCCTCGTGGGAGTCGGCGGTATCGCCTGCCTGTGCGGACTGCTCGGCTTGGTACTTGTCGTACTTGCTCCAGCGCAGAGGCATGGTTTTGAATCCCGTTTTGGGTACGGGGTCGAACCCGTAGGGGGACAGCGGACTGCAGCGCAGAATCCGCCAGAGCGTGAGTGCCAGCCCCGCAAAAAAGCCTCGCCGTTCGAAGGCTTCCAGCGCGTAGGCCGAGCAGGTCGGGGTGAACCGACAGGTGGGGGTGGGCTTGAGGCCCGAGAGATACTTCCGATAGAAGCGGACCAGGGCCATGGCGATGCGCTTCATGGCTTCCCTGCCCCGTCTCCCTCGGGAGCGGGAGTTTGGCGCGGCTCGATCATATCCAATTTTTTGAAGATATACCGAAGCTCCGACTCGATGGCGGGGGATTTCTGCCGCTCGATGCCGGGTCTTGCCGCAATAACGATGAGGAATCCGCGGCGGAGGGTATAGCGCCGCTCCACACCTTGCAGTCCCGCACGAATGATGCGCTTGACGCGGTTGCGCTCAATGGCGCCGCCCTCGCGTTTCGGCACAGACAGACCGATCCGATTGATATACTGCTTTTGCGGATTCGCCTTTTTCAGCTTTTTGGCCGCCAGATCCTTGAGAACGCAGACCGTGACAAACTTACCCGACCAACGTTTTCCCCGCTGGAAGGTCTTTCTGTACAGGTGGTTCTCTTTGATGGCAATGGGTTTCATAGGTGTTCCTTCCCCACAGCGTTCGCTATGAATTAGGATATGCCGTTCTCAAGCGATCTATGCCCAAGACGGCGGGGGGATCGGGCACAAGAGCCATACCGACGAAAAATCCCGAGGACGAAAAGACAATCGCATAGGTTCCTTGTCCTATCATTCCTCGGGTTTTTCAATATGGGATGTCCCAAATTAGTAGGTCAGTCTCTTTCTGCCCTTGGCACGTCTTCTCTTGAGAACTTTGCGACCATCAGAGGTCTTCATTCTCTTTCTGAAGCCATGCTCCTTTTTTCTCTGACGCTTCTTAGGCTGGTAGGTTCTGAGCATTATCGGTTACCTCCTTCAAGATTTGCTGTCGGGGCGTAATTCTGCCGGTCTGACAGGCGCAGAAATCCCGTGTAGAAACACGGAGCGCGCGACATTGACTGTTATATTATACCCGCATTATCTCGATTTGTCAAGGGTTTTTTTGAATTTTTTTCAAAAAACCTTGTCAGAACCGAAATTTTGTACAATTTCACCTTATGCGGTCTCGGTTTCGACCTCGTTCTCGGCATTGCTGACGAGAGGTGTGCCATCCTCATAGGTAAACGTGACCTGATCCATGATCCATTTATCCAGTTTGGTGGCAAAAGCAGCCTCGGTCAGGGCGACCTCACCCATGTTCTGGATGATCTCCTCCTCGGTCATGTAGCCGTAGTACTGATCGACCCAATACTTGACCTGCTCGTCAAACTCCTCCTTGGTCACGGTCTCCAGCCCTTCCCTCTCGGCGATGGCATGAGTGATCATGTCGCGGCTGACCATGAGTTCGGACATCTTGGTGATCTCGGCCTTCCAATCCGCGCCCTTTTCCAGGTTCATGTAGACCACGGCAAAGGAGGCGATATCGGGGTAGAGCTTCTTGAACTCCTCACCGTTTCTGGAGGTGTAGTAGTCAAAATAATACTCGACTTCGGACTCGTAGGCGTTGATGTAGTAATTCACCTCGGCCTCAGGGAGATTCTTACACACAGCCTTTTCGGTCAGGTAGTTCCAGAGCGCATCCACCTTGGCGTTCTCCACGTTGGTCGCGTTCTTGGCTACCAGCGTATCGTAGACGTAATCCTCGAATTCATCCAGCAGTGCGGCGTCGCTGGCGTAGAACTCCTCCTTGGGTTCGTACTTCAAAGTGGTGACCACGAAATCGCGGGTGTACTCGGGCAGGGTGTACTGCACGGCGTACTCCACCACGATCTGGAAGGTGGCCTCCTTGCCTGCCAGCTCCTCGGCATAGTCCTCGGGGAAGGTTACCTTGATCTCAGCAGGCTTGGTCTTGGAGGTGGTGTTGGGCACGATACCCACCAGCGCATCCTCAAAGCCGGGAATGAAAGCGCCGGAGCCCAGACCCAAGGTATAGGGCTTCTCGTCGTCCCAGTTGGAGCCGCCGTCAAATGCCTCACCGTCCACGAAGCCCTTATAGTAAATGTAGGCGTCGTCACCCAGCTTCAGGGGCTGATCCTTAACCATGGTCGTGCCGTTGACAGCCGTACGCTTGGGGAACAGAATGGAGGACTTGAGATACATCTGCACGTCCTCTTCGGTGACCTTCAGAGAGTCGGGAACAGTCAGGGTCAGGTTGGTATAATCCTCGCGGGAAATGGTCACGTTATCGGCCACGTCGGCGGCCATGTAGTCGTAACGGGGGATCGCTGTGACGGCTTCGGTTACAGCAGTGGTTCCGGTGCCGTCTCCGGTGCCGGTCTCGGTGGTAGCCCCCCCATCCTTACAGGCGGTCAGCGTCGTTGCCAGCATAGCAGCGGCCAGCAGCATCAGTAATACGTTGCGTTTCATCATCGTTTCTCCTTATATTGAACTTGGCGGAAATTTCACTCCGCCGCAGACTCGAACGTAAAGGTTGCCTGCTCCAAAAGCCATTTCTGGATCTTCTCACCAAAAGCAGCTGCGCGGATCACCTTTTCACCCATTTGTGTCTCGATCTCATCCTCGGTCATGTAGCCCTGGTAGTAATCCACCCAATATTTCAGCTCGGCCTTGTACTCTTCCTCGGTAACGATTTTCATGCCCTCCAACTCGGCAATGGCATATCCGATCATATCCTTGGAAACCATGTCCTTGCTAATGGCCTGCAGCTCAACCTTCCAGTCGCCGCCCTCTTTGATGCCCACGTAGCTGATGGCAAAGGCGTCAATGCTGGGGTAGGTCTCGACAAAGGCCGCGCCGCCGTAAGACTTATAGTAGTCGTAGTAATACTCGATCTCTTCCACGTAGGCGTTGTAGTAGTAGTCCAGCTCCAGCTGGGGATGATTCTTGCACACGGCCTTCTCGGTCAGGTAATTCCACAGGGCGTCGATCTTGGCGCTCTCCAGCGCCTCGGCCTTCTGGCCTTCCAGATACTTCTTGACGTAGTCCTCGAACTCGGACAGGAGGGCGGCATCGGAGGCGTAGAAGTCCTTTTCACCCTTGTACTGCAGGGTCTTCTCCACAGTCTCGCGGTTGTAGGCGGGGATGGTGTACTGCACGGCGTACTCCACGGCCACGTAGAAGATGGCGTCCTTGCCCGCCAAATCTGCAGATCCGTAGTCTGCGGGGAAGGTCACATGAACCTCGGCGGGATTGTCCTTGGTGGCGTTGGCGGGAACAACCCCCACCAAACCCTCTTCAAAGCCGGGGATGAAGGAGCCTGAGCCCAGTCCCAGCGCGTAAGGAGAAGCGTCCGTCCAGTTGGAGCCGCCCTCGAATTCTTTGCCGTCCATCACGCCCTTGTAATAAATGTAGGCGGTGTCACCCAGGCGGAGAGCCTTGTCGGTGACCTGCGTGGTGCCGTTGTCAGCGGTGCGGTACTGGAACAGGATGTAGTCGATATAGGCCTTCACATCTTTTTCCGTGACCTGCAGGGAGGCGGGGAGCTTCAGCTCCATACCCGTGTACTGCGACTTGTCGATGGTCACGTCGTTCTTGACGTCGGCGGCAAAGTAGTCGTAGCGGGGCGCGGCGGTCACGGGCTCGGTGGGCGCCGTGGTACCCTTCTCGGCGGTTTCAGCGGAGGTCACAGCGGCGGTCTCTGCCGTATCGGGCTCGGTGCTATCCTCAGCGGTATCGGCTACAGTATCCGTTGCGGTATCCGTCGCGGTGTCCGTCGGCTTCGCTGCGCCGCACTCGGAGCAGAACTTGCCGCTGCTGCCCTCGCCGCAGGAACAGAGCCAAGTCTCCGACTCGGGCGGGGTCACGGTGTTCGCGGTACAAGCCACCATAAGCATAATCGCGCACAGGCTCAGCACCGCCAGAATCAACATATTCTTTTTCATATAGTAAGCTCCTTTTTACGGGGATAAGTCGCCCCGAAAACAATACCCATTCATAATACTACCTTTTCACCAAAAAATCAAGTCTATTTTTTGAATTCACGAAAAATTCAGGCGGTTTCCACCCGTCTCCCACAGAAAAACGGCAGAATTTACATCGCGTTCACAACTATTCGCCCGCGGAATGGTATCATGAAAGAAGAAAAATCCCGAAAGGAGGGCCCCGCCGTGAACGACATCCGAGACGCCTTAGGGCCGTGCACAGACAAAGTCCTTGACCGGGTCTCCATACAGGTCTACGACACGCTGGACTCCACCAACAATCTTGCTAAAGCCCGCGCTCACGAAGCTGCGCCCGCTCTGTATATCGCCCGCACCCAAACGGCGGGACGGGGACGGTTGGGGCGCTCCTTCCACTCCCCCGCCCACACGGGGCTGTACATGACGGTGGCTTACACCACCCGCGAGCCTCTGACCGAGGCCGTCCGCGTGACCGCTCTGGCCTCCGTGGCTACAGTTTCCGCCATTGAAGCGCTGACCGACAAGCGCCCTGCCATCAAGTGGGTCAACGACATATATCTGGATCACTGCAAGATCGGCGGCATCCTCACCGAGGCAGTCACCCTCGAGGGCGGCATGAACCGCATGATCGTGGGGCTGGGCATCAACCTCACCACCACGGAGTTTCCCGAGGGACTCCGCGCCCCCGCCTCCTGCCTGTTCTCACCGTCGGAGGCGCACATGGCCTCCACCGCATTTGCAGACCGATTGGCGGGAGAGATCACCCGTCGCCTGCTGGAGGCCGTGGACGGCATCACCTCCCCTGCGGATTGCCTGCAAGCCTATCGAGAGCATCTTTGCTACGTAGGAGAGACGGTTCTCTGCACCCGCGGGAGCGAATCCTTCAGGGGCGTCATCCTCGGTGTGGACGACAGCTATTCCCTGCTGGTATCCGTGGATGGGGAGACCGTGACCCTGTCCTCGGGAGAAATATCCATCCGTCCTGCGGCGCTGTAAGGATATTTTGCGGTTTGTTCAACACAAGGACACAAAAGCGTGGTATAATCAATTACACTCAATTTAAAAAGGAGACTTTTATGCGTACCTTCCTGAAGCTGATCCTTCCCTGCCTGCTGATCTCTTTGCTGATCACGCTGGCGGCCTGTACGACGGGCACTCCTGATTCCCCCGTTTCCACCGATGCCGCAACCACGGCAACACCCACCGATACGGCCGACGTGACCGATGCGGCGGAGACCGATGCGGCAGAGACCGCCGGGGCAGAGACCGATGCGGCAACAGAAGCCAAGACCGAGGAAGTAACCGAGCCCGCTACCGAGACACCGCTCAGCGACGCGGACATTGTCAAGGCTGAGCCTGAGACGCTGGTCTTTGACGCATCCGTCACGGTCACCGAAAACGGCGGCAAGGCTACCGTCACCCACAAGGACGGCCTGACCTACACGGCTACGGGCTACGATTCCGCCACAGGAAATCAGCTCACGTTCGTAAAGGGTCTGACCCTGACCTTTGATCCCGCAAGCACCGCCGAGGCTTTTAACCGCTTCACTCTGGGTTACACTTCCACCCAGCCCCTGTACGGCAAGGTAACCTACACCCTGGGCAGCAAGACCGTCACCGACGACTTTTATCTGGAGGCAGGAGAGAACACCTTCTCCTGTGTCATCGGGCAGTATCTGAACGGCAAAAAGGGCGAAGGCATCACCCAGATGACCTTCGAGACCTGCAACGACAAGTCTGCCGATTTCGCCCTCTGCGTGCTGAACACCATGGAGTACCCCGTTTATGGCACCGACAGTGACACCTACTTCATTGAATCGCCCCGCTATAAACTGGGCATTCGCCTGGGCTGGGGCGGCGGCATCAACTACATCGAGGACAAAAACGATAATTCCCGCCGTCTGGATAATCTGGTCAATCAAGCCGACACAGGTCGCCTCATACAGCAGTCCTACTACGGCGTCCAGCAAAACAGTGAATACACTCCCGGCCATTTCAACGGTTCCACGTGGGCATATAACCCCGTGCAGGGCGGTGACAAAGAGCAGAACCATTCCCGTATCATTGATATCGTAGTCACCGAGCGCTCGGTCTACGTCAAGTCTCAGCCTCAGGACTGGGCCAAGGACAACGAGATCACCCCCTCCTACATGGAGAACGTCTACACGGTCTACTCCGACCGCATCCAGGTGGATAACCGCTTCGTGGATTTCTCGGGCTGGACCCATCGCTACGCCCATCAGGAGCTCCCTGCCTTCTATACCGTCAGCTACCTGAGCCGCTTCACCCTCTACAACGGCGCCAAACCCTGGACCGACGATACCCTGTCCTACCGCGACAACCTGAATTTCTGGGGAGATTCCACTTACTACAACGACTGCACCTTCCTCATCAAGAACAGCAACACCGAGACCTGGTGCGCATGGACAAATCCCCGGGAGGATTTCGGTATCGGTCTGTACGTCCCCAACGTGGACTCCTTGCTGGCCGGTCGCCATGCCTTCAACAATTCCCCCGTTTCCACCAACGGAGCCTGCAACTACGTAGCTCCCGTCAACACCATCATCCTGACCTCCTTTGAGGCGTTGGAATACAGCTACCTCATCTCCACGGGCTCGGTGGAGGAGATCCGCGCCACCTTCAAGGAGAACAAGGATTTCGCCACAAACGAGACCCTCCATAAGAATTATCAGTCCCGTCGGGTGGCGGACAGCACGGTAGCCACCAATGAAAATTCCTATGCCGATCTGGGAAACGAGACCGGCGGTAGCGGAAATGACGGTGCCGACTTCTCGGAAAATCTTGATCTGACCGTAGAGGCCAACACCGCCCACGTCATCGCCTCCAATAACTCCACCGTGGGCTTTGATGCCGGCGCGGGTGCCACCACCCTGACCGTCAAGGGCGCAGACCCCCACGTCACCGTTGACTGCGGCGACCTCCTCTCGGCAGACAAGTACAAGACCATTGAGATCACCTACATGATCCCCACCACCAACAGCCCCGGAAACGGCGTGGCCGATCTCTTCCTCTGCGCCGGATCGGTGACCAATCCCGACCCGAACGCCTGCGTCCGCATGGATCTGATGGCCGACGGCGAATATCACACCCTCGTCGTGGATCTCTCGGGCAAGTCCTTCTGGACGGGAGATATCCACAAGATCCGCTTCGACTTCTTCGATGCATGCGAGGCGGGAGACGTGATGTACGTCAAGAGCATTATCCTGAAGTAATACCCCATCATGAAAAACCACCGCTTCCCTTTCGGGCTGCGGTGGATTTTTTTGCTCTCTTTTTTGGAATCTTAAACCAATCACGGTAGGGGCGTACCTTTGTGTGCGCCCCCACCGACGCTTTGATGAGAATCGTATAGAAAGTTCTTGAAAAAGGGGGTGCGGGGGGAAGAACTTCGCAACGTTTGCTGAAAGCAAACTTGCACCGAACGAAGCGAGGAGGCTTTCAAGAAGTTCTTCCCCCCGCAAAATTACATATATTACCCTCTGCGCAATCTCTCCTCGTCGGCCATGAGCTTATGCAGCTCGTAGTAGCGGCCGCCGTGGGCGATCAGAGCCTCGTGGTTGCCCTGCTCCACGATCTCGCCGTTCGACAAAACGATGATGTTGTCGGCGTGGCGAATGGTGGACAGACGGTGGGCGACCATGAGCATGGTGCCGATGTTCATCATCTTCTCCAGAGAATCCTGAATGAGAACCTCGGTCTCGGTGTCGATGTTGGCTGTCGCCTCGTCCAGAATCATGACCGAGGGCTTATGCACGATGACGCGAGCGAAGGAGAGAAGCTGACGCTGACCGGCAGACAGGTTGTTGCCGCGGTCACGAACAGGCTCGTCCAATCCACCCTCCAGCTTAGCGATGAAGTGGTGAGCGTTGACGTAACGGCAGGCCTCCATGACCTCCTCGTCGGGGATATGCTCGGCGCCCAGCAGAATGTTGGAGCGCACGGTACCCGAGAACAGGAACACGTCCTGGAGCATCTGGCCGAAGTGGCGGCGGAGGGCAGAGATCTTGATCTCCTTGATGTCCCGTCCGTCGATGAGGATCTGACCCTTTTGGATGTCGTAGTGACGGCAGATGAGGGAGAGAATGGTGGTTTTACCCGAGCCCGTCGCACCCACGAAGGCCACGGTCTGACCTGCCTCCACCTTGAAGGATACGCCCTTCAGCACCCACTCGCCGGGCACGTAGGCGAACCACACGACAGGGAACTCGATCTCACCGCGGATCTCCTCGGGCTCGATGGCGTGGGGGGAATCCTGGATCTCGGGAACCATATCGAAGACGGTAAAGATCTTCTCCGCCGAGGCCATGGCCGACTGGAGCCAGTTGAACTGCTCCGCGAGGGACTGGATGGGGTTGAAGAACTTGTTGATGTACATGTAGAAGGTCACCACGGTACCGCCCGTGATCACCTGACCGAGGAACGCCTTGTCCTGGATCACGCCCTTACCGCCCAGGTAGAACAGGCACATGACGGATGCCACGTAGAGCATGTATACCACGGGACGGAACACGCCGAAGACGAAGATCTGATCCCGCTTGGACTTGCCGAGGGCGTTGTTCTTGCGGTCGAATTCGTTCTTTTTGAAGGCCTCGCGGTTGAAGATCTGGATGATCTTCATACCCGACAGGTTCTCGGACAGGAAGGTGTTGATGTCGGTGGTGCCGTCCTTGACCCGGCGGTAGGCTTTACGGGAAAACTTGCGGAAGATCACCGTAAACAGGAAGATGAAGGGCACGAAGCACAGCACCATGAGAGTCAGGGCGTAGTTGAGGCAGAGCATGGCCACCAGCACACCCAGAATGACGAAGACGTTCTTGACCAGGTTGACGATGATGTGGGTGAACATCATGGAGATGGCGCCCGTATCGTTGGTCACGCGGGTGACCAGCTTACCCACGGGAATGTGGTTGAGCTGCTCGTGGGACAGGCTTTCGATGTGGATGAACAGATCCTCACGGATGGCCGACAGGATGCGCTGACCCGTCTTCTGCAGGACGATGGCCTGGATGTAAGTGCAGACCATGGACACCACCAGAATGGAGGCATAAACGGCTACCGCGGTGTAAAGGTAGGGCAGTGTAAAGGTCTCGTTCTGGATGGATTCGGTCAAGTCACCGATGACCAGAGGAGAGACGATGTCGTAAAAGATGGAGAAGACCATGAGCAGGATCACCACAAGGAAGCTGCGCCAATAGGGCTTGGCGTACTTCAAAAGGCGGCGGACAATCTCTCCGTCCTTCATGTTGCGGTCGAAGCCGATGGCTTCCTTTTTGTCCTTCATGGTGATGTAAGCCACCAGGAAGATCACCGACAGGACGCCTATGATGGCGCCGATGATGAGAAGAGGCAGATATTCACGCATGGTTCTTTGCCTCCCTTCGGCCGTCAGCCATTCGCTTGTGATCGGAAGAATACGACTCTGACGAATCAGATTCCTTCATGGCCCCCTCTACCTGCTGGAGCTCCACCATGGTGCGGTAGTCGGGGCAGGTCGCCAGCAACTCGGCGTGGGTACCCACGGCGGTCACGCGGCCGTCGTCCAGGAAAATGATCTTATCCATACCTTCCACCGTGGAAATACGGTGGGCGATGAGGATGGTGGTCTTCCCTGCGCGGATGCGGCGGAGATTTTCCAGAATGGCTTTTTCGGTGCGGACGTCCACCGCCGAAACGGCGTCGTCCAGAATGAGAATGTTGGCGTCCTTCATAAGGGCGCGGGCGATGGAGATACGCTGCTTCTGTCCGCCCGATACGGTCACGCCGCGCTCGCCCAGCACCGTGGCGTAGCCCTCGGTGAACTCGGCGATGTTGTCGTGAACGTCGGAGAGGCGGGCGGCCTCCTCGATGACGGACTGCTCCGTAGTGTCCGAAGCGAAGGAGATGTTATTGGCGATGGTATCGCTGAACAGGAAGTTGTCCTGAGGCACGTAGGCGGCGTACTTGCGCACGGTGCGGATGGGGATATCGTTGACGTCGTACCCGTCCAGGAACACGGTTCCATCGGGGACGTTATAGGTGCGGAGCAACAGATCCACTAGGGTGGTCTTGCCCGAGCCGGTCTTACCGATGATACCCACGTTCTCTCCCGCCTTGATGGTGAAGGAGACGTCGGTAAGGGAATCGTAGGAGCCGCCGGGGTAGCGGAAGGTGAGGTTTTTCATCTCGATGTTGCCTGCAAGGGGGGCGGCGGGCTCGGAGACACCGGGCTTGTCCGCCACGTCCACGGGGGTATCCAGCAATTCGCCGATACGGGCCAGAGAGGCCTTTCCACGGGCACGCATCTCAATGAGCTGGGAGATGGCCATGATGGGCCAGATGATGGATGTAAAGTAACCGATGAACTCCACCAGCTGTCCGGCGTTGAACTGGCCGTGGTAGACCAGATAGCCGCCGTAGCCCAGGATCACGCAGATAACCGACTCCACGAAAAGAGTGACCAGAATATTGAAGATGGTGGAAATCTTGGTGAACTCCACGTTGACCTTTTCGTTCTGCTTGTTGAGCTTACGGAAATCCATGAGCTGGACGGCTTCCTTGACGAAGGCCTTGATGACGGCGATACCCGAAAAGCCCTCCTGGGAGAAGTCGGAAAGCGCCGAGAAAGCCTCCTGCCGCTCGTCCCACTTTTTCTCCAGAGAGTGACCCACGATGGCGCTGAGGATGAACAAAAACACCATGGGAATCAGGGAGAACAGGGTCAGAATCCAGTTCATGTGGAACATCTTCCAGAGCGCCAACACGCCGAGGAAGAGGGCGTCAGCCAGCATGAGAATACCCGAGCCGAAGCAGTCCTGCACGGTTTCAAGGTCGTTGGTGAAGTAGGACATGAGGGTACCCACCTTGTTGACCTGGTAGTACTCGCGGGAGAGATCCTTACAGCGGTCGAACATCCGTCCGCGCAGGTCGGTCTCCACCTTGATACCCGAGCCGAAGAAGCAGATACGCCAGAGGAATCGCCCGATCGCCATGCAGACGATGATGAAGATCATGGGCAGACAGATCTTGTCCAGCAAGAAGTCCATGTCAAAGGAAACGACGTTCTCGGGTGCCAGCTCTACCGTGCCGTCCTTGATGCCGTTGATGACCATACCGTACAGTTTGGGAATCTCCAGCTGGAAGAAGTCGATCATAACGAGGGACAGAACACCCAGCAGAAGAGCAGGCAGATGCTTCAGGTAGTATCGGTTGATGTGTTTTCCGAAGATCATACACTCACCTCATTTCGGATGGATTCGGCGGAAAGCCCGCCGCAGATCGCAAAATTCGCATTATGCCTATTATATCACATTGTTTGCAATTTATCAAGGGGGTTTGGCAAAACTGTTGGGATGTTTTTTGTGAACCAAAGGTTGAAGGGAAAGAAAAGAGGGAGCGGCCGAGGCCGCTCCCGGGGGGTTAGGGGACGTAGTTGTAGTGGATGGTGTAGGAGGCGGTCATGTAATCCCAATTCTCACTCTTGATGATGGTCTCCCACTCAGCCGAAAAACTCCAGAGGATCTACAGTCTGACCATTGACCGTCACTTCGAGGTGCAGGTGGGGCTCGTCAGTCATTTCAATCACGGAAGTGTCGCCTACGGATCCCAGCAACTGCCCTTGCTTGACAGCAGCACCAACCGTAATACCCTCAACCAGCGTTGCGGAAAGATTCTTGTAATAAGACACGGTATTGTTTTCGTGAGCAACGGCTATGCAGGTACCCATCAAAACATCATCCCAGACGTTCTCCACCGTGCCGTCGGCAACAGCATAAACAGGAGCATCGAAAGAGGTGGCGATGTCCACGCCCAAATGGGTTCGACTGTCACCAAGGGCCGGAAAGTACACCCCATTTATCGGGTCGTAACCTCTGAACACCGTTCCCGTAACCGGAAAAACCATGGCAACCGTAGAATTGTTCTCAACAGGCTCGGTTTCGGGTTCGTCAGTGACGGGCGCGTCAGTGGCAGGCTCCTCGGTGGCAGGCTCCTCGGAAACGTCTTCCCCGGAGACAACTTCCTCGGTACTCACATCCTCAGCGGTGGCTTCCTCGGTAACGGTTTCTTCACCGAAGAACTCCAAAGGATCTACCATCACATCATTGACGAACACCTCAAAATGCAGGTGGGGTTTATCAGCCATTTCCACCACAGCGGTGTCGCCTACGTTACCCAGCTGCTGACCTTGCTTAACAGCAGCGCCAACCATAATGCCTTCAGCCAGCTCTACAGCAAGGTTTTTGTAAACAGATACGGTGTTGTTTCCGTGAGCAACGGCTACGCAGGTACCCATCATGGGATCATCCCAGATCATCTTCACCGTGCCGTCAGCAACGGCGTAAACGAGTGCACCGGGGGAGGTGGCTATATCCACACCCAGATGAACGCGATAGTCATTCATAGTCTGGGAGTACACTTGAAGGCTTGGATCGTGACCCTTGTAAACGTCTCCCGTCACAGGGAAAATCATTTCGATCTCGGATTCAACCTCGGTAGTCTCGGGCTCGGTCTCGGGCTCGGTTTCGGGTTCATCGGTAAGCGTTTCCGCGACAAAAGTTTCCCCGGTCTGCGCTTCGGTCTCAATCGGAGCCTCCGACTCTTTGGCCAACAGCCAGCCAACAGCTACACCCAGCGCCAAAGCAACCACAGCCACCGCCGTGATCGCAATAACGAACGGTGCCTTTCGGTTCTTTGGTGCATCGGGCATAATCCATACATTTTTCGACTCACTTGCAGGGGATGAGGACACCCTTTCATTTTGCTGATTCTCGTCCATATTCAAATCCTCGTTTCATCGCCGCCAGGCGGTATTTTTTTCATGATATACCGTATTATACCACATCCCCACCCGCTTGTCAAGAAAAAACACCTTTTTCCGCGGATTCCTTGACAAGTGCCGAGAAATCCAGTATAATATAGGTAGAATTATACAGGAGGTCTTTTCCCATGGAACTCATTGAAATACTCGCCATTCTGATCCTTGCGGGCGTGCTGGCCGCCGTGGCGCTGCTGGTGGTCTTGCTCCGCAAGAAGCCCGAGTCTGCCGTCGACACCGCCGCCCTGTCCGCCGCATTCTCCGACACCCTGCGCCGTGAGGTCACCGATCCCATCCTGCGGGAGGAGCGAGGCAGCCAGAGCATGCTCCGCACCGAGCTACAGACCGAGCTGCGGGGCTCCCGCACCGAGACCACAGGGGTGGTGCAGACCTCGGTGGAAAAGCTGGGGCAGTCCCTCCGCGAAGCCCAAAGGGAGACCGCCGAGCTTCAGGCCAAGCGCATTTCCGAGCTGACCGAGGCCGTAACCAAGCTCATGGCCGAGCTGGCGCAGGCTCAGGCACGCCGCTTTGAGGCTCAGGATGCCCGTCTGGAGGCCATGCAGAAGGCTCTGAACGCCCTGCTTTCGGAGCGCATGGACGGCCTCAACACCACCGTCGGCCAGCGGCTGGCTGAGGTGGACAAGCAGTTCAAGGACTTCCGCGAGCAGTCCGCCGCCGCCCAGGAGCTTCTCCGCAAGACCATGGAGGAGCGCATGACCGCCATGCAGACCCGCAACGCCGAGCAGCTGGAGCAGATGCGCGCCACCGTGGACGAAAAGCTGCAAAAGACTCTGGACGAGCGCATTTCCCAGTCCTTCAAGCTGGTCAACGAACGTCTGGCCGACGTCTACAAGGGCTTGGGCGAGATGCAGACCCTGGCGGGAGACGTGGGCGACCTCAAGAAGGTCATGGCAGGCGTCAAGACCCGCGGCATTCTGGGAGAGATCCAGCTGGGCGCCATCATCTCCGAGATCCTCTCCCCCGAGCAGTATGAGGAGAACGCCGTCACCCGTCCCGGCACCACCAACCGCGTGGAGTTCGCCATCAAGCTCCCCGGCGAGGGCGACGTACCCGTCTACCTCCCCATCGACGCCAAGTTCCCCGCCGACGCCTACCACCATCTGGTGGACGCCTACGAGGCGGGGGATCCCGACGCCATCAAGGCGGCATCAAACGAGCTGGAGACCCGCATCAAGAATTCTGCGAAAGACATCCGCGACAAGTACGTGGAGCCTCCCTACACCACCACCTTCGGCATCATGTTCCTGCCCTTCGAGGGGCTCTACGCCGAGGTCGTACGGATGGGTCTGGTGGATATCCTGCAGACTCAGTACCGCGTCAGCGTAGCGGGTCCCACCACATTGGCCGCCCTGCTCAACAGCCTGCAGATGGGCTTCCGCACCCTGGCCATTCAGAAGCGCTCGGGCGAGGTCTGGGAGGTACTGGGTGCTGTCAAGACCGAGTTTGGCAACTTTGAAAAGGTGCTGGCCAAGGCCAAGGAGCGCATCGACCAGACGGGCGACGAGCTGGACAAGCTCATCGGCACCCGTACCAGACAGATCAACCGCAAGCTGAAGTCGGTGGCCGAGCTTCCTGCCGCCGACGCGCAGAAGCTGCTGGATGGGGTGGTTGTGGAGGAGGATATGTAACCATCCTCCCACAAAAAGCACAATGGGGCTGACAAAAGTACAGCGCCGCTTCAGATGCAGTGTTAATCTGCTACGTGGAAACTCATCCGAGGATATGGTATAATAGAATCACAAAAGTGCTCTTGAATCAGATAAGGAGGTATTTATCATGTCTATCGGATCCACCATCAAAAAACTCCGTCGCGAGCGAAATATGACCCAGGAACAGTTGGCGGAACACCTCGGTATCACGGCCAATGCCGTTTCCCAATGGGAATGCGACCGAACGGCGCCGGATATTTCACAACTCCCGATGCTGGCCAGAGTCCTACAGGTGACAACAGACCGCTTGCTGGGCGTTGATTTCAGCAAGGACGAGGAGGAAATTGATCGGATTGGGGCGGAATCCTTTGACTTCTATCGTAAAGGACAACGCACAAAGGCGATCGAGATCGTACGAAGCGGCTTGCAACAGTATCCCCAGTCCTTTCGCCTGATGGCGAGGCTGGCCGAAAGTCTGATCGGGATACCGGGCTGCGAGGAGGAGCTCGAGGGGCTATGCGATAAAATTCTGAAGGACTGCACCGAGAGCAGACCCCGTGACCATGCGTACCGATTGAAGATCATTCTGTGCGGGCAACGGGAGCAGTACGGAGAAGTCAAGAAGCTCGCCGAAAACCTGCCTCACGTATGGGCGTCCCAGGAAGAACTGCTTTTGCGGTGGTATCACGAGGATAGCGAAGCGCATCGGATCGAGCTTGTGGAGTGCGCCGAGATGTATTTGCAAAGCCTCACCATCTGTTTGGGGCATATTGCCTTGTCCTCCTGCTATACCGTCGAGGAAAAAATTCAGATCCGAAAACAAATCATCGGTATTCTGCAAATTCTGCATCCCGATGAGGATTACGGTGACGAGGAGACCGGTTTGGCGGATGAATACTGCCGGATCGCAGCGCTGTACGTCCAAATCGGTGAACGTGATCGGGCGCTGGATGCGCTTGAGCGCATGTGCGCGTACGCGCTTGATTTTGAAACTTGCAGCGGCCAGCATACGTC
Source organism: Eubacteriales bacterium (assembly GCA_045645165.1). GTDB lineage: Bacteria > Bacillota > Clostridia > Oscillospirales > CAG-272 > CAMEON01. The sequence goes on from JAZRIF010000180.1 coordinate 16,332, forward strand.
CCCTGTTTTCCGCGGCTACGAAGCTCCGAAGTGGGCTTCGGACGAGTATTCCTACTGTCGGGATGATCTGCTTCCGTTCATGACGCAAACGACATCCTTCGCTCCCCTGCGGGATGAGCCTCGGTATATCGAGGTCATGGAAAAATTAAAAAATCCGCAAAAAAATCATCTCGATCACTGAACCTTTCCCCATTTCTGCGACTCTATAAAGGAAAGGCTATCACACACCCACGAAAGGAGTCCGCCATGGAGATCAACACCGACCGTCCAAACCGGATCGTCATTCCTCGCCGCGCTCTTTTCAAGCGGATCGCCGTTCTGTGGTTTTTGGAGATCACGGCCTGCCTCTGCGGTGCGGGGCCCTTTGTGATCGTGTCGGTCTTCTGTGTGCTGGAGCTGGTCTGGCTCACCGCCAAGGTATTGCCCCTCTGGAGGCTCTACTACCACCCCGCCTCCCTGTATATCGTGCTGGGCTTGCTGATCATTCCCGCCATCCCCATCGGCCTAGCTCTGCGAGTGTTCATTCCGTGGCTGGTCGTTGACCTGCCGAGATCCATTCTGTTCTGAAAGGAGTATTCCATGGACACCTTCTCTCTGATCTATCCGCAAGGCCACCGCGACGACACCCCCGTCCGCACCGTCGCCCGCGACCTTGTGGCCAACCTGGGCGCGGACTGGTTCTTCCACAGTCGCGACTGCCGTTTGGTGGACCACCTTACCTCCGATCCTTCCGTGATCGAGTACCGCCGCACCGCCCTGCGGGACGTCATGGAGTGTCCCTCTCTGCGGAACATGCTGAAGGACGCCTCGGATCTCTTGTCCCAGATCGAGGAAAACGTGAAGCGGCGAGACAGCAGCGGGGACAGCTTTGAGTCCCAGTTCTTCTCCATCCGCGAGTTGGAGATCTATATTGATCTGGTAGATTGTATGCAGAATGCCTTTCGAGCCGTGGAATCCGAAGGCTTTACCCTGCGCTCCGAGGGTTTTATCGCTCTGCGTGATAACGTTGCTGCCCAAACCGAGACGGTCAACGAGCTGCGGGAGGGACTCTCCCGCATGGTCATGGCGATCAAGGATATCAAAAGCGTGACAATCGGCTTCAATCTGGACACCAATCTCTCCCCCTTTGAGGCAGGACTTCTCTCCATCAACGACAGATCCGTGCGCTCGGGCGAGCTGATCGACCGTCTTTTGAATTTAGAACTGGCCAAGGACGATATGACCGCCCTCGCCCCCATGACCGCCGTCACAAAACGATTGACCCAGCGGGAGCGGGAGAGCGTGGACATGGTATTCATGGGCGCCATGCGGAAGGTCTACGGCGGCGCACTGCGCCCCTGGGCACCCATGATCCGCAAATACGTAGCGGCGGGTGCCTGTCCCTGGCTCCGGCTCCTGCCCGAGATGCGCTACCTCACCGTAGCCGCCGATTTGCTTACGGGGCTGACCGACCGCGGCCTTCCCCTCTGTTGGGCGGAGGTGCGCCCCGTGGAGGAAAAGACATTTTCGGTCAAGGGTATGTACAATCCCGCTCTGGCCATGAAGCTCAAAGAGGCAAACCCCGATGCAAAAATGGTCTGCAATGACCTGACCTTTGACGCCGAGGGAGGTATCTACGTCCTCACTGGCCCCAACAGCGGCGGCAAGAGCATCTTCACCTGCGGTGTGGGCATTCTGCAGATCATGTTCCAGCTTGGTATGCCGATCCCCGCATCGAGCGGAACTATCAGCCCCGTGGATGGTATCTTTACCCACTTTCCGAGCGAGGTGGAGGTCACTACCGCCGACGGACGGCTGGGGAGCGAGTGCGCGTTGGTCAAAAAGATCTTTGACAAGCTCACGCCTCACAGCCTGGTGCTTCTGGACGAGACCTTTTCGGGAACGGGCTCCTTCGAGGGCTCTTTCCTGGCCGCAGATGTACTGGCCGCTCTGTCCGCCCGTGGGGTACACGCGGTTTACTGCACCCACATGCACGAGCTGACCACCCATATCCCCGAGGTGAACAGTCGCCCTGAGGCAACCTCCAAGGTGGCTACCCTCTCGGCGGGCTCGGAGGGAAGCGAGCGCTTCCGAATCCTCCGCCGTGCCCCCGACGGCAGATCCTACGCGGCGCGGATCGCGGCGAAATACGGGCTCTCCTATGGGGAGCTGATCGGAAATGACTTGGCATAATCGAAACAATCGGCCGCCGCTCCAAGCAGAGCGGCGGC
>JAZRIF010000181.1:0-4501 GCA_045645165.1 Eubacteriales bacterium
AATCTTTTTTGAAATTCCTTGGAATTCTAAAACCTTTTTTACAAGAGGGTTTAAAACCGCCGGAGGCCGTTCTCCACGCTCCCCTACAAACCCAAATTTGAAATTCCATATTCACCCAAACACAGCTATCAAAAACGGACACCTGCTCTCGGCAGACGTCCGTTTTTTATTTATACAAAGCAATACGGCCGATACGCCGAATAGGCCGAAGGAATGGCGTAGACCTCGTCCACCTCATCCACAGCGGCAAAGAACCAATCTTCTGCGGCGGTGGGAGTTTGGGTCAGGTCGATCGCGTAGCCGATCATACGCCACTCAATGTGAGAGAACAGATGCTTGGCGGCGGGGAGGGGGGTGATCTCGCCGACGGTGAGTCCGAGGGCGGTCAGGCAGGCGCGCACCTCGTCGCGGGTAACGTGACCGTCCATGCAGGGGAACTCATACAGCCCGCCCAGAAGCCCCTCGGCGGGGCGCTTGCGGAGGGCGATCTTGGCGGTTTCGGTAGAGTCCTCACCGCCCGCACAGCGAATGACCAGCACGGTGCGCTCCTCCACGCGGCGCTTGGTTTTGGCGATCCGCACGGGGAGCTCGCTTTGCTTCCCTTCCCGATTGGCTATGCAGAGAAGCTGGAGGGGGCAATCCCCGCACTTGGGTTCGCCCGGAGTGCAAATGAGGGCGCCCAATTCGATGAGGCTCTGGGTGAAGTCCCCCGCGCCGGGGGTGGGGACGTGGGGAGCAAGGGTAGCCTCGGCGGTCTTTTTGGCGGCGGGAGAGAGGATATCGGTGTCGTCTCCCGTCAGTCGCGCCATAACCCGCAGGACGTTGCCATCCACGGCGGGGACGGGAATATCAAAGGCGATGGAGGCCACCGCCCCTGCGGTGTAGCGCCCCACTCCGGGCAGCTTCAAAAGAGCCTCAAAGTCGGCGGGGATCACGCCTCCGTGATGCTCCATGACGGCGCGGGCAGCCTTTTGCAGGTTACGGACACGGCTGTAGTAACCCAGCCCCTCCCAGCGCTTGAGGAGGGTGGGCTCGTCGGCATTAGCCAATGCCTCCACGGTGGGGAGGGTGGCCAGGAATCGGTGAAAATAGGGTTTGACGGTTTCGGCGCGGGTCTGCTGGAGCATGATCTCCGAGACCAACACACGGTAGGGGTCACGGGAATGCCGCCAGGGCAGATCGCGGCGGTTTTGGTGATACCAGTCCAGAAGGAGGGGGACGGCAGAGGGGGAGAAGGGCATGACTGAAACTCCGTTTCAAGTGAAAAATGAAGAGATTTCCCCTACGGGAAATGATTGATTTTATTATAGCATAGATGGGGGTGGTTGTCAATCGCTTCGATACTGTTAAAAAGCGAAAAAACCTTCCCTCCCGCAAGGAGAGGGAGGGGGCTCCGATCCGTCCCTGTGACAAGGGGGATCACAGAGTGAGATCATGAACGAGTTGAACTAACTTTTGATAGCGGGGATGCTCACGCAGAGCCGCCAGGTCGGGGCTTTGGAGCTTGAGGGAGAGCTTTTCGCGGAGTATCGACACTTGGACACAGGCGATCTCCTCGGTGTTTTTCAGCAAGGGAGTTTTCAACAAGGATTTCCACGTGATCCTGTCCGACCTCCGTTTCCCTTCCCCGAGAAGGCGAACCCAGTAGGTGACAGCATTCTCCAGGCTGCCCATGGCTTTTTCTTCATCACCGGCAGCCAGGTAGGCGCAAGCGAGCAGGAGATACATATCTCCCGAATCGAAATCGTGATAAGGGGGCGGGCAGTTGTCCCCGAAGATGGCTTTCAGAATGGCGAAGAAGGTCTCATATACCGTGATGGCCTCGGTGTACTGTCCATTTTGGAAGTAGGCCTTGCCCAAGCGGGCGGTATCATCCTCCAAGACCTGCAAAGTGAGAGTCAGATCACTGCACAGGCAGGTGATGGCGTTTTCGTGGTTTCCCATGGCATTGTGAACGTCCGCCATGAAGGAATACAAAGTAAAGCCGTTTCGAACAGGGAATTGGCGGGCTTCGGTGGCGGCTTGCTCGAATTGCCCCTGTGCCAGATACAGGAACACCAGATTTTGATGGGCGGTCAGTATCTCGGTCATATTCTCGGAGCACTCGGCTACCAGCTCAGCTACGCGCACCGTCTCCCGTGCGATCTGTTCCCCTCGCTCGGGATCGTAGATCCAACCGTTGTCGGGCAAAGCAAGGGAGGTACCCAGGTTCATACAGTAATTCATGAGAATGAGATTGGCGGGGTACTTTTTCAGTCCCTTGCACAGCTCGTCGTAGGCCGCAAGGTAGGTCTCCCGCTGACCGTACTTTTCCTTGGCAAGGGCTCTCTCCACGATTGCCCACGCCTCGCTCATTTCCGTGGTATTGTCCAGTCCGAACAGCACGTCGGTGCTGACCCCAAACACGCTGGCTAAAGGGACGATCTGGGAGATGTCGGGCATACCGCTCTCGCTCTCCCACTTGGACACGGCCTGGGAGGTGACGTTCAGCCGCTCGGCCAGCTCCTCCTGGGTGAGTCCTCGCTCCTTGCGGAGACGGCGGATGGTTTTTCCAATGGATTCAGTCATGTGTTTTCTCCTTTTCGTTTGGTTTCGGTACCGTACCTATAGAATACCACAAAAGCGCGGGGATGTGAAGCGACAGATCAGCGACCGCCATCCAACGGTGCGTTGGATTTTCAGGAGATTTCAGTATAACATAGATAGGGGCAGTTGTCAATCGCCGCAACAGCAAAAAGGCAGAGTTTTCTTCCCTGCCCTTCTGCATGATACATATCTGTCTACAGCACCCAACAGCTCCATCTTCTCCACATCCGCCCGCTTGATCCCCTCCCCGGTTTTGCGGCGTTTCTCGGAGGCGTTGGGATTGCGTTGAATCAAATCCGACATACGAAAAAGGAATCCGACATGCGAGTTGCACGCCGGATTCCCTTTTCATATTTTATGAAATCAACGGTTGGCCATAACGTCGCGCTCATAGGTCTTGATGGCCTTCAAGGCATCCTGACCGATGGCGATGTCCTTCTTCATGAGCATATACTCCCAGACGGCGTTCATGGGCAGGTTCTTGGCCTCGTCCATGAGCATGAGACGGGAGGTGAAGTCACCCTCCACCTCGGCCTTGTCGGTGAGGTTCACGGGCTCCAGCAGGGAGGCCAGCACGGCCTTGGCGGCGGCGCGCAGACCGATGGACCAGCAGGCCACGCGGTTGATGGAGGCGTCGAAGAAGTCCAGACCCATGGCCACGTCGCCGTAGAGGTTGCCCATACGCATTTCGTGCATGATGGTCATGAGGCAGTCGTCCTGAATGAGGACGTGGTCGGAGTCCCAATGCAGACCGCGGGAGATGTGGAGCATCAGGTCGCGGACGAAGGGACGGTAGGCCGAGAGCTTGTCGGGAATGTTCTCGGTGGGGTTGAAGTGGCCGGTATCCAGAGTGACACCGCAGTTGTGGGTAGCGGCGTAGCCCAGATAGAACTCATGGGAGCCGACGACAAATGCCTCGGTGCCGATACCGAAAACCTTACCCTCCAGCACGTCGGCGGCATACTTGTGCTCCTCCTCGGTGTAGGGGGTGCCCAGGATCTTGTCCAGAGACTCAATGAGGAGCTCGCGGTAGCGGTAGCGGTTCACGGGAACGTCCTTGAGACCGTCGGGAATCCAGATGTTGTTGAAGCACTTCTGCCCCAGCTCTTTACCCATGGCCAGAGAGATCTCACGGCTGTCGATGCCCGCTTCGATCCAGTAGTCGCGGGTGGACTTATCCAGGCAAGCCAAGGAGAAGCCGTTGTTCATCATGGGGTGGGTGAAGAAGGAGGCGTTGTAGTCCAGACCGTAGCCGTTCTCTTTCGCAAAGTCCACCCAGTTCCGGAAGTCCTCAATGGTCAGGTCGTTGCGGGGGTTCTTTCGCTCGGCGTACATACTGTGGAGGTTGACCTTATGCTTGAAGGGGGAGAGGGAGAAGGCCATCTTGATGTCCGAGCGCAGCTCGTCGCCCGTCTTGGCGGCGTAGGGGTAGCTGCCCGTGACCAAATTCTGGGACTCCACGTCGCCCAGCCCCTCCAGGCCCGTGACGTCGTCACCCTGCCAGCAGTGGAGGGACATGGAGATGTCGTCGAACTGCTCCAGTACCTTGTCGGTGTCCACACCGTACTCGGCGTACTCGGCGCGGGCGTTTTCGTAGGATTTGATGATTCTGTCCTGGTTCATATGTAGGTTTCCTTTCTTGAGTGGATTTTCTTTACCGGTATTATACCATAAACATCCGGATTATTCAATAGTTTTTGCCATAAGAATCCACAAAATATTGTCGTAAGAAAGCGATAATAAAATTTGAAATACCCCTTGACAAACCGCCCGCAATGGTATATAATATATGCATTCGCGGGTATAGTCTAATGGTAAAACTCCAGCTTCCCAAGCTGGCTATGCGGGTTCGATTCCCGTTACTCGCTCCAAAAAGAAAGGGTGCCAATCGGCACCCTTTCTTTTTGGAGTGAAT
>JAZRIF010000182.1:0-13534 GCA_045645165.1 Eubacteriales bacterium
CTCCGCGAGGAACACGGCAGACGGAGCGAGAAGATCAAGCCCGATATGCCATTCGGCGATTGGATGGACTTCTGGTATCAGAACTTCTCCAAGCCCAAGATCAGACAGACAACGCAAGAGTGCTACGAGAACCGAATCTATAACCACATCATCCCCGAGATCGGTAAGATACCGATGAACAAGCTCACGCAGAACGATCTTCAGCAATTCTACGCAAGGCTGAAGAAGGGCGGCAGACGGCGCTGGGTGGAGTACTTCGGGGAGGGCTTGTCCGACCGCATGGTGCGCTCCTGCCACACCACCTGCCGCACCGCGCTGGAAAAAGCGGTGACCGAGGGCTTGATCACTACCAATCCCGCCATCGGTTGCCGTCTGCCCCCGAAAAAGGCGAAGGAGATGCAGGTGCTGACACAGGATGAGATCCGACGGTTTCTGATGCAAGCCCACGCCGAGGGATACTACGAGCTGTTCCTCCTCGAGCTGACCACGGGGATGCGCCGTGGGGAGATTCTCGGACTCCAATGGAAGGACGTCAACTTCGCCACGGGCGAGCTACACATCAAGCGACAGGTGGTCAAGAAGGGGGCGCAGACCCAGATCACCAAGCCCAAAACCAAATCCTCCATCCGCACCATCCTTCTGCCCTCGGATATGCTGGATATCCTTGCGGAGCATAAGAAAACCGCCACCTGCGAGTGGGTGTTTCCGTCGCCGGTCAAAGAGGGGGAACCGAGAAATCCCGACTCGATCTACGGCAAATTCCAAAAGATCCTCAAGCGTGCGCAGTGCAAGAAGGTGCGCTTCCACGACCTGCGCCACACCTTCGCAACGATGGCACTCGAAAACGGTATGGATATCAAGACTCTCTCCGCTATGATAGGACACATAAGCTCGGAAACGACCTTGAACATCTACAGCCATATCACCGACACCATGCAACAGCAGGCAGCCGTGAGAATCGACCGCGAGATCGGCGGTACAGACGCGCAGATGCCCGAACCGGAGCCGCCCAAGGCAAGTGAACCCACCACCACGAAAGCCACGTCGGAGAAGGAATTTGAGCCCTACAAGGGGAAGATACGCAAGAGTGGCACGGGATGCGTGACCATGATAAACGACCACCTCTACGAAGGGCGGTTCACACCGAGAGTCAACGGTAAACGCATATCCAAGAACGTATACGCCAAGACACGAGAGGAATGCGAGGAAAAGCTCGCAGAGCTGATAAAGACGATGAAAGCGGAAATCGCGGAGATGAAAAAGGCGGCGAAGAACGCATAACGCACAAAGGGGCGACCACGAACGGTCGCCCCTCAAAATTTGCGGTGCAGTAGGCAAAGAAAAGATTTTTATTTTATCAAATATTGCAAAGCATCTATTGGAATAACACCGTGATTTTCTGTTTGGTCAGTATGTTCACTACAATCAGCTCCCGTTATAGCAACTCCAATAACATTGTTATTAGAATCAATAATTGGACCGCCGCTATTCCCACACACAATTGATGCATTTATTAGCAATCGCCTCAAACCGTGTCGTGGTCTAAAGCCGATTACCAATCCCGGTGACAGTATTCCAGTATCTCCGAGACTATAATTAGGAAACCCTACAACTGCAATATGATCCATTATTTCTATATTATCTGCTGATCCTTTGGATAGTCCCTTAAGATCCATATCTGATACCAAATCATCTATTTTCAAAATTGCCAAATCAATATCCTCATTTCGTGCTACAACCTCTATATCATAGCGTTTGTCGATAATTTGAGGATGAAAACATTGCATATTTGGCGACAACACGTGTTCACAAGTTATAAAACCGATTCCTTCAAGATAAAAACATGTTCCTTGTCTCCCCATATTTTCAAGATCATCCGATTCATCATCTAACACAAAAAGATTCTTAAATATAGTATCAATATCGAATTGTGGCGGTGTTGGAATTGCATCTAAAACACGTCGCTTGTTATTTTCAATAATTGGAGGTAATACATTATTGTTTAACCAATCAAGTAGAATATCATCAAAGTGCTCAGGTGACATAAATCCTTCATATAGCGGAGTTGCTATTATAAAACTATTAGCGGAAATATATCGATCTCCAAATGCCGCATAGATTTCCTCAAATGAAGGAAAATGATTATCTTGTAGGATACTGTTGGCTATTTCAATGATCTCTTCGTTTTTTAATTCATTCACAAATGTAGCACTCATATGTATACCATATGTCGCATGAAATACCAACATTTTATCATCATAAAAAATTTCAGAGCTTCTTCCTTTGAGAAAAGGCATTTCGTTTAAGTATTGAGGCAACTGTTCCAATGTTAAATTATTAATTTGGCTTCTAAATAGACAAGACAATTTAATATTTATATCATTCAATGATCCCTCAATTATTTTGTAATCACAAGCATACATTTATTAGATGCCCCCTTTTAAAGTTAAAAACCCTCGTTTTACCGAGGGTTTGGTCGGAGTGACAGGATTCGAACCTGCGGCATCGACGTCCCAAACGTCGCGCGCTACCAACTGCGCCACACCCCGAAGTGTGAAAAATATTCGATTTTTAGGTCTTTTCCGTAAGTGGTCAAACATGTGGTCAAACCGCTTTTTACAGCGATTTTGAAAGAGGGTATATTGCCGAAAAAGTCAGTGTTTACAAGGCTTTTCGGCGTTTTTCGGGATTTCATAATGAGGGGGCGGTGTCTTGCTCCCAAAGCTAGCGCGCTACCAATTGCGCCACACCTCGATGTTTGAGACAGACATATTATAGCAGATACTTCCCTGTTTGTCAAGAGGCCAAACAAAAAAGTTCCGCCCGCGAAAGGGGATCGCGGGCGGCATCCCCGAGGGATGAAAGGGCCGACGGGAGCGCTCAATCCCGACAGCCGGCAGGATCAACAGCAGCTACTCCTCCGTTCGGAAAATCATTGCATTTGCTTCAGATTTTCCAGGCACTCCGTACAAAGACGCTTACCATTGAAAAATACGATGTTTTGCTCTGATCCGCAAAAAATGCAGGACGGCACGTATTTTTGGAGAATGATGCGGTCTCCTTCCACGAAAAGTTCTACTTTATCGCGGATATCGATATCCAAATTTTCCCGCATTTTTTTGGGAAGAACAATGCGGCCAAGCTCGTCAACGGTCTTCAGTATTCCTGTAGACTTCATACAACAAATCCTCCTTCACGCGTTTCTCACACAGCGTTTTCCTGTAACAAAGTTGGTATTATTTGTCTTTTTTTCGACCAATTTTTTCCTTTATCCGTATTATAGCAAAAAATTCGCCTTTTGTCAATAGGGATTTGACAAAAATTACCTTTTTTTGCTAATTGTCAATCGTCCCGTCATCTTCAACAACTCGACATGCAGGAAGTTTTTCGAGATACCCTTTATATTTTCAGAAGTACCCCCGGCGGCGATTAAATGATTGTATCATGGGAAATACTCGATGCGCATGCAAGCATTGCAAAATAACGAGAAGGAGTGATCGGATCATGCTCAAAGGCGCAAAAAAGAATATGATCGTCGTCCGCACGCGGGATAGCCGCGTATTCGAGGAGGCCTATTTCGTCATGCGGCGAGATGCCGGCGGCACCGTAACAGATGACTCGGATATGCTGTGGGAAGCGAATCGGATCCTGGAAAATACCATCCCCTCAGCAGAGCAGACACGGGTATATCCCAAACCGACCGATAGGGGAAGTAGACTGAAAAATCTGCTTTGGTTTGGGCTTGGACTACTCAGCGGAGGCGGAATTGTCGGACTGATCGGATTTCTGTTCTGATCAGGTGCGTCATTATGCCTGTCCGAATGCGTATCCCGACGTGAAACATAATGAGTTTTCACAAACCTTTCAAAAAGAGAAAAATCCTGTTGACAGGATGAGCCTTATGGTGTATAATGTATAGGATGTTTGTGTTCGGTCGTTCCCTCGCCCTCGTACGGCAGAAGGAACAAAACGCAAGGAATGTACAGGGTTTTGTGCATCGGACGGGTCGTTATGGTTCGATGCCGCGCCACGGATAGAGTATCCACACCTCTCGGCGCACCTTTACAACTCTGCGCGGGGGCTGTGCCCTTTCCTCCGTCGAATTACGGAGGGCTTTTTCCGCGGTCTTGCGTGAAAACTTCACAGTACATAGTCCGTGTCTTTCCCGTGAAAGAGACGGCGGATTCGTTATGCCGTGCGCACCGCGCATCACGGCGCTTCTCTGTGTCCACCCGTTCTCCCGGCGGCCACAGATATATTGATTAAAGGAGAACAGAAAGGAATCAGCGTTACAGTTATAATGAGCGAAACCAAAAAAAATAAGAAAAAAGACGGTATTATCAGCCGTTCCACCAAGGATAGCCAATCTCCTGCCAAAAAGAACCGTCGCGGCAGCGGCGAATTCCGCATCGGTTCCCGAGACATTCTGGCCACCCCCGAGATCCTCTCCCCTTTCGGATTTGACGAGGAACCCGAAACGACCAAGTCCCGCCGCAAGGGCAAAAGCGACAACGTCACCGAAAAGCCTGTTGCTCCGACTCACAATCGCAAGGGCAAGAAAAAAGCGGAGGAGCCTGCTCCCGCTCCCGCCAAAGTTGACAATAAGACGGCCAAAACCGGAAAGACAGCCGAAAAAACTACCGTGGGAAAAGCTGCCGGAGCTCCGAACTCCGAGTCGAAGTCCGCGTTTCCCAAATCTTCGTCGGGCAAGGGTCGCCGAGGCGCCCCCTCTATCGTCTCCGCAGAGGATTCCATTGTTGTGACCGCAGATACCGTGATCACCCCCTCCAAGCCGACATCTCGTAAGCAGTCCGCAACATCCGCTCTGCAAAAGATCCCCGGTGCCAAGCTCCGCGTGATCCCTCTGGGCGGTCTCAACGAGGTGGGTAAGAACATGACCGTTATTGAGTACGGTGAGGACATCATCATCGTGGATTGCGGCATCGGTTTTCCCGACGAGGACGAAATGCCCGGTATCGATCTGGTCATTCCCGACGTAACCTATTTGGAGCAAAACCGTAGCCGCATCCGCGGCATGGTAGTCACCCACGGCCACGAGGACCACATCGGCGCCATCCCCTATATCCTGCAAAAGCTGGATATGCCTATCTACGCCACACGCTTAGCGTTGGGTATCATAGAAAACAAGCTGCAGGAGCATACCCTGCCCTGGAAGGCCGACCTCCGCTGTGTCAAGGCCGGCGATACCATCCGTTTGGGTGCCTCCTTCACGGTAGAATTCATCCGCGTGAACCACTCCATCGCTGACGCCTGTGCGCTGGCCATCAATACCCCTCTGGGTATGATCGTCCACTCGGGCGACTTCAAACTGGATCTCACCCCCATCGACGGCGACATGATGGACATCACCCGTCTGGGCGAGTTGGGCCGCGAGGGCGTTATGCTTCTCATGTGCGAGTCCACCAATGCCGAGCGTCCCGGATATACCCCCTCTGAGACCAAGGTTGGTAAGTCGCTGGAAATGATCTTCACCATGCACACGGATCGCCGTATCGTGATTTCCACCTTCTCCTCCAACGTCCACCGCGTTCAGCAGATCATCAACATCTCGGCGCGCCACGGCCGAAAGGTGGCCGTCACGGGTCGGAGCATGATCAACATCGTCTCCGCCGCCGTTCAGCTCGGCTACATGAAGGTACCCGAGGGTGTGCTCATTGATATCAATGATATCAAGCGCTACAAACCCGAGGAGCTGACCCTCATCACCACGGGTTCCCAGGGCGAGCCCATGTCTGCCCTCTACCGCATGGCCTTTGGTGAGCATTCCCAGGTGACGCTGGGCTACGGCGACCTGGTGGTACTGTCGGCCTCCGCTATCCCCGGCAACGAAAAGCTGGTAGGCCGCATCATCAACGAGCTCTCCAAAATGGGCGTTACCGTCATCAACGATGCCTCTGTGGAAGTCCACGTGTCGGGTCACGCCTGCCAGGAAGAACTCAAGCTCATGCAGGGCCTCACCCGTCCCAAGTACTTCATGCCCGTCCACGGCGAGTACAAGCACATGGCCGCCAACCGCGATCTGGCGGTGTCCATGGGCATCCCCGAAGCCAACGTCTTTATCTCCGACATCGGCAAGGTACTGGAGATCGACGAAAAGGGCGCCCGCTGGGGCGGTACCGTCCAGGCCGGCGTGGTGCTTATCGACGGCTACGGCGTGGGCGACGTGGGTAACATCGTTCTCCGTGACCGTAAGCACCTCTCTCAGGACGGTCTCATCGTGGTGGTCGCCACGGTGGATGCTGCTTCGGGTCTCCGCGTAGCCGGCCCCGACATCGTCTCCCGCGGCTTCGTATACGTCCGCGAATCCGAAGCCCTTATGGAAGAAGTCCGTAAGATCGCCGTGGATGCCATCGACATCAGCCTCCGCCGATCCGGCTGTGACTGGTACGAACTGAAGGCAGCCATCAAGGACGACATCACCAAATACCTTTACGTCAAGACCAAACGCAAGCCCATGGTACTTCCCATCATCATGGAAGTCTGAGGCAAAAAACAATATTTTTTGAAAAAAACTCCTGTTTAGACGAAAAGTTTTACACCGATTCACGACTCGTTCATAATTTCATCATGAAAAAGAGTTATAATAGTCGTATTGTCCGAGCGTATGCCCTAACTATGCCTGCGATCGGCACACCATGAAATTCCCGTACCGCCGGGGAATTCTCCCCCTCGGTTTCGGATAAAAGAAAGGATCTGCAACCATGAATCAGCAAGCAAAAACCAAGCGTAGCTTCCCCTACGTGGCCCTCATTCTGTGGGTGACCTTGGCGCTGGTGGTGATCATCCTGGGCTACACCCTGGTGGATTCCATTGGTATCATCGGTCATATGAACAACGCCGCCAAGAGCGACAACTTTAAGCTCAACGAGAGCCAGGTAGACGTCTACCGTTACCACGTCGCTCAGAACGAGCTCTACTACCAGTACATGTACATCCAGTACGGTATGATGCAGGACCCCACCGGCGGTCTGGTCAAGTACATGGATGCCAACACTTTCATCAACTATATGCTCCCCTCCTACGTAGGCGATGATAGCTTTGATGAGTCCGCATACGCGTATGCCGAGCAGTACCTCACTTACTGCGAGGGTGCCAAGGCAGAAGGTCTGTACGACGAGTACAAGGCAGAGGTCGCTTCCGACGTCGAGGCTTACATCGACGGTTTGAAGGCTACCGCCGAGGCCAACGGTGTCACCTTCGGCAGCTACCTGCAGAAGTGGATCGGTAAGGGTGTCAACAAGAATGATATCAAGTCCGCCATGGAATACTACTACATCGGCGGCAAGTTCGCCGAGTACAAGTTCGACGAATTCTCCGGCCCTGTGACCGCCGAGGAGATGAACAAGTACCGCGACGACCACAAGGCAGAATTCTACACCGCTAAGTACACCTCCTACAAGCTGGTCAGCAGCGATAACGCTGATTTCCTCAAGGCCATTGAAGCTGCCAAGACCGCTGATGATGTCAAGACCGCCATCGTCGACTACTACATGACCCAGAAGTACGATGCTCAGTACAAGACCAACTTCACCGACAAGAAGATTGAGGATGCCAACGCTGAGCAGACCAAGGCAGATGTGAAGACCACCCTGCTGGCTCTGGCCAAGGTTGGTGAGAACAAGGAAGTCTTCACCGAGAAGGATACCGATGACTACAAGAAGGCCGCTTACGCCATCGTAAAGGCTATCAACACCTCCGTATCCGTTGAGACCGCTAAGGTTAAGGAAGCAACTGCCGCTTGGGCTGATCCCACCGCCACCACCGCTTCCAATCTCCAGAAGTGGCTCTTCGCCGCCGGCCGCAAGGCTGATGACTTCACCGTCATCAAGGACGAGACGACCACCAAGGATAAGGACGGCAAGGAAGTCAAGAACGTATCCTACACCTGGTACATCGTAGAAGAAACCGACATTCTGGACAAGGAATACACCAAGAATGCTCATTACATCGTTCTCTCCGATGATGCCACCGGCACCGAAAACGCCAAGACTGCCAAGGAGAAGGCAGAGGCCTTCCATAAGGCTCTGACCGAGACCAAGACCCCCGAGAAGTTCAAGGAGCTGGTTGAGACCTACGCTCCCGGTTACTCCTCTGAGCTCGTTGAGCGCATCAGCTATGAGGATATGAAGGGCTCCTACGAGAACCTGGCTGACTGGCTGTACGACGAGAAGCGCAAGGAAGGCGACGTCAGCGATATTCTGGAGGTCAAGGGTGATTCCAAGGATCCCAAAAAGGTTACCGGTTACATCGTTGCTCTGTTCGTTGAAACCAACGAGAAGACCACTTGGGAGCTGAACGCTACTGACGGTGTAGCCAACGAGAAGCTCACCGAATGGTTCGATTGGGCCGTTGAAGAGTACAATGTTGTGATCGACTACGTACACGATCATGATCACGGCGAAGAGACCACCGAGTCCGCTACCTCCAAGCCCGCCGATAGCTCTGCTGCTACCGAGGCTACTACCGAGGCTGCAACCGAAGTTGCAACCGAGGCTACTACTGAGGCTGCTACTGAGGCCGCAACCGAGGCTGCTACCTCCGCAGAGTAACGTAATCGAATATTCCACGCAGGGTGTCGCGCTTCGGCGTGGCACCCTCTTCTATACAAGCATATACTGATGCTTGAAGCATGATTTTACGCCCTGATCGGGCAGGCCCGCCCCGGGCAGGAAGGAAACCAATTATGGTACTGAACGAAAAGCGCACTACCGTGGCCTATCGCTGTCCCGATTGCGGAGGCGGAATTTTGAGCGCCGTTGGCCTTTTCAATCTGTCGGCCGACATGGTCAAGCTCAAGTGCACCTGTGGCAAGAGCGAGCTCAAGATCGTCTACAACCGCGATGGCACCGTGCGTCTCACCGTCCCCTGTCTCCTTTGCTCCCAGCCCCACAACTTCACCGTGAAATCCAACCTCTTTTTCTCGGATGAGCTATTCGTCCTTCCCTGCCCCTACTCAGATATCAACATCTGCTTCACAGGAGAAATGAATCAGGTCAAGGCAGAGCTGGCACGCACAGAGCTGGAGCTTCTGGATATGCTGGAGGAGCACGGCATCACCGACTTCTCCTCTCTCCACGGCGACGAAAAGGACCTGGGCGATCCCCAGATCCTGGATATTGTTCTGTTCGTCATCGACGACATGGACGCAGAGGGAAAAATCTTCTGCCGTTGCCATCCGGATCTTACTTTGGGAAGCGATACAGCCTCTGACTACGAAGAATGGAACGAGGAAGAAAGCCGCTACGAGGCCGAGATCACCGACGACGGCATCAAGGTCACCTGTCGCGTCTGCGGCGCGTCCCGCGTGATCCCCGCCGACTCCATGCTCTCCGCCCACGCGTTCCTGAACGCAGACAGCCTCCACTTGGAATAATAAAAGATCGCCCTTCGGGGCGATTTTTTGTTTTGGGGGAACATCCCGCCGGAAACCCTTTAAAAAGATTTCCGGACGTCCTAAAACTTTATACAATAATATTTTTTCAAGTTCCTGAAGGGGAGGCAGGGGGAAAACTTCGCAATGTTTGCCGAAAGCAAACTTACACCGAACGAAGCGAGGATGCTTTCAAGAAGTTTTCCCCTGCTCTCTCCCCGATCATCTATTCTCCTACGCATAATTCCCCTCTGCCGTGCATACAGTGATCATGAAAAATCATACCAAAGGAGATGTGGGAACTATGATGAACGAATATACGGGGGAGATGGCCGAGCGCAAGTCGGTGCAGGTACCCATTCTGAACCGCACGGTAACAACCGAATTAACAGGGGATTTCTCGCTCCCCGATTACCAGCCCGAAATCAAGCGGTTGCTACGCATTGAGACCAACGTACTGCCTCCCAACCGCTTTGCAGGCAGCGACGGCGTGGAGCTGGGCGGCACTTTGGACTACTACGTGCTCTACATGGGACACGACAACGCCGTCTACTGCGCGCCGCTGTCCACCGAATACCGCATGACCGCTGAACCCAACGCCGAGGAAAGGAGTCTTATGACCGCTGTCAGCGAGCCGTTGCTCTGCCTCTGCAATGCCACGGCAGCTCCTCCTACAGGACGGGTCATTGCCCCCAGACGGTTACAGATCCGCTGTCTGATCAATGCGGCCGTTAAGCTCTACGGCGAATACCGGATGCAGGATAGCGACGAGGCAGACAGCTCCTTGGAAACGCTCCTCGGCGAGACCTCGGTCAATCGTCTGTACTGGGGCTTGGGAGAACCCCTTACGCTGCAGGACGACGTGATCCTCTCCCCTGCGGAGCAGGAGTGGCGGGTCGTCTGCGCCGAGGGACATGTCATGATGACAGAGGCCACGGCGGCTATGGGGAACGTTAACTGCCGTGGAGAAGTGACCCTCAGGCTGACTCTATGCCCCGCCGAAACCGTCGAGGAATTCGCTTCCAATACCGTCGAAGGCCGCTCTGTACCGCCCCTGACGGTCATGCAACGCAAGATCCCCTTTACCCAGTCTGTTGAGGTTGCCGGTATGACACCGGCCTGCTCCGCCACCGCCTGCGGGTACTGCACCGACATCAGCGTAGAGATGGAAAATGGCCACGCCCACGTGGAAATGGGTGTCATCACCGAAGCCAGAGGTCAGAAAAACGAGACCGTTTCCTATGTCAAGGATCTGTTCTCCACCCGCCGCGAAAGTACTTGTCGGTACACGACCTACCCCGCCGAAAACGCTGTCAAGGCGCTGAACGGAAATTTCACCCTGAGTGACTCTCTCCCCCTGTCCGAGGCCGGGATCGATCCAACCGCCCGTGTCGCCGATGTGACCGCTGTGGCTACCCCCGAAAACCTGACGGTGGATACCGCAAAGGAGCGTTGTCTTCTGACTGGTACCTGCGCCTGCCACCTGCTTCTGCTCCGCGACGGAGAGTATACCTCTGCCGACATCACCCTTCCCTTCCGCTATGAGTTCGACGGGCAGACCGACGGAGCTGTGGGTGAGAACGTGGACTTTGACGGCCATCTGTCGGTGGTCAACTGCCGCGCCCGCATGGACGGCGAACGGGTGGGAGTGGACGCCGAGGTGGCTGTCTCCCTCCGTACCTACCGTCCCTCGCCCCTGACTGCCCTCTCCGACGTGGATTTCGGAGAGGAAGTGACCCGCCGCCGTGGAGAGTACGTCATCTGCTTCCCCACGCCCACCGACTCCGCCTGGTCAGTGGCTAAGCGCTACCACGCGCCCATGGCGGTGCTGACGGCGGCGAATAATCTGCCTGCAGGTGCCAAGGCCGACGGCGAGGAGTCCCTGGAGGGGATCAATTATCTGATCGTGTAATTATCCCGTATAAAACAGAAGATCCCCGTGGGAATGATCTCACGGGGATCTTTTATGGAAGGATCATAAGGTTTGCAGGCGGGTAAGGATGGCCTGATAGCGCGGATCACTCTGTATCGGCCCATAGTCCGATTCGCGCTCTCCACACTGAAGCGTACCCAGCATATCTGCACGGGCAGACATTCTCTCCTCAATATGGTGCATCTCTCCGGTCATGTCGTACACATCATATGTAAGATCATTGTCCAGCGCGTCGTAGGCGCAAGCATACTCACAAGAAACCTCCAATGCCTCTATACAGTCCGCATACTGTTCCATACGGGCATAGGCCAACGCTTGGCTTTCGGCAAATTCCGCCGCCTCCTTGTACAGACAATTCTGTCCCGCATCAAGGCCCACCTTGATGATCCGTAAAGCGCGTTCACAAACGGCCGCAATGTCCTCATACCGCTTGTTTTCAAACAAAAAGGCCACATACCAATTGCCCATATACAGGTACTCATACAGGCTTTCTGCCATAGTGTTTTTCATGGCATACTCGGCCTCATCGGGGCTTCGAAGGCGGAGCGCGATCACCGCCGCCGTCACCTTGGGGTAGATGCCTCGTCCCGTCAACAGGCGGTTGTTGTACTGCTCGGCCTGTGCGTAGTCACTGTTGACCATACAGATGGTGGTGAGGAACTGGTAGCACCACGCGCGACGGTTGGTGTCAGTCGTGCGCTCCGCCACGAATAGGAACAGGTCTGCCGCCTCGCTCATACGTTCCCTGCGCTTGGCCGCCGAGCGAAAACGCGTGGATATGAACAGGTGGCGTGCCAGCTCAAAGGTCAAAACCTCGTTCTGCGGATAGCGCTCCAAGGTCTGCCGCAATAGCGCGATGGCATCCTCCCGCTTCCCTTCCTTTCCCAGTCGGGTGGTTTCGGCCACCGTCTCGGGCACCGTCTTCTCATCGGCTTTCGTGTAGCCGAATAAGTAGTCCATGGAAACATCAAAGATCTCGGCCAGTTTAGGGAGAAGGGTAATATCGGGGTACGAATTGCCGCACTCCCATTTGGACACAGCCGCCGTGGAAACGCCCACCAGCTCAGCAAGCTTTTCCTGCGTCATGCCCCGCTCGGCGCGAAGCGCGGATATAGTCTTGTTCAGATTCATAGGAAAATCTCCTTTCGTATTGCTGTGGCCACGTCTTGATTATACCATGCAGAGGGCGTTCTGTCAATGGAGCGATTCTCCTATTATTCCTGTTTTTCCTCAACCAACAGTTAATACAAAGGATGTCTCCCAAGCCGAGGCGCCCTTTTTCATGTAAAAAACTCCCCCGCATTTGCGGGGGAGTGAGGATGTATCAAATTAGTGGCAAATGCAACGCTCGGTGTCCTTATCGAAGATATGGCAACGAGAGGTGTCGAAGGCAACCTTGATGGTGTCGCCTGCGCGAGAGGTGGAGCGAGAGGAAACGCGAGCGATGAGGTTGGTACCCTCGTTCACGATCTTAATCTTACCGTCACCCTCCTCGGACTTACCGACGTTCAGGTACAGGTAGATCTCAGCGCCCATCAGCTCGGTTACGTCAACGTACGCCTCGAAAGCAGCGTCAGCGTGAGCCTCAACCTGAGCAGGCTGGTCGTAGATGCACTCGGGACGCAGACCCAGAACGACTTCCTGACCGATGTAGTCCTTCAGAGCGGGGTTGTTGGCCTTCTCTGCGGGCAGCTTGACAGAAACGTTCTCGAAGTCGAAGTACAGATCCTCGCCCTTCTTGTTCAGGATACCGTTGATGAAGTTCATCTGGGGGGTACCGATGAAGCCTGCGACGAACAGGTTGCAGGGAGAATCGTAGAGGTTCTGAGGAGTGTCGACCTGCTGGATCAGACCGTCCTTCATAACGACGATACGGGTTGCCATGGTCATAGCCTCGACCTGGTCATGGGTAACGTAGATGAAAGTGGTACCGACGCGGTTGTGCAGCTTGGTCAGCTCGGTTCTCATGGCAGCACGGAGCTTAGCGTCCAGGTTGGACAGAGGCTCGTCGAGAAGGAATACCTTGGGGTTACGAACGATAGCACGACCCAGTGCTACACGCTGCTTCTAACCACCGGACAGAGCCTTGGGCTTACGGTCGAGCAGGTGGGTGATATCCAGGATACGAGCAGCCTCCTCAACGCGGCGCTTGATCTCCTCCTTGGGAGTCTTGTTCAGCTTCAGACCGAATGCCATGTTCTCAAACACGG
>JAZRIF010000183.1:0-37596 GCA_045645165.1 Eubacteriales bacterium
GCCGAAGCCTGATCGGCATGTGTGCGCCCGATAGCCCAAATTTGTATAGGACATGAACGGTGAGAACGAAAGACCCCTCAAAAACTTTTCATAATCACATTTGTTCGTAAAGTTTTTGGGAATCCAAAACCTTTCTTTCAAGAAAGGTTTTGGTGGGGTGCAGGGGTGAAACCCCTGCAAGCGTCCCCAGCCAAAAAGGAGGTGTGAATTTTTGTACCTGCACATTGGAAATCAGATCAACATACGAGAGCGTGACATCGTGGGCATATTCGACACCGATCGCACCACCATCTCCTGGATCACGCGCAAATACCTGTCCGAGGCGCAAAAGAAGGAGCTGGTCTCCGCGGCGAGCGAGGAGATCCCCAAGTCCTTCGTCCTCTATCGGGACAGGCGGGACGGACAGTACAAAATATATTTTTCCCAGCTCTCCACCGCGGCTCTCTGCGGACGCATGAACGGCAGAGTCGGCGGGGAGGAAAACTGAAAAGGAATGATCAAATATGGCTGACATTGAGAAGAATCAAGTAGAAAATCAAGAAGAAGTTAAGTACGACGAGAATCAAATACAGATCCTGGAGGGACTGGAGGCCGTGCGCAAGCGTCCCGGTATGTACATCGGTACTACGTCCATCCGCGGTCTCCATCACCTGGTCTACGAGATCGTGGACAACTCCATCGACGAGGCGCTGGCCGGCTACTGCGACAAGATCGAGGTGGTCATCAACCCCGATAACAGCGTGACCGTTACCGATAACGGCCGCGGTATCCCCGCGGGCATGCACCCCAAGGAGGGCATCCCCACTCCCGAGGTGGTCTACACCATCCTCCACGCCGGCGGTAAGTTCGGCGGCGGCGGCTACAAGATCGCGGGCGGTCTCCACGGCGTAGGCGCGTCGGTGGTCAACGCCCTCTCCGAGTGGGTGGAGCTGGACGACGCCGTGGACGGCCTCCACTACACCGAGAGATTCGAGCGGGGCCACGTGGCCCGTGCCTTCAAGTGCGAGGGTGAGTCCCCCGATCGTCCCCACGGTGTAAAGGTCACCTTCAAGCCCGATCCCACGATCTTCGAGGAGACGGTCTTTGAGTACGAGACCCTGCTCCGCAGACTGAGAGAGCAGTCCTTCCTGAACGCCGGTGTGCGTATCGTCCTGCGGGACGAGCGTGAGACCGATGACGAAGGGAACTTCCGCGAGGACGACCTGTGCTTCGAGGGTGGTATCCGCTCCTTCGTCACCTTCCTGACGGACAATAAGCACGCCGACCCCGTCCACGAGAAGGTCATTTACATGAAGGGCGAAAAGGGCACCAGCATTGCCGAGATCGCCATGCAGTATAACGACAGCTACGAGGAGATGGTCCAGACCTTCGCCAACAACATGAACACCATCGAGGGTGGTATGCATGAGACGGGCTTCCGCTCGGGTCTGACCCGCGCCATCAACGAGTACGGCCGTAAGGCGAATATCCTCAAGGACAGCGATAAGAACCTGTCGGGTGAGGACGTCCGCGAGGGTCTTTGCGCCATCGTGTCGGTCAAGCTGGAGAACGCCCAGTTCGAAAGCCAGACCAAGGCCAAGCTGGGTAACTCCGAGATCCGTACCCTGGTGGAGAATACCGTTACCACCAAATTGGCCGAATTCTTTGAGGAGAACCCCTCTGTGGGCCGCGCCATCATCGATAAGGCTCTGGCCGCATCGAGAGCCCGTGAGGCCGCCAGAAAGGCCAGAGAGGCCACCAGACGCACCGCCCTGTCCGAGGGATCCTCCCTGCCCGGTAAGCTGGCTGACTGCCACGAGCGCAACGCAGAGCTCACTGAGCTCTACCTGGTGGAGGGAGACTCCGCAGGAGGATCCGCCAAGACGGGACGAAACTCCCGCTTCCAGGCCATCCTGCCCCTGCGCGGTAAGGTGCTCAACGTCGAAAAGACCCGTCTGGACAAGGTCTACGGCAACCCCTCTCTCCTGCCCATCATTCAGGCCATCGGCTGCGGTATCGGCGAGGAGTTCGATATTTCCAAGCTCCGCTACGGTAAGATCATCATCATGGCGGATGCGGACGTGGACGGTTCCCACATTCGTATTCTGATCCTGACCTTCCTGTTCCGCCACATGCGCCAGCTCATCGACGAGGGGCACGTGTACTTCGCACAGCCTCCGCTCTATAAGATCGCCAAGAAGAACAGCAAGAACAACGACGATGCCCGCTACGCTTTCTCGGATGAAGAGAGAGATCAGATCATCGCCGAAATGGGCGGCCACAACATTGAGGCCAGCCGCTACAAGGGTCTTGGTGAGATGAACGCCGATCAGCTGTGGGAGACCACCATGGATCCCGCCACCCGTACTCTCCTGAAGGTGACCATCGAGGACGCCATGGCTTGCGACGCCATGTTCTCCCTGCTCATGGGTGACAAGGTAGAGCCTCGCCGCGTGTTCATCGAGCAGAACGCCAAGTTTGCGGAGAATCTGGATATTTAAGAGAAGATTTCAAAAAATTCGGATTTTCGTTTCCCATCAATCCCTTTCAAAATATACGACAAAACTTTTCCACATGGTTTTCCCACACCCTGTGGAAAAGTCGTGTGGAAAACTGAATCGAACTGTTTTTTCTACCAAACAGATATAAAAAATCCTTTTATTCAAAGAAAATGGAAATAATTTGTCGTTATGACATGAGAAAAATCAAAAATGTCATAGATATGTCATAGTTTTGTCGTAGGTTGTCCGAAAATATCCTTTGGGTATGACAAATGTTTCCAATAAGGGGATAAAAGTTATCCACAGGCTGTGGATAACTCTGTGGATAAGTTAAAAATAAAATTTGGACAAGCTCAAAAATCTTATGAAATAAAGATTTTACAGGATTCGTTCCGATTTCTGAGGCCTGTTTACAATTTTGAAAGAATCCTGTTGAAAATTGGGTTTCAGAACAGAAAAAACCCGCATACCTATGACAAATAATTATCCACAACGACATTTTAACGACATTTTCAATATAATACAGTTTTTTAACCCAAATCCGAGGAGGTGAGCCGCATCAAGCATAGATTTCTCATAGTGTGTTTGAGCCTGGCTCTGGCCGTTGCCTTGTTTACCGGCGTATTCGCAGTGATGGGGTGGGGATCCCTTCTGCGGGACGTGGGATCTGCCATCATATATCCCTTTCAGTGGGTATTATCAAAAACAGGGAATGCAATCCAAGGTTTTGGAAATTATTTTCAGGATATAGACAGCCTGCAAAAGGAGCTGGAATCCTTACAGGCCGAAAATGAGTCTTTGAAAAACGAGATATTGAATGCAGGGATCCTGAAGGATGAGAACGCGTGGCTGTACGAGTACTTATCCATGAAGGAGATCCACAAGGATTACGCCTTGTGCGCCGCCTCTGTGACGAATACCTCTTCCTCTCTGGGACAGGGAGGAATCTACATCACTGAGCTGACCCTGAATAAAGGAACGGCCTCGGGGGTGGAAGCGGGTATGCCCGTGGTGACCACCGCAGGTCTGGTGGGAGTGGTCGTGGAGGCCGGTCTGCACCACTGTCGCGTGTCTACCATACTGGATACCTCGGTCTCGGTGGGGGCGGTCACCACCAGAGTCTCGGAAAACGGGCTCTGTGAGGGGGATTACGCCCAGATCCACAACGGATGCGCTACGCTACGGTATCTGAACGAGGAGGCCGACGTGGAGGTGGACGACGTGGTGGTTACCAGCGGACGGGGAAGCGTGTATCCCTACGGCATTCCCATCGGCCGCATTACGGCCGTCTCCTCCAACGCCTACAGCCGTACCACCGAGGCGGTGGTGGAGCCCTTTACCGACTTTACGAATCTGACCCAAGTGATGGTCATCACCTCTTTTATTCATTACGTGGACGGTTATGAGCCCGACGGAGGTGGATCATGACGGGAAGATCAAGCGACGGAGGCATCCGTTACAGATCCGTCGTGTCGGGAAAAAAGGTTCTTCTGGAGCAGATCAAGCTGATCGTGATCCTTTTCTTGACGGGCTGTACGCTGATTGCTTTGGAGACTACGCTCCTGTCCCGCATTCCCATCCCCCTGTTCGGTTGGTCCTGCGCTTCCCCTTCCTTGGGACTCCTGTTTTCCATGGCCGTGGGATTCCTCCACGGAGAAAGGGAGGGAGGCATTACGGGACTCCTCTGCGGATGGCTGTCGGACGCCACGACTGCGGGGACGGCGGCCTTTGGCATGATGCTCTTGCCCCTGCTGTATTTCCTGTGCGGATACATGTCCGGTACCGTGGGAAAGAGGCGGCTGGCCCACAATCTTCCGTCCTTCGTGGTATTTACCGTAGTGGGCGGCGGACTTAAATTCCTTCTGTCGGTAGGACAAGCCGTATTGGAATTGCGATCACTCCCGCCCGTGGAATGGATCTGGCGAGGGCCAACTCCCGCCTGGGTCATGACCGTGCTGTTTTCCGTGGCCGTATACGGCATCGTGTGGGGAGAGATGAAGCTGTCAGAGCCTAAATAAAACGTATACTTTATCAGAAATTTCATTCATGGAGATAGAAACATGAGCAAAAAAAGAGAAAGAGAGCTGCAACGCGAAAACGAGTGCATACTCTTTGAAAATCAAAAGGTCGTAGACGTGAATATGGAGCATGAGGTGAAGAAATCCTTCATCGAATATTCCATGTCCGTCATCATTTCCCGCGCTCTGCCCGACGTGCGCGACGGTATGAAGCCGGGTCAGCGCCGCGTGCTGTACACCATGTACGAGGATCACCTGACCCACGATAAGCCCTTCCGCAAGTCGGCAACCACCGTCGGTGCGGTGCTGGGTCGGTACCATCCTCACGGCGACAGCTCGGTGTACGGTACTATGGTACACCTTGCCCAGCCCTTCTACATGCTGCACCCCCTGATCGAGGGTCAGGGTAACTTCGGTTCTGTAGACGGCGACCCGCCTGCGGCTTACCGATATACCGAGGCGCGCATGGAGAAGATCGCCGACGAGATGGTGCGGGACATGGACAAGGACGTAGTCACCATGCTTCCCAACTTTGACAACAGCCGCAAGGAGCCCGAGGTTCTGCCCTCCCGCTTCCCCAATCTGCTGGTCAACGGTTCCATGGGTATCGCCGTCGGTATGGCGACCAATATCCCCACCCACAACCTGGGTGAGGTCATTGACGCCACCGTGTACCGCATGGATCATCCCGACTGTGAGATTCCCGAGCTGATGCAGTTCATTCAGGGTCCCGACTTCCCCACCTACGGTACCATTTACGGCACCGCAGGCATCAAGGAAGCCTACATGACGGGTAAAGGACACATCATGGTGCGCGCTACCGCCGACGTAGACGAGGATAAGCGGCAGATCATCATCTCCGAGATCCCCTACGGCGTCAACAAGAGTATGCTCTGCGCCGCCATCGGTTCTCTTGTGAAGGAAAAGAGAGTAGAGGGCATTACCGACATCCGTGACGAGTCCGACCGCAAGGGTATGCGCATCGTCATTGACCTCAAGCGTGAGGCCAACGGTCACGTGGTGCTGAATCAGCTCTACCGCTACACCCAGCTGCAGGATACCTGCGCCGTCAACATGCTGGCCATCGTGAAAAACGAGCCCAAGGTGCTGAATCTCGCTCAGATTCTGGACTACTATATCGAGCACCAGGAGTCGGTCATCACCAACCGCGTAAAGTACGATCTGGCCGCCGCTCTGCGGGATGCCCACATCTACGAGGGCTACAAGCTGGCCATTGACAATATCGACGAGGTCATTTCCATCATCCGTTCCTCCCCCGACACCCCCACCGCCAAGATCAACCTGATGAAGCGGTTCGACGGCCCCGTGCGTTCCATGGAGGAATTGGATCTTGCTGAATTTGCTTCTGCCGAGAATCCCGGCCTTTCCGAGGCGCAGGCACAGGCCATCGTGTCTCTGACTCTGGGTCGTCTGTCGGGTCTGGAGCGCAAGAAGATCGAGGACCGTCTGGAGGCTCTGCATCTGTCCATCAAGGAGTACAGAGAGATCCTGGGCGATATCAACCGCATTCGCGGAATCATCAAGGACGAGATGCTGGAGATCAAGGAGCGTTACGCCGAGGGCAGACGCACCCGCATCGAGGCCGTAGCCAACGAGATCATCGACGAGGATCTGGTGGAGAAGCAGAACTGCGTCCTGACCCTGACCCACGCCGGCTACATCAAGCGCCAGGCTACCGAGGTCTACTCGGCTCAGCGCCGCGGCGGTAAGGGTATCATGGGTATGGCCACCAAGGAGGAGGACTACATCGAAAAGGTGGTCTCCGTCCATTCTCACTCTACCGTCATGATGTTCACCAATACGGGTAAGGTGCAGTGCATCCGCGGATTCCAGATCCCCGAGGCGTCCAGAACCGCCAAGGGTACCAACGTGGTCAACCTGCTCCAGCTCACCGAGGGGGAGAAGATCACCTCCATGATCGCCGTAGGCGGATTCCCCGAAGGCGAGTATCTGGTCATGGTGACCCGCAACGGTGTCATCAAGCGTACCCTGCTCTCCGAGTTTGAATACCAGCGCAAGGGCGGTAAGATCGCTCTGACTCTGGACGAGGGCGACGAGCTGCTCTACGTCTTGCATACCGACGGAAATCGCGAGATCATCATCGCTACCGCTGCCGGTAACGCCGTCCGCTTCGACGAGAATAACGTCCGCTGCATGGGCCGTACGGCTCGCGGTGTCCGCGGTATTGCTCTCCGTGAGGACGACGACGGCCGTGACCGCGTGGTGGGTGCCGTTGTGGTGGATAATGATAAGCATCTCGTGACCATCACCGAGCGCGGCTTCGGTAAGCGTTCTCCCTTCGATGATTTCCGTACCATGGCTAACCGCGGCGGTTTTGGCGTGCGCTGTCACAATATCACCGAAAAGACGGGTCTGCTCACGGGTATTGCCGCCGTTCACGGCGAGGAAGACCTCATGATGATCACGGATCAGGGTACCATCATCCGTACTCCTGCTTCTGACTTGTCCATCCTGTCCAGAAGCGCCGGCGGTGTCATCGTCATGCGCCTGCCCGAGGATCAGTACGTAGCGAACTTCACGGTCGTAGCCAAGGAAGAAAAGGACGAAGATGAGATCGAATCCGAGGAGATTGGAACTGAGGAGATCGAAGAAATCGAAGCAACCGAGGCTGTTGAAGTGACCGAGGCCGCCGAGACGGTTACCGAGGAATAAGGCTATGAAAAGAATTGTTTCGATTCTGCTGGTTCTGATTCTCTGTACGGGTGTCGTGTGCAGCACGACCTCCTGCTCGAGAAAAGATCCACCTCCTGCCCTTGAGGACGTGTACGACCGCTTGGTTACGGTGATCGAGGCATCCCACGAGGTCAATGTGCTCCTGTTCGGTGCAGGACTGCCTGTCTATCCTCGCGGAACGGCTGAGGATGAATTGATCCACCGCTATTTCAGCGTGACCGACAACGGTATGGAATTCATTACACCTTACGCCAAATTCAAAAGTATCATTGAAATGGAAATGGCAATTTCGGCTGTCTACAGCATGGAATACAGAAAATCCCTGTTTGATACGTTGTTTACGGGCTACGCCGATACGGGAATGACAGTGGTGATGCCTGCTCGTTTCCATGAAGATGAGCGGTACATTTACCAGAATAAGTACGTGAATACCCTTGTTGACGGTGTGAGAGTATACGATTACGCGGGTATGGAGATCATTGAGAAAGATTCCAATTCCACCTATATTCGCGTCTCCATTCCTTCCTATTCCGAAAAGTATCCTGAATGGACGACAGTACGCCTGTCCTTCATATATGAAAACGGAGACTGGTATCTGGACAGTCCCAGCTGTTAAACAAGAAAAAAGAAGCAGTTTGAAAAAAACTGCTTCTTTTTTTGTTATTTATTATACGCATTGTTAATATAATAATGATATGTTAATAAAATATTCTGAAAATCATGGTTTATGCGGATGGTTCATACTCTTTTCTCTTTTATGCGTGCTGGTGTTTCGTGTATCGACGTATGGGCTGGAATCGTCGGACGGCATGAAGAACAGTCAAGAGAAAATATGTTTTTTCTGGGAAGAGGATGAAAATGGTATGGAGGTTGGCAGACGTATTTTATACTTGTATGCTTCTCCGGCGTTACGAATAACAGCGGGAGAGGAGGATTTCGCGGTTCTTTTGAATTTTTCCCTGAGGAAAGGGTGGGAAGTTCAGTCGGTTCAAGGGATCTGTGAAGGAAGTAAACTGAATTGTACGGTGGGAAATGGGTGTATTCTGCTGGACGGTGTACTCGAGGGGGGAGACATTTCAGCAGAAAGGGAACCTGTTTGTCTTTTGGTGATGGAAGCGGTTGCAGAGAATCACTCGGTAGAGGTGTTTCCGTTTGATATACAATGGAATAGAGGAGAAAAAGATCTGTTATACGTGAGAGGAAAAGATAAACATATCGATTCTTATTCTTTTTGGTACGGTGAGAACAGCTTATTTTACGATGAGACGGTGACGCCTTCATCGGAACAGACGTTTTCGGAACCCATTGTATCCGGCAAGGAAGAAATAAACACGATGGAATCGGAAATGTACCCAAGTGAAACATCCGGGTCGATATCCGATAAGCCCGAAGCAGGGATACATGATCCCGTTACGTATCTGGGTTGTCAGGAAACACCGGTGCGTGATGGATACTATTCGGTTCGTTTCCTGTTTTACGGTTCATCGTGTCCCTCCATTCAAGTACAAGGCGGTGGGGTTCTGTATGAGACGGTCACCCATCCCGACAGAGTGGATATGTGGAAAGATGGAAATGAGTATTTTTTCTATCCTGATCATAAGAAAGACATAACCGTATGTACGTTTCGCGGTCTGATGGATAGCCGAGAGTACAAATTTTTGATTCAAACGGAGAATTCTGATATTATGATTATGTACACGTATGGAAAATACCGTGAAAATTGAGCACGTAATTATTGTTATTTTTTTATAATAATCCTTCTGTTTTATGTGTAAAATGACAAAACACATAGATTTCACGGTAAATTCAAAAAAAAAACTTGACAATTAATCGTGTTTGATATACAATATAGTATGATACATACGCAATGTATGTCAATATTTTCATTAAGGAGAAAAAAGATGAACGCAAAGAAAATGTTTGCTCTGCTTCTGTCTGTTCTGATGGTCGTTACCTGCTTTGCCGGTATTCTGACTGTTTCTGCTGACGAGGCAGATAAGTTTGCGCCCACCAACGAAGAGAAGATCGAGCTTCACGACGGTGCACAGGGTCAAGCTCTCGGCGGCTACAAAAAGGGCCAGTCCTTCGGTGCAAAGGTAACTGTAGAGGCCGGTAAGAGATTGACTCAGATCAATTTCCACGCTCTGGCTACTTACAACACCAACACCAACCACATCGTATTCAAGGTATACCAGTGGGATACCGACTACGCAACCACGGTTAAGGGTTCCGTTCTGGCTCAGACTACCATTATCAACCACGTGGACAACGCTCCTCTGGATGTTATTCTGCCCACCAACCGCAACCTGACCGGTGAGCTGCTGTTCACCGCTACCTACGTAGACGGCGCTTCTCAGATGACCCCTTGGCTGACCGACGGTAACGGTGCCGAGGGTGTTGAATTCTTCGCAAACGGTTCTAAGTGCGCTGCTTACTGCGTCGGCATCACCGTTGGTGATGAGCTGACCGCTACTCCCGAAACCTACACCGCTACCTTTATGGCTGATGGTACCAAGGTTGGTGAGGTTACCTTCCTGGAGGGTGACAAGGAGCTCATGAACATCCCCGCCGTTCCCGAGAAGGAAGGCTTCTGGGCTGACTGGTCCGCTTACACCCTGGGCAATGAGGATATCACCATCGAGGCTGTCTACACCGACGCTTCCGGTGCTGTTAAGCCCGAAATCGAGAACGCTGCTCAGATGAATGCTTTCGCAGAGGAGCACTACGATTTCCTCAAGGGCGAGGGCTGTGCTGTTCGCGTGAATCGCGACGGTTCTGTATCCTTCGTGGGTACTTGGGGTGAGGATGGCGATGTTGATGCTTATGCCACCATCGATTACATGAGAATGATGAAGAAGTACTACACCGGTTGGTCCGGCAACAACTCCATTCCCAACAAGACCGAGAAGTACAACGTTGT
This sequence comes from Eubacteriales bacterium, assembly GCA_045645165.1. GTDB lineage: Bacteria > Bacillota > Clostridia > Oscillospirales > CAG-272 > CAMEON01. Next base: position 10,134 of record JAZRIF010000183.1, read on the forward strand.
GGTTGTTAAGGTAAAGGCTCCTGCCGTTTGCCTGGATTCCACTCCCAACATGACCGTTATCGTTGGCCGTAACACCGAGATCTACGGTATCGACGTAGTCAATACCATCAAGTGCGATGGCAACGAAGAGTACTGGATCTTTGATTTCACCAACGAGTCTGATTTCGCCTCTGACGTAATCCAGTCCATGAAGATCAACTGGGCTTACAGCGTAGGCGAGGAGTCCAACATTGGCGCTGAGTTCCAGATCCTGGGCTTCCAGCTCTTCGATACTCTGGAGAATGCTCTGAACGCTACCGGCGGTGAGGAGGCTACCGAGGCTCCTACCGAGGCAAAGACTGAGGCTCCCGAGACCGAAGCTCCCGAAACCGAGGCTCCTGTTGCCAACGTGACCGAGCCCACTACTGAGGCTCCCGCTGAGGGTGGTTGCGCTTCCGCAATCGGCTTTGGTGCCGTGGCTATTCTGGCCGCTGCCGCTGCTGTCGTCGCTCTGAAGAAGAAGGACTAATTCCTTATCTGACAGAATTACCATACGGTAAAAGTATAAACACCACAGGCTCCCCGAGAGGGGAGCTTGTGGTGTTTCTTTTTTTACCCGTAAAATTTGTGATTTCCGATGGTCATAATATAGGGTCTCGTCTGTCCGATCCAAGAGGATGTGGCGATCTTGGGATTGTAGAAATAGATCATTTTCGTGGACAGGGAATATCCCTCCAGACAAATTTTTGCGGCCATGACAGCCGATGCGGTGGGGGTATTGTAGATGGTACCGCTGGCCACGGGGGAGAACTGGGTGCCGTACTTGGTGTCGAAAATGACGCCCTTGACGGTATTGGGGTACTGACTGCTCTTCACGCGGTTGAGCACCACGTTACCCACGGCGATCTGCCCGGCAAAGGGCTCGCCCTTGGCCTCGGCGGAAATGATGCGGGAGAGCCAGTAGAGATCGGTGGAATCATAATATTCCGAAGCCCACTTGACACGGGTGGGGTCTCCCGAGGTGATAAAGGCGTCGTAGTAGCCGGAACGAATGGTGACGGTGGCATTCAGCGCCTTACACATGGAGGTGAGGGGGACGAAAATCCATCCGCCCAGGCTGATGACCTTTTTTCCCGTATAGAAGATGCGCTCGTTGACCGTGATGTAGGGGTCACCCACCTTGACGGTGATGGACAAGTTGGTTCCCGTAATGACCACCTGCTCGGTAGCCTCGGTGTAGACGGTCTTGAATTTTCCGAACAGATCGGCAAACCGCTGGACGGGGACGTAGACCGTGCCCCCGATGTCGGCGACTTGACCTTTCAGGATCTGTTTTCCGTCCTTATACAGGTCAACGGCCATGGCACCTGCGGGGTAGGGGTAGTAGATGCGACTGCCGCCCCGTACCTGCTTGTCCATTTTGCTTTCGATACGGCGGGCGATGATTTCCTGGGTCAGAGGGATCGCAGGATCATGGATATCCTCAATGATCTCTTCAATATCTTGAATGTTCTCGGTTCCGATTTCAACGTGTTCGACCGTATCCTTCTCCGAGGAGTCATGTTCGATAGGCTCCTGATGGTGTGAGAACAGAGAAGCAGTCTGATCTTCGATGAGAGGAAGAGCAGGTCTGTTTACGTGGAATACGGTGGGCATATTGTGGATCTCTTGGGGTGTGGTTTCGGATAGAATGATGTTTGTTTGATTGTCTGTTTCTGCCGATAGAGAAAAAACAGCGGGGATAAAAATGGGTACCGCGATCAGGACCGACAGGAAGGCGGCGGATACACGCAGAAAAACGGTGGAGTGCGGCGTTCGGTCGGTGGCGCTGTTTCGGTGTACGTGGTGATGCGAATGGAATCTCATGGGTATGGTTACCTGCCTTTCCCGGCGGTACCGATGTATATAAACAAGGTGACGAAATGTATAGGAATTACGCCACGCAGGTAGTCCTCCAATCGGTACTGCCTGTGTAGTGATATGGTCTCCCAAGACTTCCCGTGTGAGAAGCCTCGGGAGCAGAGCCCCCTTTTGGGACTCGCGGAGGAATTGGACGGGGCGGGAGATCGAGAATGCGTCCGCCTCGCCTTTCCTATTGTAGCAGATTTATGCGGAATTTGCAAGGAACAATGTATGGTAGAGAAGGGAGGGTTTGGTAAATTGGAGTTTATGGGGAGCGACTGGGAGGAACTTCTTGAAAGAAGTTCCCCCCAGACCCCCTTCAAGAACTTTCAAAAAGAAATTATTTATCAACATTTTTTGTAAGTTTTTGAGATTCCAAAGAACTTTTTTCAAAAAGTTCTTTGGTGGGGGTCGAGGGGGCAAAGCCCCCCTCGATAAATCCAAAATTAAAATCAAAAAATAAATTTGAGAATCATTCTCAAATTTATTGACAAAACCGTTTGATTGTGATATACTGATAAACTGTAAGACTATGCACAGGAAAGGAGGCGCGTTATGGCAGGCACCTACAAGACCGCGGGGCGGCAGAAGCTGTTGGATTTTCTGCAAAGCCACCCCGACCGCCAGTTTACGGTGGATGAATTAGCAGAAAGTCTCAACAATACGGCCGAAAAAAAGATCGGAAAAAGCACCCTGTACCGCCATCTGTCCGAGCTATGCGACGGTGGAACGGTGCGAAAATACCGCAGCGATACCCAATCCGCCTACGTATACCAGTACGTGGGAACGGGAGATTGCTGTCGCCATTTCCACCTCAAATGCCTGTCCTGCGGAGAACTGATCCACTTGGAATGTGCTGTCAGCGAGGAGCTTCTTTTCCATATTTCCTCTCACCACGGCTTTGAAGTGGACAGCGGGCGCTCCATTCTCTACGGAATGTGTGAGGTCTGCGCCTCTATGGAACAGAAACAGCATCCAACCGATACCCGCGGCTGTGCCTGCGGACATCATCACAGATAAAGGATAGAAGTTTGAAAGATAAATCTTTCAAACAGCGTTTTGTTGCTTTCGCCATCGGAGCGATGGCGATTTTGCTTCGCAAAACCAGCACCAATTCCGCAAGAAAGGAAGCTTTCGCATGGCGAAAGCTATGGTCATAAAAATGAAAAGAATTATCACTGTTTTGCTTTGCTTGACTATTGTTTTGGGCATGGTCTCGGTCTTTGCGGGATGCGATACACCCAAGAATCCCACCACAGCAGACAATAACGGAACGACGATCGTCTGCACCAACTTTGCCGGCTTTGATTTTGTCCGCTCCATTCTGTCCCGCTACACCTTGGGCGGCGGGGATGGCGTGGTTGAGCTTGTGATTCTTGGCAAGCCCGGGCAGGATATGCACAGCTATGAGCCTTCCGCCCAGGATATCATTACCCTGGCCAATGCTGACGTGGTGGTCTGCACGGGTGCAGAGGGATGGCTGTATTCCGCCTTGAAATCCTCGGGAAATACCGTCGTGCAGGTGGTTTCCATGATGGATGCCTGCGACACATACATCACAACGGATCACGATCACATCCATGATTCCGAGCATGAGGACTGCGCGATCATCGGAAACGACGAGCACGTATGGCTCTCGGTGGAGTACGCTCACCGCATTGTTTCGGCGATTGCGAATGCACTGATGGAAGTGGATGCGGAAAACGCCACCCTTTGGGAAACAAGCGCAACACAGTACAAAGAGGAACTCAGAGTCCTGAAGGAAGAATATGAGAATATGATGGAGAGCGCCGTCCGAAATACTGTGGTGGTGGCTGACCGTCATCCCTTCGTATACCTGTTCCATGATCTGAATCTGGAGTGTCTGGCCGCTTTCCCCGGTTGCTCCTCCGAAACCTCGGCCTCCTTTGAGACCCAGGCCAAGCTGATTCGGTATACCGAGGAGTGGGAGCTTCCGTACATTTTCATGATGGAGGGCTCCGACGGCAAAGTAGCCGAGGTGGTGGCTTCCATGACGGGCGCCGAGATCCTGACCCTCAATTCTCTCCAGGTGGTGACCGATTACGAGAATACCGACTATATCACCGTCATGCGTCAAAATCTGGAAAATCTGAAAAAGGCTTTGCAGTAATGGGGATCTGCCCCACACCCCGATTAAACCCTTTTTGAAAAAAGGGTTTAAGAATCCCAAAAACTTTAAGAGCAAGCATGGCTGTTTCACGCCTGCATTCGATCGTGTCACATGCGAAGCAAAAAGGTATTTGTGCTGCCGCTGTGTGGCAGAATGGAGATGATTATGCCACTGATTACGTGTGAAAAACTCACCCTTGCCTACGACACGGGGGTAGTGGCCTCCGACGTCAGCTTTAGGCTGGAGGCAGGGAACTACCTCTGCATCGTGGGAGAAAACGGCTCGGGAAAGAGTACCCTGATCAAGTCCATCCTGGGGCTGCACCCCATTTCGGGCGGGATTCTGACGGTCTCCCCCGAAACCCGCAAAAAGGGCATTGGATACCTGCCCCAGCATACCCCTGCCCAGCGGGATTTTCCTGCTTCGGTGAAGGAAATCGTGCGGTCGGGTTGCCTGCGCCGCGCGGGACTCTCTCCCTTTTGGCGGGCATCCGACAAGAAACTGGCCGACGAGGCCATGGTGCGCATGGGTATCGACCGTTTGGCAGGCAGATGCTACCGTGAGCTGTCGGGCGGTCAGCAACAGAGAGTGCTTCTGGCGCGGGCGTATTGCGCCACGGGTCAGCTCATTCTGCTGGACGAGCCCATCGCGGGTCTTGACCCCTTGGCCATGACCGAAATGTACAACATGATCGCGGACATGAACCGCGACGGCGTGGCGGTGATCATGGTCTCCCACGACGTTTCCGCCGCGGTGCAGTACGCCACCCATATCCTCCACATGGGCAAAACAACCTCCTTCTTCGGTACCACCGAGGAGTATCTGTCTACCCCCGTAGGTCAGCAGTTTGCCCGCCGTGAGGGCGGCAGTTACGGAGACTGGAGCCCCAAAACCGCGTGGGATGCTCCCGATATCGGGCGTATTCTGGACGTCCGCGCCACCCCCGACGCACGCTCCGTGCTGGGTGCCCGCGGTGTGTCCTTGGATCGCGGCTTGACTGCCAGCCGCCGAAAGTCCCCCCGCGACAGAAGGGAGGGGAAGGAATGAACGTATTTGAAACCCTGATCCACTATTTCTCCTATCCCTTCGTCCGCTATGCTGTGATTGCGGGGATTCTCATCTCCCTGTGCGCGGGGCTTCTGGGTGTGGTGCTGGTGCTGAAGCGCTACGCCATGATCGGCGACGGTCTCTCCCACGTGGCCTTCGGTGCCATGGCGGTGGCCGCCGTTCTGGGCTTTGCGCCCATGACCGTGGCGCTCCCCGTGACGGTTGCCGTGGCTGTTCTCCTGCTCTTGGCGGGTGAAAAGCAGCTCATTAAGGGGGACAGCGCCATTGCCATGCTTTCGGCGGGATCTTTGGCGGTGGGATATCTGCTTCTCAACCTGTTCCCGTCCTCGGATACGGGGAGTCTGTCGGGGGACGTCTGCGCCTCTCTGTTCGGCTCCACCTCCATGATGACCTTGTCAGGGACAGACGTCTGGCTCTGCGTGGGGCTTTCGGTGGCTGTGATCGGATTTTTCGTGATCTTCTACCACAAAATTTTCGCCGTTACCTTCGACGAAGGCTTTGCCACTTCTTCAGGAATTCGCGTGCGGGGATATAACTTCCTCATCGCGGCCATCAGCGGTGTGGTCATTGTTTTGGCCATGAAGCTGGTGGGAGCTCTGCTCATTTCCTCCCTCATCATTTTCCCCGCCCTCTCGGCCATGCGGGTGTTCCGCAGCTTCCGTGCCGTTGTGCTCTGCTCGGCTGTGATCTCGGTGGTTGGGTCGCTTACGGGACTTCTCTTTGCTCTCCTGCGGTCTACCCCCACCGGTGCGTCCGTCGCGGTGGTGCATATCGTGATTTTCTTGGTGTTTACCTTGATAGGTAAATTTCGTAGAGCATGAAATTGGGATTTGTCGGTGGGATTAGGATCCAACAAACAAATTTAAATCGTAGGGACAGGCCTCCGGACTGTCCGTAAATAACATAGACACGACAACGAACCTCGATGGGTCAGTAGAGGACAGTCGAGGACGCCTGTCCCTACGATTGGAATATAAACCCCACATACAAACCAAAATTTGCATTCTATCATATTACGAAAGGATTCGTATGCAAGACTTACTTTCTCTTTATCCCGCCGAGCTGGAAGAACTGCTTCTCTCGGTGGGCGAGCCAAAATACCGCGCGGGGCAGATGTTCCCCCAGCTTCACAAGGGGCTGTCTCCCGCCGAGATGACAAACGTCGGCAAAAAGACCCGCGAAAAGCTTTCTGAGGTGGCTGAGTATCACCTCCCCGCCGTGCGCCGCAAGCTGGTTTCGGCCTTGGACGGCACGGTAAAATACCTGTTTGAGCTCCGCGACGGCAACTGCGTGGAGTCGGTGGTGATGCGCTACAACCACGGCAACACCATTTGCATCTCCTCCCAGGTCGGCTGTCGTATGGGGTGCAAATTCTGCGCCTCCACCATTGGCGGCAGGGTGCGGGATCTCATTCCCGGTGAGCTTTTGGGGCAGGTCATCGCCGCCCAGAAGGACATGGGGGAGCGTATCTCCAACATCGTCATGATGGGCATTGGCGAGCCTTTGGACAACTACGACAACGTGGTGAAGTTCCTGCGCTTGGTGGCTCATCCCGACGGGTTGAACATCGGCTACCGCCACATTTCCCTGTCCACCTGCGGGGTGGTTTCGGGCATTCACAAGCTGGCGGAGGAGGATTTTCCCATTACCCTGTCCATTTCCCTCCACGCCCCCGACGACGAGACCCGCTCCTCCATCATGCCGGTGAACAACCGCTGGGGTGTGGACGAGCTTCTCAACGCCTGCAAGGCTTACTACGACAAGACGGGTCGCCGTCTGTCCTTTGAATACACCCTGATCGCGGGGAAGAACGACACGGTGGAGGGTGCTTCCAAGCTGGCGAACGTCCTCAACCGCCATCTGCGTACCCGCACCACCACTATGCCCATCCACGTCAACCTCATCCCCGTCAACGAGGTGGAGGAGACCGGGTTTTCCCGCTCCAGCGACGAGGCGGTCAAGGCCTTTGCCGCCGTACTGGAAAAGCGGGGCATCCGCGCCACCGTGCGCCGCAAGCTGGGGGCGGATATCAACGCCTCCTGCGGTCAGCTCAGACGGGCAGAGCAGAAGGCGGAGAACGAGGGGAACGAGGGGCTCTGCCCCTGATCTCGCTGCGGCTCGGTCACGCCGCGGCTCTGACTGCCATCGGCAGTCATTCACTACCGCGTCGCCGCTTCGCTACCCCCGCTTAAACCCTTTTTTGAAAAAAAGGGTTTAAGAATCCCAAAAAACTGAAACAAGGATAAATTATGACATACTCTTTTGAATCAAGCGGCTCCCGAAAGCCCTTGCACGCCATGGTGATTGGTGCTATAGTCGCGGCGGTTGCTTTGTTTACCCTGGGAGGGTATCCGTGGATTCCCGCTCCGTTCCTATTTCAGATGGGCGGCATTCTCTGCGCCACCGCCGCTGTGTACCTGACGGTAGGCTATTCCCTCAAAACCTACCGCTACGCCATCGAGCCCAATACCATCGTGGACGCCGAGGGAGTGGAGCAGTACGATCTGGTCATTACCGAGATCACGGGCAGAAAAATGAAGGTGGTCGCCCGCGTGGGACTCCGCACCATCGATCACGCCGCCGTGACGGTCATTCGCCGCGCAGACGGCGACACCGCAAAGCAAGCCCGCGACCTGCTTTGTAAGGACAAGCGGGTGTTCCGCTACGAGAATACCCCCGTCTCCCCCGCCTCCTGCTACATCCCCATCCCCGAGGAGAATTCCGTTGTGGTGATTCCCGTGGATGAAAGAATGGTGGAAATCTTGAAGGCGAGGTAAATTGGAGTTTATGGGGGAGCGACTGGGAGGAACTTCTTGAAAGCCTCCTCGCTTCGCTCGGTGCAAGTTTGCTTTCAGCAAACATTGCGAAGTTCCCCCCAGACCCCCTTCAAGAACTTTCAAAAAATATGATTTAATAACCCTTTCTGAAAGTTTTTGGAGTTCCAAGAACCTTTTTTCAAAAAGGTTCTTGGTGGGGTGCAGGGGTGAAACCCCTGCCCTACAAACCCAAATTTGAACTAAAAATCATTTCGGAGAAACAACATGATCGTTTTATCTACGACCGACCTGACCCTGCGCTTCGGCACCACCTCTGTGCTGGAAAAAGTCTCCTTCTCGGTGGACGAGCGGGACAAGCTGGGCATCATCGGTGTCAACGGGAGCGGAAAATCCTCCCTTTTCAAGCTGCTGATCGGGGAATACGAGCCCACCGAGGGTGAGGTGTTCCTGTCCAAGGGCAAGACCATGGGGATACTCACCCAGGAGGGAGCCTTTGACGAGGACGGCGAGGACGGCACGGGGGAGGAATCCGCCCTCCAGCACATGGTTCACGCCTTTCCTGCCCTGCTCAAAATGGAGGCCGAGCTGGAAGACCTGCAAAAGCAGTTAGACCTTGGTATAGAAGCCCTTGGGAGCGAAGAGTACGACCGCGTGACCCGCGCCTACACCTCTCTCAACGAGAAATTCATCCGCGACGGCGGTTTGGAATTCCGTGGGCGGTGCGTAGGCATTCTGCGGAGTCTGGGCTTTGATGAGGCGCTGTCCAATATGCCCGTCAAGTTCTTGAGCGGAGGCCAAAAGACCCGCTTGGCGCTGGGTATTCAGCTCTCCCGCAAGCCCGACGTGCTGCTTTTGGACGAGCCCACCAACCATCTGGACATTGAAACCCTTGGCTGGCTGGAGCGGTTCCTTGCCGACTACGACGGATGCGTGATGGTGGTCTCCCACGACCGCTACTTCCTCGACCGCGTCACCAACAAGACCCTCTGCATCCAGAACCACCGCGCCAAGCTGTACAACGGCGGCTACACCAAGAGCATGGAACAGCGGCGCATCGACCGCGAGATCCAAGAAAAGCACTACAAGGATCAGCAAAAGGAGATCGCAAGGCAGGAAGCCTACATCGCCCAGCAGAGGGCGTGGAACCGCGAGCGCAACATCATTGCCGCCGAGTCCCGCCAGAAGATGCTGGATAAAATGGTACGGGTGGAACGACCCGAAAACGCCCCCAAGCCCATTCGTCTGAAGTTCACCGCCTCCCGCCCCAGCGGCAACGACGTGCTGGATCTCAGAGACGTGTCCATGGGCTTTGACGGACGGATGCTGTTTCAGCATCTGAATTTTCTGGTGAAAAAGGACGACCGCCTTTTGGTGTTGGGTCAGAACGGATGCGGAAAATCCACCCTCATCAAGCTGATTATCGGCAAGCTGGAGCCTGTTTCGGGTATCATCGAGGCGGGCTACAACGTGGAGATCGGCTACTACGATCAGGAAAACCAGAATCTCGACCCGCAAAACACCGTGCTGGACGAGCTGTGGAACACCTACCCCCGCATGACCGAGACCGAGATCCCCAACACCCTCGGTCAGTTCCGCTTCGTGGGGGGGAACGTCTACAAGGAGGTCAGCGTGCTGTCGGGCGGTGAGCGGGCGCGGCTGACGCTGGCCAAGCTGATCCTGTCCAAAATGAATCTCTTGGTACTGGACGAGCCCACCAACCATCTGGATATCGACTCCCGCGAGGCTCTGGAGGCCGCGCTGGAGGGCTTTGACGGCACCATTTTCGCGGTGTCCCACGACCGTTACTTCATCGAAAAGCTGGCCACCCGCATCGTGGAGATCACCCCCGGGCTTGGCGCGACCCTGGTGAACGGGCAGACGGGAGGCGATTTCACCGACTACCGCATCGAAAAGCGGGGAGAGGCCTACACCGAGTACCGCGCTTTCATGGATGCGCGGAAGGGCGGGGTCACGTCCAAGCCCACGTCCATGGGTTTGAATCCCACCGCCGCTGTCAGTGACACTCCCACCGCCTCCAAGGAGGCCTATCAGCAGGCCAAAGCCTCCGCCGCCGAGGCCAGAAAGAAGAAAAACCGCATTGACAAGCTCCAAAAGGAGGCCGAGCGGTTGGAGACCGAGATCGAGGCCATTGACGCCGAGCTGAACGGCTCCGCCGCCAGCGATTACATCCGCGCCGCCGAGCTGGATACCCGCAAGAATGAGTGCGAGGAAGCACTCATGGCGGTGTATGAGGAGCTGGAGGAGTTGGGGGAATAACGAACCATACAGAAAGAAAACCGCCTCGGAGATCGGGGCGGTTTTCTGATGGGATACAATTCAAGTCATTCAGCCGTTATTCCTGTAATATAGAGTAAGGGAAAACACTTCAACCGCGAACACAACACCGTAGTATATGCAGAACCAAATAGAGTCAACAAAAGGCAGGGGGAACCAACAGTCCATATAAAGCATGGGAAACAAACCGAAAATGAGAATAGCCAGCACGATATTTAAAATGAGATCCTTCCAACCCCACCGATGACGGATGGCGCGAATCACCGCCTGAATGCCTTCTACGGTGTAAGCGATCAAGCTCAGAAATGTAAAGAGAACGACCGCGATGCCTATACCCCAAAAAAGTTCCGGCCCGGTTTCGAATTCGCTTAAAAATTGCACGACGATAAACAAAACAAGGTTGGGCAGAGAGAAGATCACAGCCAATAATGCGGCGTATTTTCCTTCAAAGCGATTCATAATATACCTTCCTTTCTGTAATTCTCTTACCGTATAAGACACCAAAAATCTCAAAATCTTACAGACTTTTCATAATTAATTATACCACATTTTATAATTTTGTCAACGCGCCCCTGTCGCGGCACAGTATTTTGTACAACCTCCACAAAAAATATTGCAAAACATCATTTCTCCACTTGCAAAACGAGGTGAAATATGCTATACTATAATAGACTAATTATATTTATAAATATACATGAATCGAGCATACCTATGAACCACGTAAAGCTTCACGAATCCTTTCCCCTGCTCCCCGGGATGCGGGTGCGGGCGGTCATTGACCCCGCAGCGCTGACGGAGAATTACCATACACTTTTGAATCCCGTGCGGGCTGTGTCGCCCGACACCTACGCCATCGCCGTGGTGAAGGCCGATGCTTACGGCCACGGCATCCGTCCCGTTGTGTCGGCGTTGATCGCGGCGGGATGCCGCTCCTTCGCGGTGGCTTGTCTGGAGGAGGCGATTGCCCTGCGGCGGCTTCTGCGGGAGCTGCTCACAGGAGAAGCCACCGACCGCGACACCGATATTCTGGTGTTGGGGTACACAGACCCCGAAAACGCCCCCATTCTCAAGACCTACCGCATCACCACCGCCCTGCTTTCGGAGGACTACGCAAGGAAGCTCTTGGCCTGCGCGCGGAAAGCGCAGGTGACGGTGCGGGTACACGCCGCTCTGGACACGGGCATGAACCGCATCGGCTATCCTGCCCACACCGACGGGGAGATCACCCAAACCGTCAACGCCATTTCCGCATTATGTCGGGACGGCACGCCGAATGAAACGAGTGGCGGGCTGATCCTGGACGGTCTGTTCACCCATTTTGCCCGCGCCGACGAGGACTACGGCACCGAAATGGAGAGTGAAAGCAGCTTGACCATGACCCAGTACACCCGCTACCGCAAGGTGCTGGAAGGGCTGTGCAATGAGGGCATTCGTCCGCGGGTCTGCCACGTCTGCAACAGCGCGGCGGCCGTCCGTTTCCCCCGCGCCCTGCCCAAGGGGTGTCTCGACGCGGTGCGGCTGGGCATCAATCTCTACGGCTACGGGGTGGGAGACGGAAACGCCGCCCGCACGAAACCCACTATGAAATTGGAGACCGTGGTGACCCACATTCACACCCTGCTCCCCGGAGAAACGGTAGGCTACGGCGGAACGTACTCCGCTGACATCCCCCGCACCCTGGCCACTCTGCCCGTGGGCTACGCCGACGGCTGGATCCGTGCCTTTTCAGGGGCGAGTGTGACTTTCCATACTCCATCGGGGGACGTGACCGCCCCCATCGTGGGTCGCATCTGCATGGATCAATGCATGGTGGACGTGACGAACCTGCCCGTGACGGTGGGAACGCCCGTGACCCTGTTCGGAGAGACCTCCGAGCAGCTGGATGCGTTGGCCGAGCGCGCCCACACCATTCCCTATGAGTTACTCTGTCTCATTACCGCCCGCGTGCCGCGGGTATATCCATAAGGAGGTTGTTTTCCATGAAGCACCGCATTTTTCGCGCTTCTCTGATCTGCTCTCTGTGTCTGTTCTGCCTGATTCCCCTCATGTTGGTGGGATGCCGACAGAAAGCACCCGCGGAGCAAAATGCCGTGACCGCCGTAATCCCCGACGGGAAGGGAAAGATCACGGTCAAGGCGGAGCTCACCCAGAGCTTTCTGGATGGGTATCTCGAAAAAAAGGTGTATCTCTTTGAGATCCCTTCGGTGTATACCGCCGACGTCAATCTGGAGGAGTTGGATCCTGTGGCCGAGACAAAGGTCAAGGGGGATATGATCATCCGCATCGATGCCTATGACGGGGTTCGCTCCCGCCTGCATTCGTCATTTCTCCTTGCTTCCTACGATCGGATGGAGGATACCTATACGGCGCTGACCACTCCCTTGGCGGTGACGAGCTTTGCGGAAATGAGCGGCTTTCCGACGGAAACGAATGAGGAGGTATCCATCAAGGGTCTGATCTCGGATCACCCCGCCGATGCCATCCGTCTGGGCATTGCTCATACGGTGGTGGACGTGCCCATGGAGGATCTCATCCTGAAGGAGTGGCAGGAGGACGCTGTTTCCTATATTTACAACGGTGTGACGGCTTACCTGAATGCCGAAGCTCTGTCTACGCTGGATGATACCGTGAAGGCATATACCAACGCGGGTGTGCGGGTGTACCTGCGGTTTCTTTTGGGTGGCCTGAATGAAACGAATCACACGCCGCTTTCCCTGTATTTTCAACCCGACGAAGCGGTGGATGAGACCGCTTTCTACGCGGTGAATATGACCCATGTCCAAACGGCCGAAATCATGGAGGGTTTCTTTGATTTCATGGCAGACCGTTACGCGTCTTCCTCGGACGGCTCCGGGGCGGTTACCTCCTTCATCATCGGCTATCGGGTCAATCACGCGTCCGCTTACAACAAGGGCGGCGAGCATACCCTGGCATCCTACGTAGCCAACTACGAGAAGCTGGTGCGGGTAGCGTATACGGCGGTGAGATCTCACAGCGCCGACGGACAAGTATACATATCTTTGGACAGCCGTCGTTCGGCAGGGGATGAGACGGGAGGCTGGGATATTCCCGCTTTCCTGTCCGCTTTCAGCGATGCCTGCGCTCTGCGGGGAAACTACGACTGGAATCTTGCGTGTGAGCTGTACGCCGATACGACGGATATCTGGAACGAGAAGACCGACACGGACAACCGTTACTACACCGTCCACAGCCTACGGACGCTGACCGATCTTTTGCTCAGCGATCAGTACCGTACCCCCGATGGGGAAGAGAGAAGCATACTCATCAGCGGACTGTCCATTCCGGCTGTGACGAAGGACGGAGAACCCTCGGTAGAGAACAACGCGAGACAAGCCGCCTCTTACGCCTACGCATACATGACCTGCGTACAAAACGGCCACGTAGAGGCTTTGATCTATAGCGCCTACACGGATACGGCAGAGAATGCCGACCACGAGCCGCAATGCGGACTTTGGACCTTGACCGAGCGCGGAGATCATCTCGCGGTATCGGAAAAACGGCCCTTGTACGATCTGTTCCGCAAGATCGATACCACGGATGCGGCATCCTTGTCCGGAGAACTGACCGGCATCATAGACGAGCCCTTTACCAAGCTGGAAAGAGCTTTAGCCGGTAAGGAGCAGCCCGTCAAGGTGATTCACGGCACGGCAGAACTGGAATCCTTTGAGTCCAATCATCTGAAGGCATCGTCCCTGTTCCCCTTTGACCGCGGGACACTCCACGGCTTTGCAAACGGTGGAAATCTGACGTACATGGAGTTGGTTCACACCGAAGTTCTGAATACGGTCACCTGCAACATCCGCTTTGACCGCACCGCTGTTTGCGATCCCATGGGGATCACCGTGACGATTCCCGCCGCCGAGCTGATGGGAGGGGAGCGTATGATCCTGGATCTGTACGGCGGTATGGCGGATTCTGCTGCCGTCAATGCCAATCCTACGGTGGCCTTGCGTCTGACGTCTCCTTCTACGGGAAGCATAGTAGAGGGTGAGGGCGCGGTGATCTATGAGGCTTCCGTGTCCAACGTCAGCGGCGGCGTATGGCAGACGGCTGTATTCGACGTAGAAGAATTTACCTCGCTGCTGGATATTTCGGATACCGTCATCCTGACGATCCAGATGGATTATGATTCCGAGGAAACCATAGTCGGAACCGGTCAGATGGGCTTGGCGGGTATTTACGTAACCGGTCATATTGCCACGGGACAAATGTCGATCGGTGCCATCATCGCCATCGTGACGGTAGCGGCCATCGCAGTGATCGGCGTATTCCTCTTCCTGTTCCTGCGCCACAGAAAACGCCGTTGACAGAATCGGAGGATACAACATGACTTACTATATCGGAGTGGACATTGGTGGCACCAAGTGCGCTGTGGTGCGCGGAGATGCCGACGGGCGGGTAACCGCCAAGGTGCGCTTCTCTACCACCACACCTGCCGAGACCCAAAATCGCATCTATGAGTGTGTGGACAAGCTGATTGCCGAAGGGAATGCCTTGGGTGAGAGTCCCGTGGCCATCGGTGTGTCCTGCGGCAGTCCCATGGACTCCAAACGGGGCATCATTCAGGAGCCTCCCAACCTGCCGGGCTGGGTGGACGTGCCCATCGTGGAGATTTTGACCGCCCGCACGGGGCTTCCCGCCTTTCTGTGCAACGATGCCAACGCCTGCGCTTTAGCCGAATGGCGATTCGGCGCGGGGCGGGGCACGCAGAATATGATTTTCTGCACCTTTGGCACGGGCTTTGGAGCGGGGCTCATTCTGGACGGCAAGCTCTACGCGGGCACCAACGACAACGCCGGCGAGATCGGTCATATCCGTTTGGACACCGAGGGCCCCATGGGGTACTACAAGGTCGGCTCGGTGGAGGGCTTCTGCTCGGGTGGCGGACTCCGCCAGCTGGGTCAGCGCTTTGCCCTTCGCGCCCTGAAGGAGGGAAGAACGCCTTCCTTCTGTCCCACCGAGGCGGATCTGGAGAGCATTACCGCCCTTTCCATGGCGAACGCCGCCCACGCCGCCCCGCCCGACGAAACGGCTCTGGCGGTTTGGGAGGAGTGCGGCCGCCGTTTGGGTTATGCTATGGCTATTCTCATTGATCTTTTGAATCCCGAGCGCATTGTTCTGGGGAGCATTTACGCCCGTTCCTCGGATCTGCTCTGTGATGCCATGAACCGCGTGCTTCGCGAGGAGTGCCTTGCGCCCAATCTGTCGGTGTGCGAGATCGTGCCCGCCGAGCTGACCGAGACGGTGGGGGATATGGCCGCTTTGACGGTGGCGATGGAAGGGATTCGGAATGCAGAAGGAGACAGAAAATGATCTACGATATTTCACAGGAGCTGTTTTCCTGCGCCGTATTCCCCGGTGATCCCGCGCCCGTTCGCGAGGTTTTGGCCGACATGGGCAAGGGGGACATCATCAATCTGACCGCCTTTTCCATGTGCGCCCACAACGGAACCCACTTGGATGCGCCGTCCCATTTCATCAAGGATGGGAAAACCATTGACGAGCTGGATCCCGCCGCTTTTCTGGGGGATTGCTACGTGGCTCGCCACGAGGGAGACGTGACCGCCGCCGATGCCGTGGCCATTCTGCAAAAGGCCGCGGATGTTCATGCGGCCGAGCGGATTCTCATTGCGGGGAAGGCTACTGTCACCGAAGCCGCCGCCCGTGTCTTTGCTGAGGCGGGTGTCAAGCTCATCGGCAACGAGAGCCAGACCGTAGGCCCCGAGGATGCCCCCATGGCGGTGCATCTCATCCTCCTGGGCGCCGACGTGGTTCTTCTGGAAGGCCTTGTCCTTGCCCACGTCCCCGAAGGGAAGTACTTCCTGACCGCCGTTCCCCTCAACCTGGGCGGCTGCGAAGGCTCTCCCTGCCGTGCGATGCTGATGGGGTAGGGAGAACGTCTGGGGGAAAACTTCTTAAAAGAAGTTTTCCCCCAGACCCCCTTTCAAGAACTTTAAAAAAGGAGTATGACAATGTCTTTGAACATAGAAATTCTGTTGCAGAATCACCCGGCTCTTGCGGCCTGCCGCGACTCGATTGAGGAGGCTCGCAATCTGCTGGTGAACACCTACCGCGAGGGAGGGAAGCTCCTGCTCTGCGGCAACGGCGGCTCAGCGGCAGACTGCGACCACATCGCGGGGGAGCTGCTCAAAGGCTTCCTCTCCCACCGTCCCCTGTCAGAGGAGGACTGCATCGCTCTGGCCGATAGCTTGCCTGAGGGGGAGGCCGACCCCGATCTGTACCTGCTGGCGGGTCAACTCCAAGGGGGACTCCCCGCCATTTCCCTGCCGTCTCAGACGGCGGCGGTGACGGCTGTGTGCAACGACACCGATCCTGCTCTGATCTTCGCCCAGCTTGTATGGGCGTTGGGGCAAGCGGGGGACACACTCATCTGCCTGTCCACCTCGGGCAACTCCCGCAACGTGGTGCTGGCCGCCAAGGCCGCCCGCGCCAAGGGACTCAAGGTGCTGGCCTTGACGGGGGAGGATGATTCTGCTCTTTCGGCGCTGGCCGACGTGACGGTGCAGGTGCCCGCCGCCGACACTTACCGCGTGCAGGAGTACCATCTGCCGGTGTATCACTACCTTTGCGCGGCGGTGGAAGAAGAATTTTTTGGTTTGTAAACCGCTGACGTAGGGGCGGCTATCAGCCGCCCATGGGCGAGCCATGCTCGCCCCTCCACTCTTATCATTACGATTATTTTTCAAATAACATGCAAACAGAAAGGAACCCACACCATGACCAACCAATTCCGTTACACGGCTCCCGCCGACGAAAAGCCTCTGGATAACCTCGTGACCGACGGCGGTTACGCCTCCATTTTCCGCACCGTTGCCTTTGTGGGCGACAGCCTGTCCTCGGGGGAGTTCGAGACCTTTGATCCCGAGAAGAACGAGCGCCACTACTACGATATGTTCGAGTACTCCTGGGGTCAGTTTGCGGCTCGCATGGCGGGTTTTACGGCCTACAACTTCTCCCGCGGCGGCATGACCGCTTCTGAGTACTGCGACTCCTACGCCGCCGCCAAGGATTGGTGGAATCCCGCGCTGAAGGCACAGGCCTACGTGATTGCTCTGGGTGTCAACGACCTCATCAATGCGGGTCAGCCCTTGGGCGAGATGTCCGACATCAACCCCGATGACCCCACTCAGAACGCCAAGACCTTCACCGGCTACTACGCCCGTGTGATCCAGCAGTACAAGGCCATTCAGCCCGATGCCAAGTTCTTCCTGGTTACCATGCCCCACCAGGTCATGTACGAGTCGGTGCCCGGAAAGACCGAGCTCTGCGACGCCCACGCCGCCCGTCTCCACGAGCTGGCCGCCTACTTTGAGAACGTCTACGTCATCGATCTCCGCGCCTACGCTCCCACCCACGACGAGGATTTCGTCCACATGTTCTACCTCCACGGCCATATGAACCCCATGGGTTACCGCCTCACCGCCGAGCAGGTCTGCTCCTACATGGACTACATCATCCGCCACAATCCCCGTGAGTTCGTCAACGTGCCCTTCATCGGGAACGAGACCCCCATGCTGTGCTGATGGACGTGCCTCCGGCGGCTTAAGAACCCTTTTGAAAAAGGGTTCTTAAGAATCTCCTAAAACTTCAAATAAACATAGTTAAGATCAAGTAAACAGATTTCCGAAACCGTTTTGGAGCCCCCCGCGGGGCCCCTTTCCCCGCTTTGTTCTTTGGAAAATGGGGAAACGATCGCTATGCCCATAGGAAAGCACGAAAAGGAGTTCGATATGAACCAATACCGCTACACCGCTCCCGCCGATGAAAAGCCCCTTGACAATCTTGTCAAGGATGGCGGCTACACCTCCATTTTCCGCACCATCGCCTGTGTGGGGGATAGCATGGCCTCGGGAGAGTTTGAGACTCTGGACGAGACCACGGGAGAGCACCACTTTTACGATATGTTCCCTTATTCATGGGGGCAGTACATCGCCCGCATGGCGGGTTGTACCGTCCACAACTTCTCCCGCGGGGGCATGACAGCCTCGGAATACTGCCAAGGCTACGCCGAGTCCAAGGGATGGTGGGATCCCGCCCTGGCCGCCCAGGCTTACATTGTGGGTTTGGGTGCCAACGATCTGTTCGGCGCGCACCAGCCCCTCGGTGAGATGAGCGACATTCATCCCGAAGACCCCGAGCAGAACGCCGACACCTTTACGGGATGGTTCGCCCGCGTGATCATGCGTTACAAGGCCATCCAGCCCGATGCCAAGTTCTTCCTCGTTACCATGCCGAGGGAGGATCACGGCCGCGGCGAGGACAATCCCATGTCCCGCATTCTGGCCGATTACGCCGCCCGCATCCGTGAGCTGGCCGAGTATTTTGACAACACCTACGTCATTGATCTGCACACCTATGCGCCCGTTCAGGATAGGGAATACGGCCGCCTCTTCTACCTCCACGGCCACATGAGCCCCATGGGCTACCGCATCGTGGCGGAGCAGATCTGTTCCTACATTGATTATATCATCCGTCACAATCCGCGGGATTTTGCACAGGTGGCGTTTATCGGGAAGCAACTGTAATCCGGTGACGGGTTGAGTTCGCTTTCGAATTGGGGTTTATCGGCCAGGGGCTTTGCCCCTGGACCCCACCATAAACCCTTTTGAAAATATCCTCGCTCCGCTCGGGGGCAAATTCGCCTGCGGCGAAGTTTGCGAGAGTTTCTGGACTTCCTAAAACTTTCAAAAAAGAATTATTTATCAATTTTTTAAGTTTTGAAGATTCCAAAGGGACTTTTCCAAAAGTCCCTTTGGTGGGGGTCGAGGGGGCAAAGCCCCCTCGATAAACCCCAATTTTAAAAATTATTTTTCAAAATTCCTGTAAGTTTTCGCTTTTTTTGGTGTCTTATATAGTATAGGAACACGAAAGGAGTATTTGGACTATGAAAAAGAACATCGCCATCATCATCCTGTCGGTGTGTCTGGCCGCGCTCACGATCATTGCGGCGGTCATGGGTTTGTCTCTGCGCCAATTACAAAAAGAGCAGAACGAAGCGGCGCGGCTGGCCGAGCGGGTGTGGGATGATTATATTTCCCATTGTAACATCATGGGCTGTGACCCGAATTACGAGCAACCCCTTGACTATAAGGGGCCATATGCCGGCGAGGTCATCCGCTGTGTCTATGTCGAGGCCTTTGACGAATCGCTCCCCGACGATCCCCTCCCCGAAAACCAATATTACGGCCCGTCGGGTGGGTACGTGTATGACATCTACATGTATGGAGACGGGAGCGGATATCTGCATTATCAGCAATGGGGGAGTATCTACACCGTTGAGATCAATGAAGACGGTCATCGGCAAATAGCCGACGATCGCCGTGTTCTTTTTGCAGAGTCAACCACCCCCTTGACCGCCGAGGAGATCAACAGCGTTTTTGCCGTTATGGAACAACATAGCTATGGTGAACTCCCCACTCACAACTCCGCTATGTACACAGGCATGGATGGGAATACCACCTTTTTGGTCTATTCCTCCTCGCTGATCGACGATCACGCAGACTGGAAAGGACACATGATCTCCGCATTTTACGCCGAAGAAGGCTCCCCCTGCTATGACATCCGCAAGGCCATCGAGGCATTGGTCATCGCCCATGGCGCGGGGCCTGTACCCGAAAAAATCCGGCCTGCCGATTGATTGAAAAAATGTATACTTCCAAAACAGAGAACCACCCCGCCATGGGGTGGTTCTTTCAATATACGGGGGATCATACGATTGACTCGGTATACTTTTTTCGTCTGTGCCCGATGCCGTAGATTAAGGCAATGACCCACACCGACAGAAATTCCGCGACCAGCAGGAGCTGTTCGGGGTGATTGAAGGGATCCATCAGTATGCTGTCCAGGTAGAGGAGGGCGTAGCCTACGTGCTTTGTGACGTTGGAGGGCAGGAGAAATACCATGGTGGCGGCGCAGAGCAGAATGTGGGTGACCGTGACCGACAGGGTAAAGGCTACGCGGTTGGGTCTGTCCACATAGCCGTACACAATGCCCATAAGACACCACAAGCAGGGAAACGCTACGTAGGAGAGAATCGTTTCGGCAATGGACATTTCCTTGAGCATTTCCAGAAGAAAACCCGTGAGAATGTAGAAGCCAATTGTCCAGGTAAAGCCCTTGAGGGTTGCGATCAGGCGGGCGCGGGCAGGGGTCACGGGATCCGTTTCCATGCGAAGACCAAGGGAGGCATGCTGGATATGCTTTGTTTCCTCGCGGCGAGTAGCGCTCATACGGATATAGCGGATGATCGTGATGACGGATACCGTCAGACACCATACCGTCACGATCAGCACGAAGAACAGAAGCCACGCCATATCCGAGTGTCCGGGCCAGAAATAGGAGAGGCGATTCCCGTACACCAGCACCGAGGCAACGGAAGCGATCACATGCAGGAGAAATGAGACGGCCAGACAGAACAAAAGCTCTCGCCTGCGGTGTACCGAAATCAAGGCGTACAGGCAGGAGGCGATCAGCAAAAGGAGGATCACGCCGCCCATCAGTCCCGCTTGACCGATCTTCAGTACCGTCACGGGGCACGCGGTGTATAGGAGCAGGAGCAGGGCGGCGTCCAGCCCTGCGGTCAAGCCCAAAGATTTGAGAAGAGAATGTAAGTATGTTTTCATGATGTTCATCCGCATGGCTCAGGGCTGATGGAAGCCGCACAGCCGCAGCGCTTGCATATAGGTGGTGTAGTTCAGATGCTCGGGCTCAAGGATGAAGTGGGAGCGGTGCTCGCCGCGACTGTCTCGCCACTCAATGAGCAGGAATCGGTGATCCATTCCCTCGGTGGGAAGGGAAGCAACGGGGGTAGCCGAATCGGCGGGGATCACCGCCTCGCCTGCCAGCAGTGTGGGGATGGCTGTCAGGTCGGCATCGGCGGGCAGATCCGTCATATCCTTCACGGTATAGGTAAAGACCTCGTCCTTGTGGGTGTCGTTGATGCCCACGAGGGAGAACGCACCGTCTGCAGGATCGGCAAAGGCCATGTGCAGGGGCTGTTGCACCCGCCCGATGAAGTGGTAGGCCAGCTTGGGGGTGAAGTCGTAATTGACCACCGCATCCGAAATTTGCGGCCAGCCGTCCAGAAGATTCCACCAGATGATGCCCGTCCGTCGCCACTTGGCGGTGCGGAAGCGCTCAATGAAGTACTTGAAGGCCTCGGCCTGGGAGATCTGACTCATTTGGGCGTAGGTGTCGAGGTCGCGGGGGATCTCCGTGAACATGTGCTTGACCTGATCCGTCATGAGGCGGATGCGGTAGTGGAAACTGCCCGTGTATTTTTGCTCCATGGTGGTCTGGTGAATGAACCAGGAGGGCTTGGGATCACCCGCGAAGGGATCTTCCTCGGTGGCCTTGTCGAAAATCGGCCACAGCTCATCCTCGGGGATGAATGTTTTCAGCGTTTCGGGATCGGGACAGCCGTGGTAACCCGTCTCCGAGGCGAAATGACAGCCCGCGGTGCGGTAGTAGGCGCCCTTGAAGTAGTCGCGGGGACCCCAGAGGTGATCCTCGGAGATGTCGGCGGTGCCCTGACAGCTCACGATGTTCTCGGGATGCTTCATGGCCTCGATGGCGGTCTCATCCAGATAGGGGGAGGAGGGGAGGTAGGGACGGGTGAAGTCCTGCAGGCGCAGAACGTCGGGGATGACCTTGCGGGTGAGGACGTTGTCGGTGGGGTCGCGGCGGATGCCGTGCCAGCCCCACCAGGCGAAATCGCACTCATTGTCTCCCGCCCAGAGGCAGAGGGAAGGATGGTTGCGGAGCTTTTTGACGATATGCTCCACCTCCTCATGGAGAGCGTCCTGCATTTTCTTGTCTACGGGGTAGATGGCGCAACCCATGGCGAAGTCCTGCCAGACCATGATGCCGTGGGCATCGCAGAAATCAAAGAATGCGTGATTCTCGTAGACGTTGCCGCCCCAACAGC
Source organism: Eubacteriales bacterium (assembly GCA_045645165.1). Taxonomy (GTDB): domain Bacteria; phylum Bacillota; class Clostridia; order Oscillospirales; family CAG-272; genus CAMEON01. The sequence continues at coordinate 32,254 of JAZRIF010000183.1, forward strand.
GGACGATGTTGCAGCCGATGTCGTCCAGCATCTCCAGCGCTTTGGGAAGTCTCTCGGCATCGCGGGAGTGGAAAGCGTCCAGGGGCACCCAGTTGGAGCCCATGGCGAACACGGGCTTGTGGTTGATGAGGAAGCGGAACTGACCCTTCTCCCCCGCGAAGGTGGTGCGATCCAGCTCCACGGTGCGGATACCTGTTTTCATGGTCTTTACGTCCACAACGACACCGCAACGACGCAGAGTAATGGTTACGTCATAGAGGTAAGGCTCGCCGGCGTTCTTGGGATACCACAGATATGCCCCGTGAACGGGGATGAAGATGTTGCCGCAGGTGTGCCACAGGTCGGCGGTGACCGAGAAGGTCGAATCGTTGCAGACACCCTCCACCGTGATGGTGTAGTCGTTGGGCAATTCATTCGGATGTTTATCGCAATCGAAGGGGTAGTAGACGTCACCGCCCAGGTCACAGGCGTAGTAGAGGTTCAGCTCGGCGTAGCCACGGGTGTGGTCGGCGGGGTCGGGGCCCACGGCGCGGGTGTAGAGGAAGGTCTCCCGGATGGCGGGGGTCTTCACCGTGTCGATATACACAGGCCGCCAGATGCCGCCCGACACGGCGCGGCAGAGGATATCCCAGCCGAAGGAGGAGGGAGCTTTGCGGGCGTAGAGGGAGGCGTAGTTGAAGGGGAAGGTGCCCGCGGAGGGGGGGATGATATTCGACTGCGCCTCGATCATAGTGGGATGAATATGGATAATCAACTCGTTGCCCGCGGGCTTAAGAGGAATATCACGGTTCAAGGGAATTTCGTGAGATATGAACATATTCTCGCCGCCGTACACCCATTGACCGTTTACGTACGCATCGAAAACCGTATCGATTCCCTCAAATTTCAGGACGGACATTTCGTTTGAAGCCGAAACGGGGAGATCAAAGGCGGTGCGGTAGAACAGATGCCGATCCTCCAGGGCGCGGAGCCCCGTGATATTCGTACCCAAATAGGGATCCTCCAACAGTCCCGCCCGCACCATGTCCAACTCGAAGTTGCCGGGCACGATGGCAGGTATGGTGACGCCGAGGCCTGAAACGAGATCAAATTCTCCCCGGTCGGGGTATCCGCTGGCGCAGTATTCAGCGTGGGGAATGATGGTCAGCGTCCAGTTTTTCAGTTCAGTACGCATATATTCGTCCTTTCTATATGTATTAAGGATGGAAAGGGAACCGTCTATACCCGCATTATACCATAAATTCATGGCTGTGGCAAGTGGGATGTACAAAAAAGACGAAAATTTAATCAACTTTTTTATGCAAAACCGCTTGACCGAGGGGCAAGGGTGTGGTATAATAAAACAAAGTGGAGCGGTATCGCTCCGAAACGAAATTTGACACTTGACAGTCCCGCCATGCGGGCAAGGAGGACATTATGCTGCCCATCGCCATCCAACTGTACACCGTCCGCGACCAAGCCGCCGCCGATTTTGAGGGAACCCTGAAGGCCATCAAGGCCATGGGCTACGAGGGCGTGGAATTTGCCGGCCTTCACGGCAAGACCGCTTCCGAGGTCAAGGCCATGTGCGCTGAAATCGGCCTGACCCCCATCTCCGCTCATGTCCCCTACTACGATATGGTGGCCGACCCCAAGGGCGTGCTCTCCGACTACGCCGAGATCGGCTGCAAGTACGTGGCTATCCCCTACCTGACCCCCGAGTGCCGCCCCGGCACCGACGGCTTTGCCAAGGTAGTGGAGAACGCCGAGATGCTGGGTAAGGTGGCCAAGGATCTGGGTATGACCCTCCTGTACCACAACCATGACTTTGAGTTTGAAAAGATCGACGGCAAGTACGCCCTTGAGGTGCTGTACGATACCGTCCCCGCCGACCTGCTCCAGACCGAGCTGGACACCTGCTGGGTGAGAGTCGGTGGCGAGGAGCCTGCCGCATACGTCCGCAAGTTCGCAGGCCGCGCTCCTGTTGTCCACCTGAAGGACTACGCAGGCGGCAAGTCCGAGCATATGTATGAGCTCATCGGCATCGAGTCCGAGGAGAAGGCCGTGGAGGAGAATCCTTTCGAGTTCCGTCCTGTGGGCTTCGGCGTGCAGGATATGCCCGCCATCATCGCTGCCGCTGAGGATGCCGGCGCCGGTTGGCTCGTGGTGGAGCAGGATCAGCCCTCTATGGGTCTCAATCCCATGCAGTGCGCCGAGAAGGCAATCGGATATCTGCGGTCGCTGTAATTCCATTCTCCCGAAAGGAGCTCCCATGATGAAGAAGCTGACGCTTTTTGCCCTGCTTCTCGTGCTGGCTTTAGCGGTATGCGGTCTGATGGCTTGTACCCAAGAGCCCCCCGAGGAAATAACAGAAACTCATGCTTCCACCGAGGCACCCACTGAGCCTCCTACAGAATCGCCGACGGAGGCTCCCACCGAGCCCCCCGTAACCGAGCCGGAGGAAATGACCATGGAACCCAAAACCACGATATCCGTTATCGCCGACGGCAAGACCGAGTATACCATCGTGGCTCCCGCCAACCTGCAGGAGCAGAACGCCAACGATCTCGCCTATCTCACCCGCGTGATGGATGCCAAGTTCGGTGCTCATCCCGCCGTGGCAGAAACCGCTTCGGGTAAGACCATCTCCATGGGCTATACCGACGGAGAGAGCCTGAACTGGGCGGTGACCGTGGATGATGCCACGGGCAACATTGAGATCACGGGCGGCGGTGCCGTGGCTTTGTCCCGCGCCATTCAGACCTTCATCACCCAGCACCTCGCCCGTTCCGAGGGCAATCTCCTCTTGGACGTGGCGGGTGACTACCGCTATTCCTACGCCGAGGACAAGATCGACAACAGCTCGCTTCTTTCCTACGAGGGCGGGGACAAGACGGTTTTGGCTCCCTCGGATGACGACGGTAAGCTCATGAGCCCTGCCTGGCTGGATACCGCCGTCATGGTGGAGCTTCGCATCGACACCGCCTCCATCGGCGGCGCATTCAAAGATTCCTACGATCTCATCGACTTCTACGCCGAGGCCGGCGTGAACGTCCTGTGGCTGGCGCCCGTATACGAGCGCGGCGCGGGCGGCAACGGCTACGGCAATATTGGCCTTCACCGCATTGAGCCCTGGCTGACGGGCACTCAGGATCAGGAGGCGGGCTGGAACGAGCTGAAAAAGTTCGTGGATTACGCCCACTCCAAGGGTGTGTACATCCTCTTGGATATAATCACCTGGGGCACTATGTACGCCTCTCCCCTGATTGAAGAGCATCCCGACTGGTACAACGGCGAGGCCTGGGGCAACGCCGCCTTTAACTGGGGTAACGCCGAGTTCAAGGAGTGGTTCATCTCCAACGCTGTGGAGAACATTGAAAAGACGGGAGCCGACGGCTACCGCTGTGACTGCGAGCCCTTTACCGCCGGCTACGCGGTCTACACCGAGATCCGCAAGCGCCTGAATGAAAAGGGTATTTATCCCCTCATCATGTCCGAGGAGGGAGGACAACGTCAGGCTGCCTTCGATTGCGAGCAGGACGGCGTGCTGAAATACGCGGATATGACCCGCGGTCAGCTCTACCAGAACCCCGTTAACTTCTTCGTGGACGGCTATCTGGATATCGTGGACGCTACCCAAACGGGACGCGGTCTGGGAGGCCCCACTTTTGTGAACAACCGCCGTCTGATGGGCACCTTCCGCTACTACACCAACTGCATCACCAACCACGACTACCAAGCCAGAAACGTCAACGGCAACCGCCTCAAGATCGGCTACGCCGCCATCTACGCCCCCTACATCCCCCTGTGGTACATGGGCGACGAATTCGGCGTGACTATGGGCTACAAGGCTGTGCTGTACGATATTTCGGTGGATTACGGCGCCGTGGGTGCCAAGGATGATCAGACCCTGTTCTTCGAGGACGTCAAGCAGATGATCTCCATCCGTCGGAACAACCCCGATCTTTTCGCCCAATGGCCTCTGAATCACCGTGATTCCAATATCGAGGAGGTCAAGGCCGATGGACTGTCCGTCCTGCAGAACTACTGCCGCTATGCCGGAGGTAAGATGGTCATCGTCCTCGGCAACAACGAGGAAGGGAACGACGGTATCTGCAAGGTGGCCATTCCCTTCGACAAGCTGGATAAAACCTACAATAATTATAAGGTAACGGATATGCTCACGGGTCAGGTTATCGCCGTGGGTCGCGCCGAGACCGTCAACAACTTCTCCGCCATCGTGCCCTACCAGTATTGCGGCGTGTACATGGTGGAGGGGATCGAGTGATCCCAACTATCCCCTGCGGGTATAGTCCCGCCCCCCTTTATATGCAACAGCCCGTGCTGTGCAGATAAATTTGAAAATTTTTTTGATAAAGGAGAATTTTATCATGGCAGAAGCAAAAATGGACGCCCTTCTTGACTACGCAGGTCAGAAGGTCGAGACCGTCGTCGACACCAACAGAAAGCTCCGTGTAGGTATCATCGGTTGCGGCTGGATCGCAGACGCTCATGTAGATTCCTACAAGCGTATGGCTGACGTGGAGATCGTCGCCGGCGCAGACCTCATCCCCGGCAAGGCCGCCGCTTTCTTCAAGAAGCACGGCGTGGAGGGTGTTAAGACCGATTACGCCTCCCACAAGGAAATGCTGGACGACGAGTCCCTGCAGCTGGACGCAGTTTCCATCTGCACCTACAACCGTCAGCACGCCGCTCCCGCTATCTACGCTCTGCAGAAGGGTGTTCACGTTATGCTGGAGAAGCCCTTCACCGTCACCCTGGACGAGGCCGTTGAGGTCATGAAGGCCGAGAAGGAAAGCGGCAAGATCCTGTCCATCGGCTTCCAGCCCAGACTGGATCCCAACATGCAGATGATCAAGAAGATCGTTGAGTCCGGCGAGCTGGGTCAGATCTACTACATCCAGACCGGTGGCGGCCGCCGCCGCGGTATCCCCACTCCCTTCCCGGAGGTCACCTTCATCCGTGACGAGACCGCAGGTCTGGGCGCTCTGGCTGACATCGGCTGCTACTCTCTGGACATGGTGCTGAACGCCATCGGCTATCCCAAGCCCCTGACCGTTACCGGCTACAAGTCCGACTTCTTCGGTAAGAACCCCACTACTTACGAGGGTCACCCCGAGTACGCTGAGCTGTTCGGCGTAGATGACTTCGCCGCTGCTTTCGTCCGTCTGGAGGGCGGTATCATCCTGGACTTCCGTATTGCCTGGGCACAGCACGTGGACACCTTCGGTGACACTCTGATCGTCGGCACCAAGGGCACCCTGAAGATTCCGTCCATGCCCTGCTACAACGGTGACCTGCCCGCACCTCTGAAGCTGCACACCGAGATCGGCGGCAAGATGG
>JAZRIF010000184.1:0-5337 GCA_045645165.1 Eubacteriales bacterium
CGGATAAGGTGGTGGGTTTCTCAAGGGAGGCACCGTGGGTGACTCCCTTGAGTGGCGCTCTTTTGGTACTTTTCTCTCGCCAGGGAGAGAAAAGTACATAAGCATAACTCACCGATAAACTGCAATTTGAATCCCTTACAAAACAAAAAAGGACTCCCGAACCCATGGTGGGCACGTGGAATCCTATTTTTGTTTGTGAATCACAAAGCTCAAAATTAAGCCTTAACGTCAAGAACCTTCTTGCCGTCGTAGAAACCGCACACCTTGCAAACGCGGTGGGGCTTGATCATCTCGTTGCACTCGGGATTGGAGCACTTCACGAGACCGCAGGCCTCCAGCTTGGTGTTGTTGGATCTTCTGGTATCTCTGCGAGCCTTGGAAACTTTACGCTTTGGTACTGCCATATTGACACCTCCTCCTGGGTTTTCCTCTTATCTGAACAGCCTTGCGGCCATATCATTCAAATTATTATGAGTCGTATTACTTATTCTCTTTCTCGTCTGCTTCGTCCTCGTCGAACTTAAGGGTGGCCAGAACCGCCCAACGGGGATCGATCTCCTTCGTGGAACAACCGCAACTGCCATCTCGCAAAGCTTTACCGCACTTGGGGCAAAGACCGGGACAATCTTCATCGCAGAGCAAGCGCATGGGAAACGACAGGATCAGCGCTTCTCGCACCGAATCGTCAATATCCAACATACCATTCTGCAGGATGACATACTCATCCACGTTATCTTCCTCTTGCTCCCCAGTCAAAGTTCCCTCCGTGACCACCGTCCGCTCAAAGGGCATGGTGAACACATCATTCACTTCCGACAAGCATCGCGCACAAGTTCCGCTGTAGGGAATCTCGGCAGTAGCTACGAGACGCATGTAGCCGCCTTGGTTGGTGATCTCACCGACCACACGAACGTCCCCTTCAAAGCGAACGCCGTAGGGGGCTTCGGGTTCAATGGGAAAATCAATGGGCATGCGGGTGATCTCCCCGCGCAGCATGGGCTTCAGATCAATATTCATGCCAACTTCTCCTTCCCATAAATAAGCGCAAAACACGACATTGTTTATTATACCCGATTTTATCGAACTTGTCAATAGTTTTTCGAAATTTTGTTGTGATTTGTTTTTCAAAATATTGTCTCCAAATTCGCTCTCGTTTATGAAAATTGCCGTCTGCCCTTGACAGAGAGCGCGGGGTGTGGTATACTGAGGGAAGAAAAATCAGGAAAGGAGGCCCTTCCATGCGTGCATCGGGTGTGATCTGCGAATTCAACCCCTTCCATAACGGCCATGCGTACCTTTTATCCCGCATGCGGGAGGAGGTCGGTGAGGACGGTTGTGTCATCTGTCTCATGAGTGGGCGTTTCGTCCAGCGGGGCGAGGCGGCTATGGCCGATCCTTATCTGCGGGGGCTGATGGCTCGTGCCGGTGGGGCAGATCTGGTACTGGAGCTTCCCTTCCCCTGGTCGGCCTCGGGCGCCGAGCATTTTGCCGCCGCAGGTGTGCGGGTTCTCTCCCGTCTTGGGGTAGACAGCCTGACCTTTGGCAGCGAATGTGGCGATCCTGACCTCTTGTCCCGCGCCGCCCGCGCCGTATCTGACCCCCAATTTGGCGACCAATACGCCGCCCTCTGCCGTCAAGGCATGGGCACGACGGCGGCTTACACAGAGGCTCTGCGGCTTGTTTCCGAAGGAATGGGCAACGCTCTGCCCGCAGGCTTCCCTTCCTCCAACGATCTGCTGGGCATTGCCTACATAAAGGCTTTAGAGCAGATTCGGAGTGAAGCGGGGCAAGCCCCCACCGCCCGCGTGGTGACCCGTCTGGGCTCGGGCTATCGGGAGGACACCCTGACCGAGGGCGCTTACCCCTCGGCTACGGCTCTGCGGATTTTGCTCCGAGAAGCCGCCTGCGATCCCGTGGCGCTGGAGGCTATGCTGACGGGCAGTATGCCTGACGGGGCTCTTTCCATCCTGCTGAGATCCATCGAGTGGGGGGATATCCCCACCGAGGGAGACCGACTCCTTCCCTTTTATCACACGCTGTACCGTCTGAAATCTCCCGCGGATATGGAATCCTTGGCCGAATGGGGCGGAGGACTGGCGGGGCACATCTGCCGTCACGCCCGCGCCGAGGCCACTCCCGAAGGATTCTTCTCATCCCTACGTACCAAGCAGTACACCGACGCGCGGCTACGGCGGGCGCTGCTCTTTGGCGCGGTGGGTGTGACCGAACAAGATTTACGGGCGATACCTGCCTACACCACCCTGTTGGCCGCTAGCAAGCGGGGTCGCGCTTACCTCAAGGCCTGGCAAAAAGCCAATCGGGATGCCCCCGACGGCTTTTGCGTGGTCACCAAGCCTGCCGACGCCCCCCAGGGACGGCAGAGAGACCTTTCCGACCTGTCTGACAGCCTCTTTACCCTGTGCTTCCCCACCCCGCGCGAGGCGGGAGAAATGTATAAGCGAATGCCGTGGATCGAGGGGGGCTAGGAGAGATTGCAGTTTTTAGGGGAGCGGGAGAACGCCAAAGAGGAACTTCTTAAAAGAAGTTCCTCTCTGGACTCTCTTCAAGAACTTTCAAAAAGAGATTATTTATCAATGTTTTTTGAAAGTTTTGGGGAGTCTAGAACCCTTTTTTCAAAAAGGGTTCTGGTGGGGTTCAGGGGGAAAGGCCCTGGACGATAAACCCAAATTTGAATATTTCACACCAAAGGAGACATACCATGAAAGAGTTTTTCGGTTCTGACGTTCTGCTTCGCTCGGAGGCGGCCAAGGCGCTTTACGCGAAAGTCAAGGATCTGCCCATCATTGATTACCATTGCCATCTGAACGAAAAAGAGATCCAAGCCGACCGCGGATTTTCCGATCTTGGCGAGTTGTGGTTGGGCGGCGACCACTACAAGTGGCGCGCCATGCGCATGTGCGGCGTGGACGAGCAGTACGTCACGGGTGGTGCCGACTTTGCGGATAAGTACGCCAAGTACGCCGAGATTTTCCCTCGCCTGGCGGGCAATCCCCTGTACTACTGGACGCAGATGGAGCTGGGGCTGATCTTCGATATCCATGAGCCTTTAGGCTCCGAAACCGCCGCGGGCATTCGTGAAAAGGCGAATGCCAAGCTGGCGGACATCCGTGTCAGCGATCTTTTGAAGCAGTTCAAGGTGGAGTACATCGCCACCACCGACGATCCCGTATCGGATCTGTCCGCCCACGGCACCTATGGTAGCACCAAGGTCTCCCCCACCTTCCGTCCCGACCGTATGCTGGGTCTGGACGAGGGAGCTCTTTCTGAGCTGGCCGAGATTTCTGGAATCTTTACCGACACACTGGATGGTCTGAAGGCCGCTTTGGCTGCCCGTTTGGACTACTTCGTGGCTCACGGTTGCCGCATCAGCGACCACGGCATGGATTGGCTTCCCACGGCTGACTGCGGCGAGGCGGTAGCGGCTGAGTTGTACGCCAAGCGTAGCGAGCTGACCGCTGAGGACAAGTGGACGCTGACTTCCCATCTTTTGTACTTTGTGGCTTCCCTGTACGCCGAGCGGGGTATGGTGATGCAGCTGCACTTTGCCACCTACCGTAACGTCAACACCGCCATGTTCGGCACAGTCGGCCGTGACGCGGGCTTTGACATCATGCGCGGCGGCGTGGACACCGACCGTCTGGTGGTATTCCTAGATACTCTCAACAAAGAGGGCAATCTCCCCAAAACCGTGCTGTACACCCTCAATCCCGCCTGCGTGCCTGCTCTCTGCACCCTGTCGGGGGCGTTTGCCAACGTGAGAGTTGGCGCGGCCTGGTGGTTCAATGATTCGGTAGAAGGCATCCGCCGTCAATTGAAGCTCACCGCCGAGTACGCCGCTCTGGGCACGAATCTGGGCATGCTCACCGACTCTCGCTCCTTTGCCAGTTACGCTCGCTTCGATTTCTTCCGCCGCATTCTCTCTGACGTGGTGGGCGAGTGGGTGGAGCAGGGCGAGTACGCCATGGAGCACGCCGAGGCGCTCATGTACGACGTTTGCTACGGGAACGTCAAGGACTTTTTAGGGGTGTAATGCTGGGGGGCGCCCCTGCCCGACAACCCCCAATTTGAATCTCCCCGCATACAAAAACGGGATAGGCCGCGGCCTATCCCGTTTTTCATATCTTGTATTTCGGTGTCTTTATCTGACCCGCTCACCCAGACGGGTATCGGGGTGCAGGAACACCACGCGGACATCCTCTTCCCCGGAGGCGAGGATCATACCGTTGGACTCCACGCCGCAGAGGGTAGCGGGGGCGAGGTTGGCGACCAGAATGATCTTCTTGCCGATCAGATCCTCGGGCTTGTACCACTTGGCGATGCCCGACACCACCTGTCTCTGCTCGTAGCCCAGATCCACCTGCAGCTTGAGCAGCTTCTTGGCCTTGGGCACGGGCTCGGCGGACAGGATCTTGGCGGTGCGAAGCTCCACCTTCATGAAGTCGTCGATGCCGATCTGCGCCACACCCTCGGGCTTCTCCACAGGGGCGTCAGCCTTGGCCTTAGCCTCGGCCTCGGCGATCTGGGCGGCGCGGATGGCGTCAAACTCGGCCATCTTGGCCTTCTCGTCGATGCGGGCGAACAGCACGCGGGACTCGCCAACCTCGGAACCTGCCTTCAGGTTACCGAACTTGCCGCAGCCCTTACCGCCGATGGAGTCGTAGTCGGTGCCCTCGGCGCCCAGCTTCTCCAGAATCTCGGCGGCGGTATCGGGAATGATGGGCTTCAGGAGGACGGCACCCCAGCGGATGGTCTCCAGGAGGTTGTAGAGGACGGTGCCCAGACGATCCTTCTTGGACTCGTCCTTAGCGAGAGACCAAGGAGTGGTCTCGTCGATATACTTGTTGGCGCGGCGGAGCATGTTGAAGATGCACTCCACGGCGTCGGAGATGCGGTAGGCGTCCATGTTCTCCACCACCTGCTCGTAGGCGGTCTCGCAGGCGGCTACCAGCTCGGCATCCAGGGCGCACTCCTCCTCGGTGCCTGCCACGGGCTCGGCGATCACCCGATCGAAATACTTCTTCTGCATATCCAGGGTGCGCTTGAACAGGTTGCCCAGATTATTGACCAGATCGGTGTTGAAGCGATTGATAACGGTCTCGTAGGTGATGGAGCCGTCGGAGGCGTAGGGCATTTCCGAGAGGGCGTAGTGGCGGACGCCGTCCACGGTGAAGTGCTGTGCCAGCTCGTCGGCGTAGATGACGTTGCCGCGAGACTTGGACATCTTGTCCGCGCCGAAGTTGAACCAGGGGTGGGCGAAGACCTTCTCGGGCAGGGGCATATCCATGGCCATGAGGAAGATGGGCCAGTAGATGGTGT
>JAZRIF010000185.1:0-10474 GCA_045645165.1 Eubacteriales bacterium
GGTCCAGGGGCAAAGCCCCTGGCCGACAAACCCAAATTTGAAGTTTTCTAAACCGAAAGGAAGATCAACTATGTCTGAAAGAAAACTCGGCTATGCCGTTCTTGGTCTTGGTATTGGTATGGCGCATGCCGACGCGGCGTACGCCTACGACCGCGCCGATCTGGTGGCGGTATGTGATATTGATGAGAAGCGCCTGGCCAAGGCGCAGAAGAAGTACGCGGGCGTGACGGCCTATACCGATTTTGAGGAAATGCTGCAAGACCCTCGCGTAGACGTCATCAGCGTGTGCCTGCCCTCGGCCATGCACGCCGACTTCGCCGTTCGCGCCATGGAGGCTGGGAAGCACGTCTTGGTGGAAAAGCCCCTGGATATCACCCCCGAACGGGCGCAGCTCATTGAGGATGCCCGCCTTCGCACGGGCATGATCTGCGGCGTGGTGCATCAGAACCGCTTCAACGTGGACATGTACCCCATCCGCGAGGCTTTGGAAAACGGTCGGTTGGGTAAGCTCATTTTGGGCACCTTTGCCGTCAAGTGGTACCGCGATCAGGCCTACTACGACAACGGCGGCTGGCGGGGCACCTGGGAGATGGACGGCGGTGGATCGCTCATGAACCAAGCAGTCCATACTGTTGACCTTATGCAATGGCTTATGGGCGACGTGGAATCCGTCACCTCCCATGCAGACATTTACGATCACGATATCAAGACCGAGGATACCACCGCCTCCCTCGTCAAGTTCAAGAGCGGCGCGGTAGCCACTTTTGTCAGCACCACCTGCGCTTATCCCGGTATTTCCACCGAGATCTGCCTCTATGGCACGGGCGGATCGGTGGAGGCCGATGCCGATTGCCTGAAGACTTGGAAGTTCAAGGATGCGGAGGACGAGGACGTCGAGGAGGAGACTATGCTGGCGCGCTACGGCGGCGGCAATCTCATGGCACTCCCCGAGGACGCCGCCCGCCGCTTCGGGCACGACCACGTGGTCTGCGATATGATCGATGCGGTACTGGACGGCCGTGACCCCCAGGTCATGCCCGCCGACGCCATCAAGGCCGTGAAGATCGTCTGCGCCGTATACGAGTCGGCGAAGACGGGGAAAACGGTTTGCTTCGATTAAAATCGAATATACGAAAACGGTACGATCCGCCATGGGTCGTACCGCTTTTGTGTTATTTCATGTTCTTTTTCTTGGCCCCTTGGGTTTCGGCGCCGCTACCGCCGCCGCAATCACATCCGCTGCAATCACAGCAATCACCGCAACCGTCTCCGCAGTCGCAATCGCATCCGTCGCCGCCTACGCAGGCCAGAATGATGAGCACGATTCCGCCCACCGCCATGAGAATACCGAAGGCGGCAAAGGAGGCAAAGCGCAACCAGGGAGATTCCTCATCGGAGCAGGCTACGTGAAGGGAAATGACCGTAATCAGCGTCCAAAGCAGCGTGAAGAACCCGAAGCTAAAGAAAACCTTGCTGTCGCTCTTCACCCAGAATACGATGGCGGTGATGAGGAGAGCCAGAATGATCAGCCCGGTAGCGCCCGTGAACAGGCCGTAACGATTGGGCAGGAATTGAAACAGGATCGCCAGGATGGCGTAGATGGCTATAGATACCAGCGCCGCCGCGATCAAGGCGGCCGGGGCAGGCTTGGCTTCGATATGGATGTAGTAGGCCGTCATGCAGAGGGAAGTACCGACGGCGTTGAGGAGAATGCCCAACATATAGAGTATGGTACGGATCTCGGCGTGGGGCTCGAGGAAACCGCGATTGCCGCCCAGCACGTGACAAGGAATGGCGAGGATCATGGGGACGGCACCCATAACGAGAAGGGATATGGGCGTGGTGTTACCCATCCACATGCCGTACCAGCAGGGAACCAGAACCGCGAACAAAAGACAGGTCAGCGCGCCTATGAGAGGAATCGTCCATCCGCGGAGGCGGTAAGCGCGGGTCATAGCGGCTGCGATCTCGTCGTGACGCGCTGCGGCGTCGGAGGACGTATCGAATAACGGATCGTTGGTGTGATGGAAATTGCTTTCGTCGTTCATGGCGGCTCCTTTCCGTTGCATTTTTTGTTTTTATATTATAACATAATTTCCAAAAGAAGTCAATAGACTGCGAAAAATAATTATAAGAAATTTCGTGAGGAATGGATGGCCCATCGGAGACTCCGCCCCCCCCTGCGTGGGTGGAAGATAATTGATAGCCGAAGTAACTGTGCGCACGTTATGCCTAGTCCTTGGGGGCTTGACGGGGTTCAGAGTCACTTAACGGATTCGACAAAAACAGAGAAGGCATTGCACTTGCAATGCCTTCTCTGTTTTTGGTGACCCATCGGAGACTCGAACCCCGGACCCCTTGATTAAAAGTCAAGTGCTCTACCGACTGAGCTAATGGGTCATGTTTTGTACACCTGATCATTATACCACGTTCAAAGGAATTTGTCAAGAGCTTTTTGACAATTTTATTTTTGAAAAATAATACGAAATATAATGGGGGAAAACCGTGAAAATTTGTTATGCTTTTTTTAAGTTTTCTTGCTAAACCCCTTGAAAAAAATCAAAAAAATTGATATAATATACTGTAACGTTCTTGTTACCCTTATGTAATCTATTTTCAGGAGATAAAAATTATGGAACAGACAAGACTCGTCGGTACCGTATCCCGGGGTATTCGTTGCCCCATCATTCGCGAAGGAGACGATCTGGCCGCCATCGTGACCGATAGCGTGCTGGCCGCCGCCAAGTCCGAGGGCTTTGAGCTCCGCGACCGCGACGTCATTTCCCTGACCGAGTCCATCGTGGCCCGCGCCCAGGGTAACTACTGCTCGGTTCAGAACATCGCTGACGACGTCCGCGCCAAGCTGGGCGGCGAGACCGTCGGTGTGATTTTCCCCATCCTCTCTCGTAACCGCTTTGCCATCTGCCTGCGCGGTATCGCTATGGGCTGTAAGAAGGTGGTGCTCATGCTGTCCTACCCTTCCGACGAGGTGGGTAACGAGCTGGTCTCCCTGGATCAGATCGACGCCGCCGGTGTTAACCCCTACTCCGACGTCCTGTCTCTTGAGAAGTACCGTGAGCTGTTCGGCGAGAACAAGCACGAGTTCACCGGCGTGGATTACGTGGAATACTACGGCAACCTGGTCCGCGAGTGCGGCGCCGAGGTTGAGGTCGTCTTCGCCAACCAGGCCAAGACCATTCTGAACTACACCGACTGCGTTCTCAACTGCGACATCCACACCCGCGCCCGCACCAAGCGTATCCTGCTGGCGAACGGCGCCAAGGTAGTCTGCGGTCTGGACGAGATCATGAACGCTCCCGTGGACGGAAGCGGATGCAATGGAAAGTACGGTCTTCTGGGCTCCAACAAGTCCACCGAGGACAAGGTCAAGCTGATCCCCCGCGAGTGCAAGGCTCTGGTGCTGGATATCCAGGCTCGCGTTCTGGCCGCTACCGGCAAGCACGTGGAGGTCATGGTCTACGGCGACGGCGCCTTCAAGGATCCCAAGGGTAAGATCTGGGAGCTGGCTGACCCCGTGGTTTCCCCCGCCTTCACCGACGGCTTGATCGGTACCCCCAACGAGCTGAAGCTCAAGTATCTGGCCGATAACGACTACAAGGATCTCTCGGGCGAGGAGCTCCGCGAGGCTATTTCCAAGTCCATCCGCGAGAAGGAAGCACAGGGCTCTCTGGTGGGCAACATGGCCGCCCAGGGTACCACCCCCCGTCAGCTCACCGACCTCATCGGCTCCCTCTGCGACCTGACCTCGGGCTCGGGCGACAAGGGTACTCCCGTGGTTCTGGTGCAGGGCTATTTCGATAACTATACCAACTAATCATATAGGAGGGCTTTCACATGATCGACTTTACCTCGAACGTACGCCCCGAGTCCATGGAGCGTATCACCAATTTTGATCTGGCCAACGCCTTTATCGACGAGGCCGTTGCCGCCGTCCGCGCTCAGGTAGGCGACAAGAAGGTACTGCTGGCTCTGTCCGGCGGTGTGGATTCCTCCGTTGTGGCCGCTCTACTCATCAAGGCTATCGGCCGTCAGCTCACCTGTGTCCACGTCAACCACGGTCTCATGCGTAAGGGCGAGTCTGAGCAGGTTGTGGAGATCTTCGGCAAGGAGCTGGACTGCAATCTGGTCTACGTGGATGCCACTGACCGCTTCCTGGACCTCCTGGCCGGTGTCAGCGAGCCCGAGCGTAAGCGCAAGATCATTGGTGCCGAGTTCATCAACGTGTTCGCCGACGAGGCCCGTAAGCTGGAGGGCGTGGAGTTCCTGGCACAGGGAACCATCTACCCCGACATTCTGGAGAGCGTCAAGCAGGCCGAGGGCAAGAAGGCCGTAAAATCCCACCACAACGTGGGCGGTCTGCCTGAGGATCTGAAATTCGCTCTTGTTGAGCCCATCAAGCTCCTGTTCAAGGACGAAGTGCGCGTGGTCGGCGAGGCGCTGGGTCTGCCCCATGCCATGGTCTACCGTCAGCCGTTCCCCGGCCCCGGTCTGGGTGTTCGTTGCCTGGGCGCCATCACCCGCGACCGTCTCCACGCTCTGCGTGAGGCCGATGCCATCCTCCGCGAGGAGTTTGCCATCAACGGCCTGGCCGAGAAGGTTTGGCAGTACTTCATTGCTATTCCCGACATCAAGAGCGTCGGCGTGAAGGACGACAGCCGCTACGAGGGCTGGCCCGCCATCATCCGCGCCGTCAACACCAAGGACGCCATGACCGCCACCATCGAGGAGATCCCCTATCCCGTTCTCCATAAGATCACCGCTCGCATCACCGCCGAGGTCGAGGGTATCAACAGAGTTCTGTTCGATCTCACGCCCAAGCCTACGGGTACCATTGAGTGGGAATAATAAACGAAAGTCGAAAAAGCCTTATATATCAAGGGTTTTCGGCACTTCAAACGGATTTTTGATACCGTTTTGATACCAAATAGAATAGTGAACAACGGCAGGAATGTAGAAATTCTTGCCGTTGTTTTTATGTCTCGGTGTCGCTTCGGTGGCACCCTTTTTACAAATTATTCACAGAAACATTGTCAATTATAATTGACAATGTTTCTGTACTGTGCTATAATCATACTGTCAAATATAATTGACGAGGAGGAGCTATGAACGAGAAAATGAAACAAGCTCGATTAGAGAAGAACTTGTCTCAAACCGAGCTTGCCAAAATAATCGGTGTTTCTCGGCAAACCATAAATATGATTGAAAACGGTGATTACAATCCTACGATTGCGTTGTGCCGTAATATTTGTAAAGTGCTTGGTTGCACCTTGAATGATTTGTTTTGGGAGGACAAATAAATGTTTAATGATGAACGGATAAACGCAGAATGCGGTAAAATTTACAGCAAAGGAATTCTGTTTGCGGTAATAATTACGTTGTTTTATACTGTTAGCAGAACTATAACTCTTTTTATTCAAAACACGTTTCACTCATTTGTGACATATACCGAGGCAGTAATTTTGATTCTTGGTATAGGTATTCTCTTGGTTGGCACAATCAAATTCCGTGTAGGCGGCGATGAACGAACTGCTTTTGAACGTCATTCGTTCTATAAGAAAGCAGCTAAAGCATTTATAATTGCGGTCTTTGGTACATATATCCTTACCATACCATTTACCACAGAAGAAATGCTTGGTGGACAATATCATAACCATCTGTTGATTTTGCTTGAGGTATTGGGTTACTTATATATTTTCTACGCTTTCAAGACAAAAGAAATCAACATAAACTACAGTTTCATTGCAGAAAAAGGATGGCGCTACTATAGTCGCGTGTTTATGGTTATTGGTAGCTTATGGTTGGGATTATTTGTACCATTCCTCATAGCTGCTTTGTGGGAGCTTGTCTTGCATAACTCATGGGTAGGAGCACTCACAATTTTGCTTGCATATATTAGCTCCGCAATTGGACTTTCCATAGAGTATTTCTTTGTTTCTTTGGTAGAGAAAACTTCTTATGACAGTATGGGGAACGAACGATTTGCTCTTGGCACGAAAATTGCTATGCTTGTCGGCTTGGTTGTGGAATTTACTATTGCGGTATTTCAAGGGCTCTACGTTTATTATGCTACCGGAAATATACAAGATATTCCCGATATAAAGAACTTCGGTACTGTTGTTGCCTTCTTTTCCCAAAATATAACCCGTTTGGAGTTTCTTTCGATTGTTCTTGTCGGACTTGTGGTGTGCCATATAATGTCACAGATCAAAAAAGGCGGCTTCTTATTTAAGGTTTGTCGCGTAAAGGTATTCTTGCTTGCGCTTGCCGCACTTGAAGCAACGCTTTCTCCAGTTTGGTATCGTGCGCTCTCCGAGGAGGCAATAAGATATTTAGCTAATTATGTCGATCCATATCTTAGCTTAATTTCATTTGCCATAACGCTCACAATGTGGATACTGTTTATAAGATCCGTAGTTAAAGAGTTAGGCGTATCCCGCGTTTTATGGACAATACCCGTGTTATATGCTGTTGCTGAATTGGCTAATATATTTTTCGTTTCTCAAAGTATGTTGCGCGTGGGTACAGTCAGCACTCTCGGCGTTGAAATGCTTTGCCTAATAATAGTGGTTATAGTATTATGGCAGTATAATGGATTCGTAGCTAAAAAGGATGAATTTTTTAGTGCGGAATAGCGCCTATGATGTTTTCTAAACGCATTGTAAACTTATAAGAATCTCTGCAAACTTCTTGTAATTATTCCGAATTTATGTTATAATAAATTGCACAGAAGAACCGCGCTTTTCAGGTGTTATCAGTGATACCAATTTGATACCGTTTTTCGTAGACTCCATAGACGAAGCGGAAAATGGCGGTCAAATCCCCCGAAAAACTATGTTAAAAGACTTCAATGCACTCGATATAATGCTAATTTAAGCGAGTGGGAATAATCTCCAAATAAATACAGATAACGGCAAGAGCACAAAAATCTTGCCGTTTTTCTTATTTCAACTGATTCCGCTCTTTATGATCATATCCGTTCACACATTTTTTGAAAAAATATGTTATAATATAAAAAACTTTCAAAAATCATTACACACTTTCAATTTTTTTGGTACTACTATTTATGAAGGGCCTTTCAAAAACGCGAGGAAGGAGGCGAGTTATGGAACTTCAAAATAAACAAACGGCAAAAGTGCCGATGGACGATGAAAAGATCGTTGAGCTTTATTGGGAACGCGATGAAAAAGCGATTGAAGAAACCGACTTCAAATATAAAAAGTACCTGTTTTCCATTGCTTACAACGTGGTTCACGATAGGCTTGACTGCGAGGAATGCTTGAATGATACATATCTTGGTGCTTGGAATGCGATGCCGCCATCAAGACCAAATGTGCTTAAAGCATTTCTTACGACTATCACACGGAGAATTGCGATCAAACGCTACCACAGCAATTTGCGACAGAACGTGATACCTTCCGAAATGACGGTATCCTTGTCCGAGATTGAAGATTTCGTAGCAGGTGATGAGGATGTCAGTGCAGATTTCGATGTCGAAAGACTGGGACGCGTCATCAGCGACTTTGTTCGCTCGCTTTCCGAGCGCAGACAATTCATATTTATGAGTAGGTACTACGTTGCCGATCCCATTGATACAATTGCAAGTGACTTGAGCTTGAGCCGTTCCATGGTAAACAAGGAGCTTGCCGCCGTCAGAAGTGCCTTGAAAGAAAAACTTGAAAGTGAGGGTTATTCGATATGAAAAAGAAAGAATGGAATGAAGGTCTGAATCACCTTGATCCCGACCTTATTGAAAAACATATTGAGCAAAAGGAAAGGCTCAGACAGAAAAAACAAAAAACGAAAGGAATATGGCTTCGCTTTGGAGCAATCGCAGCTTGCTTCTTGCTGATTGTAAGCGCGATTATCGTTGTGCCTATGTTGCGAGGGGATGATCCCATCTCCCCTCTTCCGCCGAGTGATTCTGCGGTGATTGCCGTCCCGTCTCCCCCTGCGTATTCCTCATATGATTACAAGTCCTACGCTGCTGTCCGTGGCGCGTTGACCAATCCATTCTCCCTCGAATATATGCAATTACGGCTTGAGCAGGAAAATTGCGGAGAGCTGTATCAACAGACTCTGTCTGATTTTGCTTCGGGCGAAATAAATGTCGCAGTTCCTCAAATCAACGGAGAAAATATGACTCTCCGTAATCAAGAAGGTTTTAGCAATATAACTTGGTTTACGAGTGAGCTGTTTAATCTTCCGTGGCTGTGGTATCATTGCTTAGTAAACGAACAGCATTTGACCGTAAGTATTGCATATCTGAATGTGCTCAACCGAGCTGAATTAGATTCCGCCACATCGTACTACGAGGTCTTAAAGATGATCTCCCCCAACTCTCCTTCGCCAGATAATTATAAGAAATCAGCATCCTATAAGAATATTTACGAGAAAGAGATTACGCTTGGAAACGGCAAGACTGCTACCGCTATGATATCAGAGTTGAAGAACGACTCCAGAATCTACGTCTGCCTATATTTGGATGGTATGCTGGTCAAGCTACAGGGTGATGGATCCTTGCTCACGGAGGACTTTTTGCGAACGTTCAGTATAGCGTACATGGAATAAATATGTTAAAAGACCTAAATTCACTCGATATAATGCTAATTTAAGCGAGTGGGAATAACCAAGTTATCACAAAAACGGCAGGCTTGTCCTGCCGTTTTCTCATGAAAAGGTGAATCCTGTCAATCTGCACAACTCCCACTCATAACGATTATGAAAAACCGCCAATGCTTTTGCATAAAATCATGAATAATTCATTGAATAAACTATTGAAAAGATGTCAACTTTATGGTATACTATTACGGTCAAGAACCATGCCAAAATCTTGACTGCGAACATAGTTCGATCAAAATAAATATATAAAAGGAAACGAAAACATGAAGAAGATCATCTGCAAGGTCGAGTACGACACCGAGGCCTCTACCCTGGTTGCCAAGCACACCGTCGGTGAGTTCGGCGATCCTACCGGCTATGAGGAGTCTCTCTACGTCACCGAGGGCGGCAAGTATTTCATCTACGTCAACGGCGGCGAGGAGTCCGTCCACGCTAAGGAGGACATCAAGCGCATCTCTGCCGCTAAGGCCGAGGAGTGGAAGGCTGAGCACAGCCTGTAATTTGTGTAACAGAAACGGCAGGCGTCGGCCTGCCGTTTCTGTTCGTTCCGTACATTCAAATTTGGGTTTATCGTGCAGGGGTTTCACCCCTGCACCCCACCAAAGGGACTTTTGAAAAAGTCCCTTTGGAATCTTCAAAACTTTCAAAAAGGTATATTTGAAAATGCTTTTTAAAAGTTTTGGGAGTTCCAAGAACCTTTTTTCAAAAAGGTTCTTGGTGGGGTCCAGGGGCAAAGCCCCTGGCCGATAAACTCCAATTTACGAATCTCCGAACAGGGTTTCTACTCGCTTCTTCGCCCCGGCGGGGGAATAGACCCAGCGGTCGATATGCTCCACCTCGTCGCCTCTTATAAAATAATGTAGGCGAGGGAGGGGCACAGGTTCGCCGCGGTGGGCATCGATCAGCACCAGCTTGACCTTCATTCGCTCGGGGATAATGCTTTTGATGAACACCGCCGCGGTACGCCCCACGAGGGAGTGGACGGCCTCTCTGTCGCAGTCCCGCACCTCGGCCAGCCCCGCCAGGTTGGGGGCTAATTCTACGAAAACGCCGTAGTCCTCCACGCTCCGCACGATCCCCGCCACGGTCTGCCCCGGTGTGAATCGCGCAGCGTTCTGCTCCCAGGTGCCAAGCAGTTCCCGAGTGGAGACGAAAACCCGCCCCGTGTCGCGATCTATGCTCCGTACGACAGCCCAGATCATCTGGCCGTTGTACAGACGGTCCCGTGGATGGGCGATGCGGGATACGGATATGGCATCCACCGAGAGCAGGGAAGGAATCCCGCACCCGACGTCCACGAACGCCCCGAAGTTTTCCAAATGGGTCACCCGCGCACGGAGAATATCCCCCGGCACCAGGGTATCCAGGTAGCGCGCCGCGCACTCGGCCTGGGCCAGGCGGCGGGAGAGATGCACCGTCGTGCCGCCGAGGGCGTCGGTCTCCATGCCCGTGACCTTGCAGGCAACGGCCTTGCCTACGCGGGTCAGAATGGCGATGTCCTTGGGGGGCTCGCCGTCGCGGCTCCAGACCGCCTCCTCCCGGGGGATGATGCCCCGCACCCCCGCCAGGGCGGGAAATTCTACGTGTAAATTGAAATCGCTGTCACAAAGGGTGACGCTCCCCTCTACGATGGCGCCCGTGTCCATCGCCAGCTCCAGCCCCGCAAGACTCCCCGTCAGCTCCCGATTGTGAACCGTAGAGAGCAGAAGTCCCTCGGGAAAATATGTATGTTCCATGAATCTGTCCTGTCCTTTCTCCGGGGAATGCCCCCGACTGCTCCACTGTATGCGGGGGAGGGGAGGATTATGCCGCCCGTGGCCATATCAAGGATTCC
>JAZRIF010000186.1:0-44936 GCA_045645165.1 Eubacteriales bacterium
AGAACGCCAAAGAGGAACTTCTTAAAAGAAGTTCCTCTCTGGACTCTCTTCAAGAACTTTCAAAAAGGGATTATTTATCAATGCTTTTGAAAGTTTTGGGGAGTCCAGAACCCTTTTTTCAAAAAGGGTTCTGGTGGGGTCCAGGGGCAAAGCCCCTGGCCGATAAACCCAAATTTGATTTTCTACGAAATATTTTTCCGTTCCTGTATAACTCCTCCCCAAATAGCAGAAAATAGTCTCGTACCTACGGGGGTGTCCAAAGCTCCCCCAAATCAAGGGACAAAGGAGAAGAATATGGCAAACAATCAGAACGAATTTGCGGGGAAGATGAAGCAGTTTTTCACCAACCGCGCTGTTATCGTCACAGTCGTGACCCTGCTGGTAGCGACGGGCATCATCATCGCCGCTACGGTATCTGCCAACCGCGCCAAGAAGCCCACAGCTGATGGGAATATCGTAGGCACAGGCAACGTTAGCGATTCCAAGGACACCCAGGCAGCCCCCTCCGTCAAGGACGAGGTGACCCTCCCCACCTACAACGGCGGTGAGACCCAGCCCGTGGGCGCTGATCCCGAGGAGCCCGAGGCCATGATGGCTCTGCCTGTGACCGGTAAGATGTTCAAGGGTCACGACGCCACCCTTCAGGTCTACTCCAACACCATGGGCGACTACCGCGTCCACCTGGGCGTGGACATTGCCACCGCCCCCGAAGCCCCTGTTTACGCCGCTGCTGACGGTAAGGTGGAAAAGATCTGGAATGACTCCATGATGGGTACCTGCGTAGCCGTTACCCACAAGGACGAGACCGTGTCCATCTATAAGAACCTGGCCAAGGATCTGGCGAAGGATATTGCCGTCGGCGTCGAGGTCAAGCAGGGTCAGCAGCTGGGCAACGTAGGCGATACCGCCGTGGTGGAGATGGCCGACGAGCCCCACCTGCACTTCGAGGTGACCGTCAAGGGCCTGTCGGTGGATCCTCTGGACTTCTTCAGCGAGGAGGCCGCCGCCACCCTCTCCAAGGATGATGCCTTTGAGAGTGGCGCAACCGAGACCCGCCCCAACGGCAAGTAATATTCCTATGCAAAACACCGCCGCCCGTGATGGGTGGCGGTGTTTTTGTAGAAAAATTGCAGTTTATAGAGGAACGGGAGAACGCCAAAGAGGAACTTCTTGAAAGAAGTTCCTCTCTGGACTCTCTTCAAGAACTTTCAAAAAGGGATTATTTATCAATGTTTTTTGAAAGTTTTTGGAGATCCAAGAACCTTTTTTCAAAAAGGTTCTTGGTGGGGTGCAGGGGTGAAACCCCTGCCCTACAAACCCATATTTGAAAAAGCCTTGGGTGCTTTTCAAGCATCCATTACTGTTCAACCAAAATAGGCTCTTTCGACTCCATCGCTTCCCGCAAAATCTCGATCTCCGAGAAAGGCTCTTTCTTGACCCCCACCAGCTGGTAGTTCTCATGCCCCTTACCGGCCAGTAGGATGATGTCCCCCGCTTCGGCGATCTCCACGGCGTAGCGGATAGCTTCGGCACGATCGGCAATCTTGACCCGGGGACAACTCCCCTCGGGGAAGGCGGCATCGATCTCATCAATGATGTCCATGGGCGGCTCACTTGCGGGGTTGTCCGAGGTGATGATGCAGAGGTCACAGCGTCCCCCCGCCGCTTCGGCCAGATCTCTGCGGCGCTCCTTGGTGCGCCCGCCCACCGAGCCGAACAGGCAGATGAGACGTTTGGGTGCGTATTCCTGCAACGCATCCAGAATGGAAGAAAGACTCACGCCGTTGTGGGCGTAGTCGATGACGAAGGTCACGTCGGGCAGGGCAGGGGAGGTGACGGTTTCAAATCGCCCCGCTACCACGGCGCGCTCCAGAGATTCCTTGGCGCGCATCGGCTCAATTCCGAACCCCTCGCACACTACGGTCAGCGCGGCCAGGGCGTTCTGCACGTTGAAATGCCCGGGGAGGGGAAGGAACCAAGAATCCCCCATAGTTTTTCCCTCACGGAAGGCCTCAAAGCCCACGCCGATCCGCGTCCCTTTCTGCATGGGGCGAACACTCGAGGCGCTCCACAGGGGCTTGTCCGTATCCGTCGGCTCACATAGCCCGAAATCCAGCACAGGAGAGCTTGTCCCTTCGGCCATGTAACGGCTGTGCCTGTCGCCACGGTTGACCACCGCCATTTTGGCGGGATAGTCGGTGAACAGGAGCCGCTTGCAATCGCGGTAATGCTCGAAATCGGGATGCTCCACTCCACCGATGTGGTCGCGGGAAAGGTTGGTAAAGAGAACCGTATCAAAGACCAGCCCTCTCGTCCGTCCCATCCACAGCGCCTGAGAGGACACCTCCAGCACGCAGGCCATGACACCTTCATCCAACATATAGCGCAAATAGCGGTAGATCTCCACGCTCTCGGGGGTGGAGTTGATGGTTTGATGGTGGAAATCCAGATAATCCACGCCGTTGGTGCCGATATAGCCCGTGGAAATGCCCGCGTCCTCCAGAAGAGAGCGGATGAGCAGGGCGGTGGTGGTCTTGCCCTTGGTGCCCGTCAGACCGATGAGCCGCATCTGCCGCTCGGGATGCCCGTAGAACTCCGCCGCGCAATCGGCCAGCGCCTCTCTCGTATTGGGAACTTGGTACTGCAATGCATCCTTGGGAAGCTCCACCGGCTTTTCCACCATGAATATCCGGCACCCATTCCGATATGCCGAGGGGGCGTACAGATGGCCGTCGGAGGTCTTGCCCACCAGACAGAAAAAGACGGTACCCGCCGTCGCCAGACGGGAATCGCACCGCAGCATGGAAACAGGCTCGTCCCATGCTTTCTCCCATGCCTTAGGGCTTCCCAGGGGAGTTCCGTCGGGGACGGCAGAGAATATATCGCGTAAAGCTCGCTTCATGGCGTATCCTTTCTTTTAATGACTGTGTACCAGCCCGTACAGGGGATCCTCTCCCCACGCAGGGCGCTCCAAAATGACGAAATGCTCCTCTAATTTCTCCCCGACCCGCCCGAGAAATTCTTCAGCCTCGTCGGATCCGGGGATCAGGCAGAGGATCCCGCCACTGCGGCGTTGCTCCTTGGCAAAATCCAGAAGCGACCGCACCCATACCCCATCCTGATCTTCATGGAAGGGCGTTACAACGGGATGTCGCGTAGTGTAAATGACCGCCAGCGGATGCCAGCCTTTCCCAAACCAATGGAGGTTGATGCCGTGGGAGGCGTACAGCTTCATCGCCAGTTTGCCTGCTACACGGGGCGTGCCGCCCAGCAGAACGGGAACAGTGGTATAGAACAGGAATTGCTGGTTCACGGCGGCCTCCTTTCGGGTATGAGATGAATTTTCACCTTTTATTATAACACAAAAATCGCGGTTTGTCACCCATCCGCACAAAAAAACAAAGAGATTTCTCACAAAAAAGCGAGAACCCCTTGCCAAAAGACCTTGAATGCGATATAATGATCCTATCAAACATACGAGCAGGTGATGTTCCATGAAGAAAGATCTGATTTACCGTCTCTTTTCCCATATTCCAACCCTGGAGACCGATCGCCTCACCCTGCGGGGGATGCGGGTGTCGGATGCGCCGGATATGTATGAGTACGCCCGCCGTCCCTCGGTCACCGAGTATCTGACCTGGGAGCCCCACGCCTCGGTCGAGGAGACCCGCCAGTACCTGACCTACGTGGGCCAGCGCTACCGCACGGGGGACTTTTACGATTGGTCGGTGGTGGACAAGGAAACGGGGCACATGATCGGCACCTGCGGCTTTACCTCCTTCAACTGCCCCGCCGATTCCGCCGAGATCGGGTATGTCCTGAACCCCGCCTACCAAGGAAAGGGTCTGGCCACCGAGGCCGTCTGCCGCGTGTTGCAGTTCGGCTTTGAGGAGCTGAACCTCCACCGCATCGAAGCCCACTTCATCGAGGGCAACGACGCCTCCCGCCGCCTCATGGAGCGTGTGGGCATGACCTTCGAGGGATTCGCGAGAGAGTCTATGAAGATCAAAGGGAAGTACCGAACCATTGGGACTTGCGCCATTCTGCGGAGTGAATTTGAATAAAGAAAAAGGAGCCTGCTCAAGGCTCCTTTTTTCGGTCATTTATCCACGATCCTGTGGGTTCGCGCGGAATATACCCCATATACCCCAGCCCCGGCACGCCTGGTGACCGCCACGTATACCTCGTCTCCCACCTTCAAGATGTTCCACAGGGTACTGTCGATCACGCAACGTCCGTGCTTTTCAAGGTAGATCACATAGGCCTTATCCTGGTAAGCCATGCGGACACTTTGGTGAAGCTCGGATTCCTCGGTCAGCTCTCTGACGGTGTCTGTTTCGATCACCACAAAGTCCCGATTGAGATCCTCACGGTACCGCTTGACCGCTTTCCACGCTCGATAGATCAGAACGGCATCGCCGATCCAGAAGGGAAGCGCGGCAATGATCAGAAAGACCCAGAGGAGGAGGGGCGAGCCGGCGCAGATCTTGATGGTTGCCGCCGTAAAGCCTACGGCCAGCAGGGTCACGAACAGCATAGGAACAATGGATGAGATGAATGCGTATTTCTCCCCTTCGACAATCTGCTGCTGCAGCTTTGCCCGGGAAAGCGGGGTTCTTTCATCGTCTCTCATAGTGTATTCTCCTCCTTAGGAATAATGTATCCGTTTTCCAACGCCCTCTCCACCTTCTCCTCGCTCTCCCTCCGCAGCTCCGCACGCAAGCCCTTCGTCCAGGGCGACCAGGCAGCGTTGGCCTCGCCGTAGACCATGTTCTCGGTGAATTCCAAAGGGATCCAGGTGTCCAGGGACGCCTCGTTGTGGGAGACTACCGCCTCCATGTTGTCCAGCGCCTTGAAGAGCTTGGCCTCGGGGGTCTCCAGGGCGTCCATCTCGTCGTACAGCGCGGTGAATTCCTCGGCCATCTTGGCGGGCAGGGAAGCCACCAGCTCCCGCACCGCGCGTGCCTCGGTTTCCTCGTGATCGGCGGTCTTGTAGAAGGAGGGAATATCCCCCGTCACCGCCTCCCCGAAGTCGTGGATGAGGCACATTTTCAGCACCTTTACCATATCCAGCTCGGGGTACTCGTCGGCGCAGAGCAACGCCATGACCGACAGCCGCCAGGAATGCTCCGCCACACTCTCCCGCTTGCCCTCGGAATTCCAGGAATGGCGGGTGTGGCATTTCAGCTTTTCGATCTTATGGAGAAAATCAATGTATTGACGGTATTCCATATCGTGTATCCTTTTTCGGTATTATTCTTCGCCGCACTCGGAGCAGACCCGCTTCTTACCGGTCATCTGCGCGGTCAGCACCGTGCCGGACTTGATGGAATCGGCATTTTTCAAATGGCGGCAGTCGCGGTACTTGTGGTACACGCTTCCACCCTCTGTCCAGTAGACGGTATTGGGCTCGCGGTCGGTGTATGTCGGAGAGGATCCATCCTCCGGGTCATTTCCTTGGGTGAACAGCTCGGCGGAGAGGGAAGCCAACTCGTCCTTGGAGAGCGGCTGACCCGCTGAAAACTTATCCGATGGCGTACAGGAGGGAAGAAGAAGCAGGAGTAGGAGAATCAATACTGGCATGAAACGACGCATAGAAGGCTCCTTGCAGATTAGTCGTATTATTGTAGCATATTTTCAAGGAAAAATCAATAGTATTGCTCGGTGATCATGTGCAATTATCCCCTTGCATTGTAGCTTTCAATCACGTATTCGGCAAAGATGCGGCCGAGCTGCAGCTCGCACAGCGCATCATAATGCCCCCAATCCGGATCACCCTCAGGCTCGCGATCTATGGTCAGACCTGCATCGATGGTGGAAAAGAACATATTCAACGGAGAAAGCTCCGCAAAGCGGCGCTTGGCCTCATTAATGGTTGGATACGCCGGCTCACAGTATGGGCTATTCGATATTCCCGCATCAATGAAGTAGATGCCGCCATCCTCGGCGTAGGGGGCGAGGTCGTCTCGCAAATAGGAAACAAAGGCGCTTTGATTTCCAAAGTACCGCTCTGCCTTAAAGTCCGTGGTGTCGGATTCACCCTGCATCCAGCAGATCGCGCCGATGCGGGCATCGTACCCCAAATCGGCAAGATGCTCCATATTCGCCGTGGCAAAGGCGAGGAATGCGTTGTAAATCGACCCCCTCTGCCCGGCGCACAGCCAATGATGGTGGAGAGAGTAGCCGGACATGGTATATTTCAATATGAAAACCTTCTCATCGGGATAGGCGGCGGAAAGACTGTCTGCCATACCTACCTCGGGGCCGAAAAAGCCGGTCGTGGCGCCGCAGGTAAGGTCTACCTTGACGTATTCCCCCTCCGAGCAGGCGTTGTGGTCGTCAATGCAATAGTTGATCAGCACCGAGGGGTAGCCTACGCTGTATCGTGCGAATTCCTCGGGGGGAGAATTCTTCTCCAGATAGCTGACGATGGAGCTTCCGCTGGCGTTGCTCTGCCCCAAAAGTAGGATGACCTTGACGCGCTGTCCGTCCCCTCGCGGCAGATCCTCGGAAAGTCGAAAGTCCGTGTTCATATTCAGCACCACGGTTTCGTCAGCTGTCATTTCCTCACTACTATCCGTGGCACACGAAGCGACACAAAAGCAAACGATGGCGGCCAGTATCAGACAAACTATGCGAACAAATTTGTGAAACACAGTAGAAACCTCCTGTGCGGCGTAGGTGCCGCAACCGTATATTGACCTCATTATACCACAAAATCGGCAAATATTCAAGAGCTTTAAGGGATTCTGAACCCACAGCTCGCCTTTCCGTTTCACTCCAAGGCGAGCTGCTCAAACTGCACTCCGCGCCTTGCGGCGCTACAGATTGGACGTTTTTGTACTTGCTTGCAGTTTGAACGGAGGTCTCGGCCCAAAACTCTGTGCCAAAACAAAAATCCCACAGACGAGCTGTGGGATTTTTGTTTGGCACGGTGTAAGGGATTCTGAACCCACACCTCGCCTTTCCGTTTCACTCCAAGGCGAGCTGGTCAAACTGCGATCCGCGCCCTTTGGGCGCTACAAAGCAGAAATTGTTTTGTCACTTGCAGTTTGAACGGGTGTCTCACCCCAAACACGATACCAACAAAAAAGCCCATGGACGAGCCATGGGCTTTTCTGTTGGCACGGTGTAAGGGATTCGAACCCCCGACCTACTGGTTCGTAGCCAGGCACTCTATCCAGCTGAGCTAACACCGCATACGTTTTTCAACGCCCGTGCATTATATCATATTTTCCTTCGTTTGTCAAGCCCCTTTTTTCGTTTTTGGCAGAAAAGTTTCAAAGAAATTTGATGAATCCAATTAGTCGATGGCGTTCGGGCATGCTTCTACAAGATAACCCAAGCCAATGTTGTTCGACAGAAAAAATTTTTTCTCTATCATTTGTGCATTTTGGATATTTACAAACGGTGCAGTTTATGGTATAATACAAGGGCACCACGGGAGACGGCCCCAAACCGCGCTTCCAAATCCACCAGCACAACTGTCATTGTAGCCTTGCGGAGTGTCAACCTTATGATACCGATCGCGCAGGATACAGTCACGGGTGTGCTGTTTTTTTGTTTGTTGTCCACGTCTGAATGTTTACACACACTTCATCATTTCCCCCTTGGGAATGCTTGACAGACCGACGGCGTTTATGTTATAATATTATTTGAATGAATTTTTGCTGCGGGATCTCACCGGGCAAAAGAGAAAAGGAGTATTCCATGAAAAAACATCTTGCATTGTTGCTGACCATTCTGTCGCTCATCGCGATCCTGGTCGCCTGTACGACGGTAGGGAACGGCAACGAAACCACAGCCGGATCTACCTCCGCCGTGACGGATCCCGCGACGGACACGACGAGTTCCGAAACCACAGCAGGCGCAACGGCTCCTTCCGAGGAAACCACCGCCGTCGGTCCCGAGAATATCGTCGATCCCGAGACCACCGTCGCCGAGACCGAGACCTCCGAGCCCGATCCCGTTGGTGTTCGTCTGAATGATGAGCGCGTCCTAAAGCAGTTCCAAAACTCCAACGGCGTCAAGGTTACCCACGAAGAGGTGGAGGGCGAGGGCTTCGTCGCCAAGATTACCTCGACCGGTGCATCCACCGATCCCCAGGTGTTCTTCACCTACAATAACTACCGCAAGATCATCAAGGCCGACAAGGTCCTGGCCGAGGATTACCGGTACGTTATCCTGCGAATCAAGGCCGAGAACTGCTCTTCCGCTAAGTTTGAGCTGTTCTACTGTGCAGGCTCTGTCACCGGCGCCACCGGCGATTGCGTTACTCAGTCCTCCTTCAACAACGACTCGGATGAGTGGCAGTACATCGTCTTCGATATGTCCAATGCCAACGCTTGGAAGGGTCAGGTCAACGGCTTCCGCTTTGACTATCAGCTTTCCACCGCAGGCGCAGGTGAGACTATGTACATCTCTGCCGTCTGGTTCGCCAAGGACGTGGAGGAGATGAGAGCCATCACCCAGAAGGGCATCAAGAATCCCTTTGAGGTCGTAACCGATCCCGAGGTGGAGCAGAAGGCCGAAGAACTGCTGGCTACCCCCGACAAGGCACCCACCTTGAATAACACCAAGCAGGATGCTACGAATGAGGATGCCAACCTGGATCTGTGGTTCAACCACGCCTACATCAACAACCCCGCCGAGGACATCACCTCTACGGGCTGGAATTCCTACCTCCTCCGCCTGGCCAAGAACGAGTCCGAGGGAACTCATATGTTCCTAGCTTCCAAGAACGGTCACAACGGCCTGACGGTTTCGGTTACCAACTTCAAGCACACCAGCGGTGCTGAACTTAAGACCGAGCTCATGTACGGCTACTACTTTGCCGACGTAGAGGGTAAAACCCTCGTAGATCCCATTCCGTGGGTCAAGGACGGCCAGACCTTCGATCTGGAGGCAGGCCGCAGCTACATGTACATCATCAAGGCAACCTCTCTCATGGATTCTCCCGCAGGTGAGTACACCGCCACCGTCACCGTCACCGACGCAAACGGAAACGAGATCAAGAAGGCTACCGTGAGTGCCTACGTCTGGAACTTCGTCCTGCCCGAGGAGACCTCCTGCAAGACCCAGATGGATCTGTCCTGGTACAACATTTACGTAGCCCACGAGTGCTGGGAAGGCGACGATAGCCTGCTCTACAAGAACTACTATGACCTGATGCTGGCGAACCGCATCTGTGCCTACACCCTGCCTTACAACACCAAGGGCGACTTCTCCGACAGCCGCATCATTGAATATCTGAACAACCCCCGCGTGACCGCCTTCAACCCCATCGGTTGGAAGGAGGATGTGACCGTGGGTCGCGTCCAGTCTGCCTATGCGTTCTTGTCCCAGAAGCAGGAGTGGCTGGATAAGTCCTACTTCTACATGGTGGATGAGCCTCTGAACAAGCAGCATCTGGATCTCATCAATGAGTACGGTACCATGCTGAAGGAGCATTTCCCCGGCTACAAGATGATGGCTCCCGAGCACGTCAACTACGTCTGGGATAACGAGTCCAAGGTGGATAACTTCTCCTACGTCCAGGATTCCATCAACGTCTGGTGCTTCAAGCCCTACTTCTTCACCACCTTTGAGCAGTACAACTACGACAAGAGCCTGACCTACTGGATGACTCCCAAGCTGGAGGCCAACCTGGGTACCTTCGCCGAGCGTATGTACAAGGAGCAGGCTGAGGGCGACGAGCTGTGGTGGTACGTTACCCGCCGTCCCGAGTCCCCTGAGATCACTCTGCTCATGGAGACCGAGGCCGTCCGTCACCGCATCCTGTTCTGGCAGCAGAAGCTCTACAACGTGGATAGCTTCCTCTACTACTTGGTCAACGACTGGTACGAGATCGGCGAGAACAACGGCGTGAACAAGAAGTACGAGAATACCCCCGGTGCCGACGGCTTTGATTGCTACGGAAACGGCGTGCTCCTGTACTGCGGTCAGGACTTCGACGTTTACGGCGCCGTGGAGTCCATCCGTATGGAGACCGTCCGCGACGGTATCGAGGACTTCGAGTACCTCACCATGATCACCGAGCTGTACGGTAAGGAGGTCACCGACGCTATTATCCACCGCCTGACCACCTCCCTGTCCAACTACAACACCGATACCGATAATTTCACCGAGCTGCGTATCGCCCTCGGTAACATCATCGAGGCGGCTCTTGCAGAGCAGGGTCAGTAATTCCATAAGCAATCCCCGCCGTGCTTTTGTGCGGCGGGGTATCTTTCAAACACGGGAAAAACAACCAGCGGCTACTTGCCAAACGCCGCATCCATATGGTACAATATGGTACAACAAACCATCGAATATCGTATATAAGGAGGTTTCTATGAGACTTTGTGTCCCCATTCCTTGCCATTTTTCTATTGGCAACAGTGAAGACGTATGCCATGCTATCCGTACTGTGTCGTCTCTTGGCTACGATGCCATTGAAGCGTACGACTGGCGTGGATTTGATGCCGCTACCATCCGCCCTGTGTTGGAGGAGTGTGGCGTGGAACTGCTCAGTCTCCTGGTCATGGAGAATCGGCTGACTACCCCCGACTGCCGGGGATTGTGGCTGACCGCCCTAAGGGAGGCTTGTGAAGCGGCCGGGAAGCTGGGCGTGAAGAAGCTCATCACTCAGGTGGGGAACGATACGGGTGCCCCGCGCGCTGAGCAACACGCCGCTATTGTGGAGACTTTGCGACAGGCCAAACCCATTCTGGAACAGTACGGTGTGACCGTCATGCCTGAGCCCTTGAACGTCAAGGTGGATCACCGCGGCTACTATCTCACCACCGCCGCGGAAGCCTTCGATATCGTTCGCGAGGTAGATTCACCCTTCGTGAAAATCGTCTACGACATCTACCACCAGCAGGTCACCGAAGGGGACATCATTCCCACCGTGACGAAGAACCTCGACCTCATCGCCCACCTCCACGCGGCAGGTCATCCCGGCCGCCACGACCTGTGGGAGGGGGAGCTCAACTATCGATTCATCTTCGATGCTATTGATCGAGCGGGCTACACGGGCGCTTGTGGTCTGGAGTACAGCTCTCTGATGGATCCCATCGAAGGATTGAAGAGGTCCAAAGAAATATACGGATAATCGCCTCCGCGCCACTACGCGGGAGGCAAGAAAAGGGGTGTCTCACGCTTGGTGAGACACCCCTTTGGGTTTACGTTTGCTTAGAAGTGGATCAGTTGTTGTCGAAGTTCAGGGAGTTGATCACCTTGCCGTCCTCGGTGATGACGGACAGGACGCAGCCGGCCCAGAAGGTCTTGTTGTTCCAGTTGCAGGCGGTCAACTCAATGGTGACCTCCTGACCCGCAAACTGCTTGAGGAAGCCGTACTGCTTACCGCTGGAGCAGTACAGGGTGACCTTGTTGCCGTTGGCATCGGTCAGATTGCAGTTGGTGTAGTAAGGAGTCTCGTTGAAGACAACGGTAGCCTTCAGCACGAAGACCGTGGTAGAATAGTCTACGGTGACGTCCAGATTACGGAAATCAGCCAAGGTCTTATCGGTGACGAAGTGGGAGGTGTCGTAGTCATGCTGGCCGTAGTAGTTGGCCACAACGGTAGCGCCCGAGATGCAGGTCTGACCCGCATGGGTGCCGCCCTCATTGTTGTGGAACTTGTCACGCATACCCGTGATGACGATCTCCTGACCGATCTCAATGTCGGCGAAGATGGCTACGTCATTGACGATCACAGCGATCATGCCCGTCTCGTCGATGAGGTAGAAACCGTTGCGGTTGACCAGGGAAGGACCGACAATACCCTTGATGGTGACCTCGTCGTTCAGCTCAGCGTCAATGGCACTCTGCACGTCGCCGTATGCCTGATCGTCGGCGATGGCGACGGTGATCTCAATGGTCTCGGTGGCGGTGTAATCGCCGTAGGTAGCGGTGACGGTCACGGTAGCCTTACCGGCGGACAGGCAATCCATAACCAGCTTGCCGTCCTTCTCGGTGAAGACAACCGAGTTTTCGTTGGAGGAGGTGTAGGTCACGGTCACGCCCTCAAAGCCCAGAAGCTCGGAGGAGAGGGTGGTGGGCAGCTCCAGCATGGGGTTACCGGTGTACTCGGTCTTGAAGAGATCCATGACGTTGTACTCCAGAACGAACTCGGGAGCCTTGGTGGTATCAAACTTGTAGCCCTCGTCGATGACGGCGATGGGGAGGAAGCGGAAGTTGCAGGAGGTGCCGGTGGACTTGGCGTTCAGCGCGGTGATGTAGACGGTGCAGATCTTACCGTCAAATTCGCGGAGCCACTCGAAGTCGCTGCCGTTGCACTGGGAGTAGGTGTAGTTACCGGTCTCGCCGTCCAGATCAAAGAAGTAGAAGTTGGTAAATCCGTTGCCGGGAACCTCCTTGACCAGAGCGGTGACCTTGTAGATCAGAGTGGTGATGTCCTCGGTGACAGGGGTGTTCAGAAGCTCCTTGACGGTGATCTCCTGTACCCAATCGGTATCGAAGGCGGTGTTTTTGTTGTCGTTGGAGATGAGGATGCAGTCGGTGAGCTGATTGCAGCCCTTGTAGCCGAACTTTTCGGCGCCGGCAATTTCGGAATCCAGGATCCAGTAATCCTTGGTGCCTGCGATCTCAACGGTGTTGCCGATCTGAACGCGCTGAGCGGCATCGCCGTCGTAGACATAGATGGACGCGCCGTTGTCGATCAGAATGAAGCCGCTGGGCTTCATGCCGTTGGCGTAGGTGATGCGGGCGACTACGCCCTTGATCTTGAGGTTGGCGCCCTTCTCGGCATCGCGAGCCTCGGAGATCGTGGCATCGGCGTACTGGGAAACGTCAATGTTACCCTGGTTGTTGACATACTCGATCAGGCGGGCGTTCTTAACTTCTTTGGTGCCGTTATAGTTCTGCAGGATGCAGTGGAGCAGAACCTCATCACCCTTGACGGGCTTGTACTCGAACTGGGCATAGCCAATGGAGCCGTCGGCGCTGTAGGTGCCGTATACTTCGATGGAACCGGTGTTATCCTTGATGATCATCTGGCCGTAAGCACCGTTCTTGATGGTCTCGATGATGCCGCGGATGTAGTAGCGCTCGGTGGTGATGTTGCCAGGCTCGCCGCAAAGCTCCAGAGCCTCGGCAATGGTGAGCACGGGGAGAACACGGCCGTACAGGGTGACATCCTTCTTGTCGTGGGTATAGGAACTAAAGCGAGTGGATTCCTCGTAGGAGGGACTGGTGTACCAACCGTCAAAGATACCGACAGATGAGTCAATGATCAAATCCATGGGCATCCATTCTTCATCGCTACGGACTTTTTCGGAGGGCTTTTTCTCATCTGTACCCTCAATAACGTAGGATACACGGAAATACCAAGGACCGGGGACGGTCTCGGTTTCAACGGAGGTCTCGGTTTCAACGGAGGTCTCAGTCTCAACGGAAGTCTCAGTCTCAACGGAGGTCTCGGTCTCAACAGAAGTTTCGGGTTCTACCGTAACCTCGGCTTTGGTCTCGGCCTCGGTGGTGGCGTTGGTTTCCACATTGCTTTGAGCAGTCGTCTCGGCAGGCTCGTCGGGGGTCTTGTCGCAGGATGCGAAGGCCACAGTCAGGAGCATCAGCACGACCAGAAGCAGGGAAAAGGTGCGAACGGACAGAAATTTCATAGGGTACTCCTTCTTAAATAATTGTTGTATATAATTATATCTTTTCCGAGGTAGAAAGTCAATATTGAAGATATATGAGAAATTTGGCGATTTTTCCTGTTTTTGTAGAAAAATTGACTTGAAATGCCAAAGGGGGAGCCACAGGCGCAGAGCGCTTGCGACTCCCCCTCGTAATTCAAAAAGGAAGAATTATTCGTTTACCTGTACGTCCTCAATGACGGCCATGATGCACAGCCCGTCGGGATCGTTCAGGGGAACCAGGGCGAAGACCACGTCTACCGTTTGGCCCGTGAGGCCGGACAGATCGGCGCAGACGCCCGAGGGGATGCCCTCCGAGCCTTGGAATACGATCTTGTCAGGATGGTCGGCCACGTCGTAGCCCGTGGAGGAGAAGAACTGCTTGGCAGAATCATAAATGCCGTGATTGCCCGTCACGTCGGAGAAGCCGTTACGGTTGTACAGGCTGCACTCGTTCCAGGTCTTGCCTCCGTCGGCAGACCACATATACTTGTCGATACCGCCCTCGGCCACAGCCCAGCCCGCCAGGGCCAGCTTGCCGCCGTCCACGGTGGTGTTCTTGTAGGCGATGAAGTCCAAGGGCTTGGAGGAATTGGTGCCGCGGGCCTCGTAGGCGCCGTCGCCGTCACCCGTGCCGTTGATGAAGTCGATCATGGAGGCGTAGCGGATATCCGAAACGCTCCAACCCGAGGCGGGATCAACGAGGTCGGCGGGCTCATCGGGAGTGTCGGGAGTGGGAGAGGAGCCGCCCGTGGCGAAATCAAGGGTGTCCACCTTGGCGCCGCCCTTGTAGATCTCACCGATACCCGTCTTCTGGAAGTCGCAGATGTCGGTGAGGCTGTTGGCAATGCCTACGTAGGCGATATCCACGTACTCACTCGGTGCCGTTGCGACGTTGAACACGTCGAAGCGCAGGTGCAGGGCGGTGTAAGAGCCTGCGGAATCCGCCTCAAAGGTGGGAAGATTCTGCTGGGAAAGGTCCGCGATGAGGTAATGCCACTCTCCGTCGGCTGGGATACTGCGCATATGGAAGCTATCCCCCGCATAAGCGCCCGAGTGGGTGGTGCTGATGAAGAACTCAAATTCCGAAGCGGTCTTGTTGGTCTCGGGAATGCGGCACTTGACCACCAGGAAGTGTCCCGTGGGGGTCATGTCGGAGTTCTTGAATACCGTGAAGAAGGACTCGCCGGCGCCGTCGCCATAGCCGTGAATACGGATGTAGCTCTTGTCCTCGGCCAGCACGGCATCGTCGATTCCCGTAGCGCCGTTTCGGGTGGCCAGGTGCAGACCTTCGGCATCGACGTAGACGGGAAGCGAGATCTGATCGACGGGGGTATCGCCGCTATCGGGCCAACCGGCAAAGTCGGTGTCGGCCACCACCTTGAAGGTGCGGCTCTTAACGCCGTCCATGTTGAAGGCGAAGGCGTAGGAGTAGGTGCCGTTACGGTCGTAGTACACGGCGTAACCGTCGTAGCTGTGGGCGTAGCCCTTCTTGTCAGGGGTAGAGGCGGAGCTGACCTCCAGCTTGACCCACTCGCCGTTCACCTTCTCGTAGATCACGGGAGCGGTCATCTTCTCAAAGCCGTACACGCGCACAGCCTTGTTGTTGCTACCGCCCGATACCGTAAACTCGGCGGATTTTCCGTTGACGGACTTGATCTGGGGAATATAGGTACTGTCCAGAGCCTCGCCGTCCTGCACGGTCAGCTTCACGCCGTTCAGGCAGGTGTTCTCGCGGATGGCCTGCATATTCTTGTCATCGGTGGAGGTGTAGAAGCCCCAAGGGGAGATGATGAGGCAGAGCTTCATGGTATCGCCCGCCTTGAGGGTGGTGGCGCCCAGATCCAGCGAGAGGCTATATTTGGAGTTCTTACCCACCATGACGAATCCCGCGTCGCAGTCCTTGCCGCCGATGGTGAACTGAGAATCCGCGATGATAACGCCCAGATTGACGTTGTTGTTGACGAAGGAGGAGTCGGAGGTATTGAGATCGTAGAGAGCCACGTAAGGGAAGGTATCTCCCAGCTTGATGACCTCGGGGGTGGACTGGGCGTTCACCTTGCCGTGGACGATCTTGTTGCCCTCGCTCAGATAGCCGATCTTGCGGTAGGCACCCGCGTAGCCTTCAAAGGAGTAGAAGGAGAAATCCTTGGCGAAATCCGCGATGGAGATATCCTCCAGAATCTCGTAGTTGATCTCGTAGTAGGCGCGGAGCTCGTCGGTCTCGGGCATCTCCAGATGGTTGTAGGAGACCTTCAC
Organism: Eubacteriales bacterium; assembly: GCA_045645165.1. Taxonomy (GTDB): domain Bacteria; phylum Bacillota; class Clostridia; order Oscillospirales; family CAG-272; genus CAMEON01. Next base: position 15,900 of record JAZRIF010000186.1, read on the forward strand.
GCGTCCGTCGTCCGAGATATAATCCATCTTGACGTCGGTGTAGACGGGACCCGAGGAGATGATGTCGTTGTGGTAGTTCTCGGTAGCCGAATAGTTGCCATCGGCATCGGTGTACTGGAGGAAGTACTGATAGCCGCCGTGGGTGTGCTGGGGCTGATTGCTGTAGCCCTGGCCCTCGGGAAGCTCGAACCAGTAGGGCATGGACATGGAGCGGAAGTCGGGGAGCGTCCAGAGGTCTCGGGCACTGTACATGGGACAGATGCAGCTGGTCTCGGTGGTGCCCAGAGACAGGTGGTAGTAGGGCCAGAAGAACTGGATGGAGGAGAGCTGCTTCAGGGGCATCTGTCCCCAGTTCTGGTAGAGGTTCAAAACCGTCAGCTCGGTCTTCTCACCCGCCTTGACCGAGACGGGGAAGTAGGTCTCGGAGTAGGAGGGATCACCGGGGTCGAATACAGGCTCCTCGTTCTCGCCCTTGAAGTTCTTGTAGATCATGACGGGAATGGGCAGGAGCAGGCCGTTCTTATCCAGAAGGACAGCGTTCTCACCGCAACCGCCCGTGGCGTAGGAGTAGACGTAAATGTTGCGGTCATCGGGCGCCTCCACCGTGACGGCGGCGGAGTAGTGGCGGTTCCACTCGTTGAAGAAGGGCTCGTTGAAGCCTGTGCTGCCGATGCTGAACTGGTAGGCGCCGCGCAGAGCGTCGTAGCCCTTGTAGCTATCGCCGCTGAGTGTCTCCAGAGGATGGCGCTCGATCTCGGCTTCCTTCAGAAATGCGGTGAAGTCGTGGGTCTCGTCGGTGTAGAGGCGGTGACCCATGTAGAAGTCGTCGGCGGTACTGTTGGGGTTGGCCTTCATGACGCCGTCTTTGGGGCAGGCCGTCTGCGTGATGGTATAAGTACCGTCCTTCAGGGTTACCTCCAGTTTGCCGCTGTTCTCGTGGGGCAGAAGGATGAAGCCCAGCACGCCAACGCCCTTGATGTCAAAGCCCGCGTACTCCACGGTAGCGAAGTCCACGCCGTCCAGGGAATCGTGGGTGCCCCCCGCATCCTTCACGACGAGCTTGGCTACGGTGTCGGCGGGAATGTTGGTGACATAGCCCATGCCCTTGATACCCTCCACTTGCTCGGTGGCCACGAAATGAAGCACCTGATTCATCTTGTCGGAGTAGGTGTGGAAGGTTCTGTCCAGCAGAATGGCGGGAGCGGAGGTGTCCAGCTTGACCGCCTTGATGTCCTTGATCTCCACCTGCTCGCCGGCGTTGCCGATATCGAAGCGCAGGGAGGTGACCCTGTCGGTGTAGTCGGGAACCGTGTTCAGCGCCACGGTATAGGTGTTCCACTCGCCGTTGGGCTCCAGATCAAAGCGTACCTCCTGATCGGAGTTGTGGGCGGTACTGTTTCCGGCTATGAAGTAGAGGTTGCCCTCGGTGGCGGTGGATTTGACCGAGAACTGCACCGCATTGTACTCCTCGGCGGAGAAGCCAAGCCCCTCCTTGTTCTTGTTCGAGACGGTATAGACGTAGGGGTCGGAGCCGTTGGCGGTATAGGAGATCACACCGTCCTTCACCTGAAAATTCGTCACTTGGTTGCTCTTGATCGTGGACTTGTTGATGGTGAAGGGCATTTCCTTGACGATGGGCGAGCCGCCCATGAAGTTCTGTCCCATGATGTGGGCGTCGTAGTAGTAGTAGCCCATGCGGTAGATATTGGTATGGGGCGCGGCGGTGGACTCCGAGGCCAGATAGGTCTTGCCGTCAGCCATGGTGACGAAGACGTCCATGGTGTCCTTCAGGTAGGTTTGTCCCTTGGCGTTTTTCAGCGCCGTTACCAGATTGCTGCCCGCGGAGGACAGGGTGTATTCCAGACTCATGTTCCGGTTTTCAATGTGGTAGGCTGTCCGCTTGGGGTTGGCGTAGTAGGCCTGTACTCCGTCGGCCAGACGGTTGGAGAGCATGATGGTATCGGCGTAGGGACCTACAAGAGTGGGCTCTACGAATTCGGTCTCACCCTCGGTCTCGCTTTCGCTTTCGGCGGTAGTTTCCCTTTCTGTATCGGTGGGGGCGGAGGTCTCTGCCAGGGTCTCGTCGGAGGGTTGAGGATCCTTACGGCAGGAGGTCATGCAACTGCCCATCAGGAGAGATGAGCAGAGGATCAGAAGCAAACTTTTTTTCAGTTTCATCACGGTAAATCCTTTCTGTGTGCGTTTTTATAATGATGAAAAAATGTTGAACCGTTGCGGACGGTTATCTTTGGGGCAGAATGCCGCGGGCCACGTCCCAGAGGTGGTCTTCGGTGATGCCGATCAGCTCCGCCGCCTTTCGCAGGCGGTCGTGACTGCCGATAAAGGCCTTGGGCTCGTGGGCATCCGAGCCGAAGTGGAACTTACAACCGCAATCCTTGGCCGCCGACAGGATGCGGAGGTAACGGTCGGACAGGCCGTACTCGTTCAAAGGAGTATCCTGGCGGTAGAGGCAGGCGTGGATCTCAATGCTGATGTTCTTTTCCGCCGCCATGGAGAAGCATTCGTTCAGACATCCGTCGGAGATGCCATCGATGATCTCGGCTTGGTGGGGACTGCAGATGGGGTACAGGGGATGGCAAATGCCCATGGGTACGGGATAATCCAGCTTGCAGGCGGCGATGAAGCGCTCCACCGTCAGCTTACGAAGCACGTCGGGGGAGGTGAGGTCGTAAGCGGTGTACATGTGCGGATAGTTGAGAATGTGGCTGGAGGCGAAGAGGACGTAGTCAAAGTGCAGACTCTCCTCGGGGGATATGTAGGGATGCCCCACGCAATCGAAGTAGTCGATCTCACAGCCGAAAAGGAAACGAACGTTGGAGCTTTCGTTGGCTTCCTTGATAGCGGGTCGCAGGGAGAGCAGGCGGGAGATGCGGGTCTCTTCGGGATACCCGTAATCATGGATCATTTGGGTGGGGTAGACGTGATCGGATATACCGATGAGACGGATCCCCTCGGACTCACAATAAGGAATGTATGAGGCGGGCTCGGTGGTACGAGGCGCACAGAGGGAACGGTTGGTGTGTACGTGCAGATCGCTGAAGAAGGGCATAGAGGGGGAGAACATGATACGGCTCCTTTTCTCGGAAAATCAATTCATACACATTATACCATAGATAGCTTTGAAAGTAAAGGCTTTTGGTCAAAATTGTCCACAGAAATGATTTGTTACATTTTTCACAAAAAATGACCGTTCCACCGAAGATTTCCATGTAAAAGGCTCAAATATATTACCGAAAAGCATTGACAAAAAGAGAAAAATGTATTATAATTTATACTGTATATTTATGTGCGGCGACCGAAAATCTCCGCATACAAATTGAAGAAAGGTAGTAGAAATATGGCTTTTTCTCTTCACGGGGTACACGTGCCCCACAGAAAAAACACCCAACATATGGCCGCTGTGTCCATGCCGCCGCCCCAAACGGTGACCATCCCCATGTCTATGCACATCGGCGCACCGGCGAAGCCCGTCGTGAAGGTGGGGCAGGAGGTCAAGGTCGGCACCCTGATTGCCGAAGCAGGCGGATTCGTGTCCGTTCCCATGCACGCCTCGGTATCGGGTAAGGTGACCAAGATCACGGATTATTTGCTGTCCAACGGAACGACGGTTCCCGCCGTTGTGATTGAGTCAGATGGGACAATGACTCCCGACGAGGCTCTGACTCCCCCCGTCGTGGACTCTCGCGAGTCGCTGCTTGAGGCTATCAAGCAGAGCGGTGTTGTGGGTCTTGGCGGCGCGGGTTTTCCGACGCACGTCAAATTCAATGTTGACCCGAGCCGCATTGAGTGTCTCGTGATCAACGGTGCCGAGTGCGAGCCCTACATTACGTCGGATACCCGTACCATGCTCGACCGCACGGCCGATATGAAGCGGGCGCTTTTGGCCATGAAACAGCATTTCGGTATTTCCAATATTGTCATTGGCATTGAGAACAACAAGAAGGAGGCCATCAAGTCTATGATGGGCCTCATGAATGAGGTGACCGAGGCAGGGAAGTGTACCTTCACCGTCAAGGTTCTCCCTGCTGTGTATCCCCAAGGTGGCGAGAAGGTGCTGATCTACCATACTATAGGTCGTACCGTCCCCGTGGGTAAGCTTCCCATTGACGTGGGTTGTATCGTGGTCAACTGCACCACCCTGGCCGCCATCGGCTCCTATCTGGAGACGGGTATGCCCCTCGTAGAGAAGATTGTAACCGTAGACGGCGGTGCGGTTGGAAAGCCCGCAAACGTCATCGTACCCATAGGCACGGCTATGTCCGATGTGTTCGACTTCTGCGGCGGTCTCACCGAGACCCCCGATAAGGTGATCTACGGCGGCCCCATGATGGGTATCACCGTCCCCGACACCACAGCGCCTATCCTGAAGAATACCAACGCCATTTTGGCGTTGACTGCCAAGGAGACCAAGCTCCCCAAGACCACCGCTTGCATCCGTTGCGGTGCCTGCACCAATACCTGCCCCTTCGGTCTGGCTCCCGCCGCCATCGCCAAGGCGTACAAGAACAAGGATGCCGCCATGCTGGAGGATCTGTCCCTGAACGCCTGCATGGAATGCGGTTGCTGCAGCTTCGTCTGCCCCGCCAACCGTCCTCTGGTTCAGACCAATAAGCTGGCCAAGGCATTCCTGAAAGAAGAAAAAGCAAAGGAGGGAAGTAAGTCATGAATAAGCAACTGACCCTGTCTGTCTCCCCTCATATCCACAGCGGTAAGTCCACCTCCCGCATCATGCTGGACGTGCTTCTTGCCCTGGCGCCCGCCACCGTGGCCGGTGTCGTCATCTTCGGCTTGCGCGCCCTTCTGGTGATCGCCGTCACCGTGGCCGCATCCGTAGGCTTTGAGGCGCTGTTTCAACTGATCACCAAGAAGGAGCAAACCGTGGGCGACCTGTCCGCCGCCGTTACGGGACTTCTGCTGGCCCTCAATCTCCCCGCCAATATCCCCCTGTGGCAGTGCGTGATCGGCGCTCTGTTTGCTATCGTTGTGGTCAAGTGCCTCTTTGGCGGTCTGGGCTGCAACGTGGTCAACCCCGCCATCACTGCCCGCGTATTCATGCTGGTGGCCTTTGGCGCTATGACAAAGGCCGCGTTCCCCTCGGGTGTGGATGCTACCTCGGGCGCGACCCCTCTGGCCTCCGCGGAAGCAACCTCTCTTCTGGATCTTTTCCTGGGTAACCACGGCGGTGCCATCGGTGAGACCTGCGCTCTGGCGCTCCTCATTGGCCTGGTCTATCTCTTGATCCGTCGCGTCATCACCTGGCAGATCCCCGTAGCCTTCGTGGGTACCGTGTTCCTGGCCTCCTTCTTCATGGAGGGTATGGATCCCATGGCCGCTCTCGCCGCCATCCTGTCGGGCGGTCTGTTCATCGGCGCCTTCTTCATGGCCACCGACTACGTCACCTCCCCCGCTACCCCCTGGGGTAAGATCATCTTCGGTGTCGGCGCGGGTCTCATTACCTTCCTCATCCGCTACTTCGGCCTGTATCCCGAGGGTGTATCCTTCGCCATTCTGTTCATGAACATCCTGACTCCCTACATCAGCTCCTGGACGAAGCACAAAGTATTTGGAACAGGAGGGAAGAAAGCATGAAAAAATCCGTAACGAGTACCCTGGTTCTGGTCTGCATCTGCGCCGTTATGGCGATCCTTTTGGCCATCACCAACCAGATTACCGCTCCCATTATTGCCGAAAATCAGAATGCGGCTGCCAATGAGGCTCTGCTGCAGGTCATGCCCGATGGTCAAGGCTTTGAGAAAATGGATATTTCTACCTTCACTCTGCCCGCAACCGTCAATGAGGTCTATAAAGAAGCTAATGGCGGCTACGTGGTGCGTATGACCACCACGGGCTACGGCTCCGGTATGATCATCATGTGCGGCGTCAACGCCGAGGGCGTCATCACCGGCGCTGTCTGCCTCGGTTCTTCCGAGACCCTGGGTTATGAGAAGACCTTCGGTGAGAGTTTCACCGGTAAGGATTCCGCAGGCGTGGATACCGTAGACACCATCTCCGGCGCCACCAAGACCACCGCCGCCTATAAGGACGCCATCAAGGACGCGCTGAACACCGCCATCATCCTCGGCGGCGGCTCTGTTGACCTCCGCGATCCCGCTCAGATCCTGAACGACAACCTCTCCGCCGCTCTGCCTGCAGGAGAAGGGAAGTTCACCAAGCTCTTTATCTCCGAGGTGATCGAGGGCATCGACGCCGTCTACACCGCCGATAACGGCAAGGGCTACGTCTACGTCATCGGCGAGGAGTTCATCCCCGTTGACGAGACCGGCAATACCGAGAACGATACCGTCAAGACCGCCCACGCCATCCTTACCGCCACTACCTCCGAGGAGATCGACATCACCGCCTTTGAGAACCTTCCCAAGGCCTTGAAGAAGGCTGAAAAGACCGCTACCGGCAACTATATCTTTGAGTTGGATGCTCAGGGCTACGCCATGACCGGCGAGCACTTCTACGGTGATCCCGTGCCGGTACGCATCAAGGTATCCGTGACCCCCGACGGCAAGATCATTGATTGTCTGACAGTATCCCAAGGCGAATCCAAGGGCTTTGGTGACGCCTGCGCCGACGAGAAGTTCTACGGTCAGTTTGACGGTAAGACCCAGGCTGACTACAAGGAAATCGACGCCATTTCGGGTGCTACGGTGACCACCAATGCTTACCTGAAGGCCATCGAGCGCGCATTCGAATCCGTACAAATTCTGGAAGGAGGCTCCGCAAATGAAGAATAACAGTAGCATGTCTGTTCTCCTGAAGGGACTCCTGAAGGAAAACCCCGTATTCGTGCTGATCCTCGGCACTTGCCCCACTCTGGCTACCACCACCAACGTGGCGGGCGCCTTCGGTATGGGTATCGCTGCCCTGGCCGTGCTGGTCTGCTCCAACATTCTGATCTCCCTGCTTCGTAAGATCATCCCCGACTCGGTGCGCATCCCCTGCTACATCGTGGTGATCGCGGGATTCGTGACCATCGTACAGATGATCGTACAAGCCTATTTCCCCGCTCTGTATGATATGCTGGGCGTGTACCTGCCCCTCATTACCGTGAACTGCATCATCCTCGGTCGCGCCGAGATGTTCGCGGGTAAGAACTCGGTGGGCAAGTCTGCCCTGGACGGCATCGGTATGGGTCTGGGCTTTACCCTGGCTCTGGTGGCTATGGCTACCATCCGTGAGGTCTTCGGCGCCGCCTCCTTTGCCGGCATCGCCATTCCTTTCCTGGAGCCCTACAAGATCGAGGTGCTGGTCAAGGCTCCCGGCGGTATGATGGTCTACGGCCTTCTCATCGCGCTGGTCTATGTCATCACCAGCGGCAAGGCTCCCCTCAAGAAGAGCTTTTCCTGCGCGGGCTGTCCCAATGCAGGGAACTGCCACACCGGCGCATGCGATGTAACCAATGTGCATAATGAATCTGCGAAAGGAGAGGCACAGTAATGGAAATGTTCAAATCCCTCATCGTCATTCTGCTCTCCTCGGTACTGGTCAATAACTACGTGCTGGCTCGCTTCCTGGGTATCTGCCCCTTCCTGGGCGTGTCCAAGAAGCTGGATCAGGCTACGGGCATGGGCATCGCGGTCACCGCGGTCATGCTCCTGGCCACCGCCGTGACCTGGCCCATCCAGTATTTCTTGCTGGATAAGGTGGGGCTTGGCTATATGCAGACCATCGTCTTCATTCTGGTTATCGCCGCCCTCGTGCAGATGGTGGAGATCCTTCTGAAAAAATTCTCCCCCGCACTCCATAAGGGTCTTGGCGTGTACCTGCCCCTGATCACCACCAACTGCGCCGTGCTGGGTGTCGCCATCAACAACATCACCGATGGCTACAACTTCCTGGAATCCATGGTCAGCTCTCTGGGCGTAGGTCTAGGCTTCCTCCTGGCCATGGTGCTGTTCTCGGGTCTGCGCTCCCGCATCGACGAGACCAATATCCCCAAGCCCTTCCGCGGCCTGGCCGTCACCCTCATCGCCGCTTCCTTTATCTCCCTGGCCTTCATGGGCTTTGCGGGGATCGTGGATGCGCTCTTCGCGTAAGGGAGGTGCCGTATGAACGTAATGGATATTTTGATCGCCTTTGGCGTGGTAGCCGGTGTAGCCCTGATTCTGGGTATTCTGCTGGCTCTGATCTCCCACTTTTTTGCCGTGGAAGAGGATCAGAAGGTCAAGGCCGTCCGCGCTTGCCTCCCCGGCGTTAACTGCGGAGCCTGCGGCTACAAGGGCTGTGACGATTACGCCGCTGCCGTGGCTGAAGGAACCGCTAAGCCCAACCTCTGTGTTCCCGGCGCCGAAACCACCGCCAAGGAACTGGGTGAGGTTCTGGGTATCGAGGTAGAGGCTCCTGAGGATGTGGTGGCCTTTGTCCATTGTAACGGTAACTGTGAGGCTACTACCAAAAAGGCCGCCTATGACGGCATTACCTCCTGTAAAGCCGCCGCTATGCTCTACGCCGGTCCCGATGCCTGCCGCTTCGGTTGCGTAGGCCTCGGTGATTGTGCCGCCGCTTGCCCCGCGGGCGCCATCTGCATGAAGGACGGCATCGCCCACGTGGATACCTCCAAGTGCCTGGGTTGCGGTCTTTGCGAGACCATCTGTCCCAAGCACATCATCTCCATGATTCCTCAAGAAACCGAGGCCGTGGTCATGTGCAGCAACACCGATAAGGGCGCCGACGCCCGTAAGGTCTGCAAGAACGCCTGCATCGGTTGTAAGAAGTGCGAGAAGGTTTGTCCTCACGGCGCCGTCTCGGTCACGAATAATCTGGCGAAAATTGATTATGATAAGTGTGAGGGTTGCGGTCTTTGCGCCGAAGCCTGCCCCACGGGTTGCATGAAGCAGGTGATCTTCCCGGATATTCCCGCCGACGTGCATCCCCGCGACATCATCCAGGAAACCAAGAATTAAATGGAATCTATGAATCAAAACAAAACCATGCCCACCGCCGACGGCGGTGGGCGTAAGTTCAGAAACGACGTCATTTTCATTGCGGCCCTGCTGTTGATCGTAGCGCTGGCGGGACTCGCCATTTACTTCCTTCGCGGAGAAGGGAATACCGTTACGGTCACGGTGGACGGCAAAGCCTTCGGCACCTATTCCTTGGCGGAGGATCGCACCGTTGAGATCCGCACGGGGGAGAATGGGGAAGAACTCAATCTCCTGATCATCCGAAAGGGAGAAGCCTTTGTGGAGACGGCCACCTGCCCCGACGGTATCTGTGCCGCTCATAAGCCCATATCCAGGGATGGAGAGAGCATTGTCTGCCTGCCCCATAAGGTGGTCGTGACGGTCACCCAAGCCGATGGGGAAGGACCCGACATTGTCGCATAAGGAGGATCGTATATGAGAAAACAAGCCCATACGATCGCTTTTTTGGGGCTCTGTACCGCCGTCGCCATGGTATTTGCCTGGGTGGAGAGCTTGCTTCCGCCTTTGGTGGCGGCCGTGCCCGGTGTCAAGCTGGGACTCCCCAATATCGCCATCATTTTCATTCTCTACCGCTTTGGATGGAAGGAAGCCGCCTCGGTTTCCTTCGTACGTATCGTGGCCGTATCCCTGCTGTTCGGCAATCCCATGACCTTCGCGTACAGTATTGCAGGTGGATGTCTCAGCCTGCTCGTCATGACGATTTTGCGGAAGCTGAATTTTCTGTCCACCGTGGGTGTCAGCGTGGCGGGAGGCGTCATGCATAACGTAGGTCAGATCCTTATGGCCATGCTCCTGCTGGGCACCGCCGAGCTGGGCTACTACCTCATCGTGCTGGCGGTGACGGGTACGGTTTCGGGTATTTTTGTAGGACTTTGCGGTAGTTTCGCAGTACGTCGCGTCCAAATTCGGTAATTCCTACGAAAGTGTCGAAATGAACAAAAAAACACCAAAAGGTATTGACAAAAACGGTCGTGTGTGATACAATTTTATCCGTGTGTGTAACACGAAAATAAAAAAATTCAAGGAGAATACTCATGAAAAAGCTTATTTGCGTTCTTCTCAGCGTTCTCATGCTTCTGTCCGTTTCTGCTTTCGTCGCTTGCGACAAGGCACCTGCCACTCTGAAGATGGGTCTGGGTGTCTACACCTCCACTCCCTCTGTCACCGATGCTACCACCGATGACGAAGGTAAGCCCGTAGACGGTCAGGGTAAGGTTGCCATCACCGCCGCTGTCATCACCGTTGACGCCGACGGTAAGGTTGTTGCTTGCCAGCTGGATACCGCTGAAAACACCGTTAAGTACACCGGCGAGGGCAAGGCTGTTGCCAACGATGGCTTCAAGACCAAGTACGAGCAGGGCAAGGACTACAACATGGTTGCTTGGGGTGGCGCTACCAAGGAGTGGTTCGAGCAGGCCGACGCTTTCGAGACTCTCGTAGTTGGTAAGACCCTCTCCGAGATCAAGGCTCTGGTAGCCGAGGGCAACAAGGGCACCTCTGACGTGGTTGCCGCCGGTTGCACCATCATGATCAACGAGTTCGTGGGTGCCATCGAGAAGGCTTTCGCGAATCTCGCTGATTCTACCGCTACCGCTTCTTCTACCCTGAAGCTGGGTATGAACACCGAGCAGACTCTCAAGGATGCGTCCAAGGATGACGAGGGCAAGGATGTAGCCGGTTCCAACAAGGTTGAAACCACCATCTTCGCCGCCGCTGTTGACGCCGAGGGTAAGGTTCTGGTTGCCGCTTCCGACTGCGTACAGGTTGATTTCACCTTCAACACCGTCGGCGCTTCTACCTTCGATACCACTAAGGCTGTTTCCTCCAAGCGCGAGCTGGGTGCGAACTACGGTATGGAGGCTTGGGGTGGTGCCGCTAAGGAGTGGTTCGAGCAGGCTGACGCCTTCAACGCTCTCTGCGTTGGCAAGACCGCTACCGAGATCGTGGCTCTCTGCGCCGCTGACAACTACGGTACCGACGAGGTCAAGACTGCCGGCTGCACCATTCTGGTCAATGGTCTGACCAAGGCTGCCGCTAAGATCGGCTAATGATTTGATCTATGAAAATGGGGGGCTCTGCCTCCCATTTTTCAAACAGAAAAGGTTACTATGAAAAAAAGATTGATTTCCACCGCATTGCTGATCATCATGCTGCTCTCCTGTATGATGATTTCCTCCTGTGAAAAAGAGTCTGAAAATGAGCTCCAAAAGTTTTCGGAATATTCCTTTGATTATTTCGATACCGTGACCACCATCACGGGGTATGCGACTACCCGGGAGGAATTCAACGCGGTGGCGGCGGATATCCTGGCCGAGCTTCGGGATTACCACCGCCTGTTCACCATCTATCACCGCTTCGACGGTCTGGAGAACCTCTGTACCATCAACGAGCTGGTGGACGGCGCCCACCGCACCGTAACCGTGGATCGCCGTATCATCGACATGCTTTTGTACGCCAAGGAAATGCACGCGAAAACCAATGGACGAGTCAATATCGCCATGGGTAGCGTACTTTCCATCTGGCACGACTACCGCGAGTTGGGCATGAGTGATCCTTCTGCGGCAGAGATTCCTCCCATGGACAAGCTGACTGCCGCCGCCGCCCATACCGATATCAACTGTCTGGTGATCGACGAGGAAAACTCCACGGTAACCATCACCGACCCCGAAATGACTCTGGACGTGGGCGCCATTGCCAAGGGCTACGCCGTGGAAATGGTGGCGCGCTCGCTGGAGGAGAAGGGAATCACGGGTTACGTCATCAACGTGGGCGGTAACGTCCGTACCGTTGGCTTAAAGGGTGACGGAACGCCTTGGACGGTGGGCATCGAGAATCCCGACGAGGGGGCAGAGGATCCCTATTTTGCCTATCTGGCGCTGAGTGGCCAATCCCTCGTGACCAGCGGTTCTTATCAGCGCTACTATGTGGTGAACGGCAAGCGCTACCACCATATCATTGATCCCGATACCCTCATGCCCGAGGATCTCTACCTGTCGGTCTCTGTGGTCTGCAAAAGCTCTGCGGACGGAGACGCTCTTTCCACCGCTCTGTTCTGCATGACGGTCGAAGACGGACTCGCCCTGATCGAGTCTCTCCCCGGTGTGGAGGCCCATTGGGTACAAAACGACGGAACCCGCCATACCTCGTCGGGATGGTCGGGCTATGTAACGAATCCGTAAAGGAGTGTAAAAAATATGGCAGCATTTATTGATCAGTACGAGCGTATTCTCCATTACTTTGCCGAGTTCATGGCCTTTACGCTGGAGTTGATCGGTATTCTCATCATCGTGATCGGCTCCATCCGCGCCCTGGTGCGCCTGGCTCGCCACATTCGTTCTCGCGGACATTTCAACGTGGTGATCGATCTGGGACGCGCACTTGCTTTGGCGCTTGAATTCAAGATGGGTGCTGAGATCATCAATACCGTCATCGTCCATGACCTCAAGGAATTGGCTACCTTGGCTATCGTCATTCTCATCCGCGCCCTGCTGGCCGTGATCATCCATTGGGAGATCAAAATGGAGAAGCAGGAAGAGAAGAAGGACAAAATTGAAGATACATCTTCCGCTCAGTAACTCTATCAAAAACGGTAGATTCGTTGTCTCTTTTCGGAGAACGAACCTGCCGTTTTTGATTGAATTTTAGAGGTTGTCGAGTACAGGCAGAGTCTTGCCTTCCCCCCGATAAACCGCAAATGAAAAGGTGATCTTTTTATTTTCCCGCGGCTATCTTGACAAGCGATCTTTTCCGTGCTATAATAAACAAAATGAAAACCTTTTTGGGAGGTGCTTATGGGAACTCAACTGAAGATCATGTCCTTCAACCTGCGCGTGGACAATACGGGAGACGGAATCAATTCCTTTACCAATCGGTTTGATCGCGTGGTGGAAGTATTGGAAAAAGAGAAACCCGACCTGATCGGCTTCCAGGAGGTTACCGACAGCATGCGCGCACGCCTGCGGGATCATTTGCCCGGTTACACCGTTCAGGGTTGTGGTCGTGAGAAGAATTACCACGGCGAAGCCATGCTCATCGCTTATCGCAAGGATGTGGTAGAGCTCATTTCGCTGGAGAATATCTGGTTATCGCCCACCCCCGCTGTTCCCGGATCCACTTTCGGCGGCGATCAGAGCGGTTGTCCCCGTATGTTTACTTCGGCGCTCATCAAGCATAACGATGTCGCTCTCCCGTTTTACTTCATCAACACCCATCTGGATCACGTAGGGAAGGACGCCCGCTATCTGGGGGCTATGCAACTGGTGCAGTACATGTCTTCCCACAGAGAGTACTTTGTTCTGACAGGTGACTTCAATGCTACCCCCGAAGCGCGGGAGATCAAGATCATCACCGACGCCTTGGCGCACCGCGGCGCCGTAGACTGCACCGCCGACCTGGGCGGTACCTTCCACGGTTTTGGGCATTTGCTCCCTGACCGCACTGTGAAAATCGATTATATATTTACGGATGCCCACTGTATCGAGAGCTACGTGGTGGAGGATATTCCCGTAGGCGGGCAGTTCTATTCCGATCATAATGCCGTTTGCGCGATGATTGAATTTGCATAACGAAAGGAAAAGCAAAGAATATGGCACAGAAAGAAAAATCGTCCTCCCTCATGGACGACATGAAAAAGAGCATCGGTAAGGCAGCTGATTTGACTGCTCTGAAGATCAAACTCGGTCAAACTAAGACCAAACGCAAGAACGCCTATGCTCGGCTGGGAGAATTGGCATATACCACATACCGTCCCCGTACCGATGCCGTGACCGAGGATATTGAGAAAGCCATCAATGCGACCGTCACGGAAATCACCGGGCTTTCCCAGACCATTCTTGAATTGGAGCTGCGGATCAAGCTTCTCAAAGCAGACATGTAATCCATGGATCACGATAAAAAAGCCCTTTGCCGAATCTGCGTACAGCAGACAGGCAAAGGGTTTTCTTGTTATTTCGTTCTTTTTTCGACTTCTTTGAGCATACGTCCCCAACGTGTTTCAACCCAATTGATGAGGAAATCTACGTGCTCCTCATAGCTTTTTAACTTGACAGAAACCTGATTGGAGGGATAGATGGAGAATTTCTCGCCATATACGTTCCAAAGAGCGTCGTTCTGATCAGCGGCGGGTTCCAACATAGCCTGCAATCCTTTTACATGTAGCAGGGTCTTTTTTACCAGAGGGGAAATCTGCTCCATGCGTGCCAGCACCAGCTTCATGAACCAAGGTTGGGTTGTAAGGAATTCAAACCAGGGGTGAGACATGACGTCTTCTCCGTCAGCCACCAGTCCAGAGGTGGTTTGCGCAACGCTGTAGGTGCCCATGGCAAAATCAAAATCCCAGGGGGCGGTGAGGAAAAGCTTGCCGCCTGCATCTCTTTGCATGTAGAAGCTGGAGCAACCCGCATCGGGGTTTTTGGAAAGCTCTTGTAGGATGAACATATCCACGAAGGAAGCCATATCCACAAGCGCGGCCATTTTTCCTTGATCTCCGCTGAAGATGGCTTCGTTACAAGCGATCAGATGCGTGCGGATGGCGGCGGTGACTTCGGTGTTGTAAACTTCGCTCTGGATCGCCCAGGCAAAGGATTCATCCAAACCGGGGATATAGAAGTAGGTCAGATCCTTCTTGGCGCCCGTATCGTAAGCACCGCGGAGGTCGTACTCTACGAGATAGCCCACCCGATTGGGGTCTTCGGAGGCACTCTCGTCGATATTTACGCGATCAGATGCTACCTCGATTTTTTCACAGAGAGTGTACATCCCGCGGTACTGCCCGTTGACGTAGAGATTGACCCATGTACAGGAGGGGACGTAGGGAATTGTTCCCAAACGATTGGCCAAATTCCATATCAGATAATTGCGCAAGGCAGATATATCGTATTTGCATGAGACCAGCACCCAATCCTTGTCCGCCGTTTCTCCCACGCCCAGCAGATTCGTTTTCTCGTCCAGCTTGAGTCGGTAGGAATTCTTGCTGGCGTATTCGTTTTGCTCGGCGTCTCCTTCAAAGGAGGAATGTCCTCGTCCACGGATCTGGGCAGTCATAGAGACATTGTAGTGGGCGTATTTCGCCCCCGTAACCGTGATGGTGGCGTTCTTATAGCGAGTTTTGGAGGTAATGGGTTTTTGGTCTGCGGTAACGACCGAGAGAACGGGGATGCTGGAATCTGCGGGATCGGGATTGAACATGGGCTCTGCTTCCGTGCCGGTTTCGGTATCATCGGGAATGAGCGCTGTTTCCGTACCGTCGACTTCCAGAGATCCATCGGTGTCAGAGGGAGATGTTTGAGGAGAGGTGCATCCTGTTAATAGGGTGGCCGTAAGGAGCAAGGATGCGAGTATACGCGACAAATGTTTCATGTAGGATTCCTTTTTACTTGATGAAGGATGAAATGGGTTCTTCATTCTTACAGACGATAAAAATGCGGATTTGTGAGCAGAATTTACGATTGCATACAGAAAGTTCACAGAAACGCGATGCGGAAATGGTTTTTTCAATGATACTGATGGCGGTCATATCTACCTTCCTTCATTGCCGCATTCCTATTTATTATAACACAATTATTCGGATATTGCAAGGACTTCAAAAAATGTTTACGAAGTTTTTGTGTGGTTTTTTATATGGCATGGATATGAAATCGAAAAATCATAATTTCTTGTGAAAAATACCTTACCCCCCTTGCAAATTTTCATCAAACATGGTATCATATAAGTGGTAAAAAATGAAAGGAGAATCATCCTGATGAACGATATGAAGCTTCCCATGACCGACTTGTCCTACCTGTCCGTAGGTCTTCCCGAAAATGTAAAGATGTATCATTTTTCCGGGGATTTTGAAGGGGAGATAGCTGCCATAGACTGTTGGCTCAGCCGGCCCATTCCGCTGTGTCTTCGCAAACGCCTGGAGATTCAGAAGATCTTCGCCACCCAACTACTAGATGACTACCCCCTCACCCGCGCTGACGTGGTGAAAGGTATGCAAGCCAGATACCCTGCCGCGGATGAAACCGCCCTGGATGCCTTCATCGCCTCAGGCAACGTGGACTACATCTTCAAAAACGGTGAAATGCGCTTCCAGCATCAGGCCATCTCCAACATCTTCAAGACCCATACCCATGATCTGGAGAAGATGTATAACCCCGCTTATGAAGATCCCAACACCGTAGCCGCCGTCCCTGAGAACATCCGCATCATGCGTGAGAAGGGAAGCCGCGCCTTCCGCTACGAGGTGGAATACTGGATGAAGCTTGAACCTCACGCCGAAAAGCCCGGAGAGACATTGAAGATCTGGTTCCCCTACCCCGTGGCATGTGCCACCCAGCCCGCAGAGGAGATCAAGCTCCTGTCCTCCTCCCACCCCGTCACGGTGACGGGAGACGTTCACCGCACCGCCTACATGGAGGTGCCCTGCGAAGCGGGAGCGACCTATACCGTGCGCTACTCCTTTGTCAACCGCGCGAAGTATACCGCCGTGGATCTTGACCGTGCAGAGTATCCTCCTGTGGGGGATGGTCTGACCGCCGAGGAGCTGGCTTCCTACACGGGTGAGCAGTACCCCCACATTCGTTTCACCCCCTTCATCACCATGCTGGCCAAGGAAATCGCAGGGAATGAAACCGATCCCCTCCGCCTTGCCCGCCGCGTGTATGACTACATCTGCGAGCACATCCGCTACTCCTACGTCCGCGACTACCTGCTCATTGAGAACATCCCCGAGTTCGTTCTCATGAACGGCTACGGCGACTGCGGTACCATGGCATTGGCCTTCATTACCCTTTGCCGCGCTCTGGGTATCCCCGCCAAGTGGCAGTCGGGCTCGGCCTGCTCCCCCGACTCCATCGGCAGCCACGACTGGGCCATGTTCTACATCGCTCCCTACGGCTGGCTCTACTGTGATCCCTCCTACGGCGAGGGCGCGGCCAGAGCAGGGAACGAGGTGCGCCGCGACCATTATTTCGCCAACCTCGACCCCTTCCGTCTCGTGGCTTCCAATGAGTTCCAGCAGCCCCTCACACCCGACAAGGCCTTCTGCCGCATGGATCCCTACGACAACCAGAGCGGGGAAGCTGAGTATGAGGATGAAAATATCTTCTTTGAGGATCGTGAACATGGCAGACAAGTGATTTCTGCCGAAGAAATTGAATAAAGAGTTACGTTTTCAGAAAGGAAATTTCATGGAACCCCAAGTCAAACATATCCGCATCACCATGACCTCCGAGCGCTACGAGGTTGCCGCGTCTTTGTTCGATTCTGTTTTCGGCGACCTGGCCGATCAGGTTGGCGGGAACGTGCCCCCCACTCCTATGACGCCCGCCGAGGAGCTGCTCATGGGTATCTTCTCCGACGATTTATCCGACGATTCCGGCAACTCCTATTTCGTCAAGCCCGCCGACCCCGCCGTGACCCGCGCCAAGGCCACGGGAGAGGAGACCGACGCCATTGAGAAGATCGACCTCATCACCGAGGGCCTCATGACGGTGACCCCCGACGGCGGCTTTACCGAGGAGCCCTCCTACACCGTCGCCATCACCTACGACGAGACCGAGCTGACGGGCATGGCGGGCGCCCGCTCCACCGTCACTTACCGCACCGCCGACCGCGGCCTCGTGACCATGCTCCGCACGGGGATGGTCTCCACCGCTATGACCTTCAAGGCCCACCACCGCGCCATCTGCACCTACGAGACCCCCTATATGCCCTTCTCCATCGGCATCCACGCCCTGACCGTGGACAATCGCCTGGACACCGAGGGCATCCTCAAGCTGGACTACATCATTGAGATCCGCGGCGCGAGGGCTGAGCGGTGCGAGATGACTATGAAGATTCAGGAAGACAAAAACCTGTAAATTTGGGTTTATCGAGGGGGCTTTGCCCCCTCGACCCCCACCAAAGGGACTTTTGGAAAAGTCCCTTTGGAATCTTCAAAACTTTCAAAAAGGGTTATTTATCAATATTTTTTGAAAGTTGTTGAAGGGGGTCTGGGGGGAACTTCTTTCAAGAAGTCCCTCCCAGGCGTTCTCTTACAAACTCCAATTTGAAACAGTCCCCTTTTTCAAAAATCATATAAGGAGGCCTCCCATGAGTGAGATTCAATTTCCCAACGTTATAGACGCTCCCGGTGACAAAGAAGTACAGACCATGTGCTTCATGATCGATGACCGCATCACTCGCAAGAACTTCGTGGATCTCCGCCTGCTGGTTGACGACAAGACCGTGCTGAAGAACCCCCACAAGGGCTGGTTCTGGCACTTCATCGACAACGGCTATGGCCGTCCCTTCTACCGCGACGGCTATGAGGACGATCCCGTGCTGGATTTCCCCGGCCTCAACCACCTCTACCTCCGCTTCGACTGGGGTGATATTGAGAAGGAAGAAGGCGTGTGCGATTTCTCTTATCTGGATGAGATCATGGAGAAGTGGGGAGCCTTTGGGTACACCTTCGCCCTCCGCGTGGTGACCTATGAGGGCGACCCCAACCTCAACTACGCCACACCCGCCTACGTCTTTGAAAAGGGAGCAAGATGCTATGAGCTGGAGAACGGCAAGATCCAGCCCGATTTCGCCGATCCGATTTTTCTGGAGTGCCTTGAGAAATTCATGGCCGTATTCGGCGAAAAGTACAACGGCGACCCCCGCATCGAGCTTGTGGACGTGGGCACCTACGGCACCTGGGGCGAGGGACACACCGTAGAGGGCGACGGGGTCATTTATCCCCTCGACCTCGTCAAGACCCACTTCGACCTCCATTGCAAGTATTTCCCCGACACTTTCGTGGTCTGCAACGATGACCACATGGTGGGTCGTATTCCCAACGGTCAGGGCGAGGTGCAGGAGGTGCTGGACTACGCCGCCGCCCGCGGCTTCGGTGTGCAGGACGACTCCATCTGCTGTGACTACTACTTCCAGATGAATGGCTACGACACCATGCGCGCTCCTTGGGCCTTCGATAAGCTGGCCGATAATGCCCCGAACGTCATTGAAATGGCGCATTACTGGTACATCAAGCCCCAGTTTGAAAGCTACTTCCGCGACGGACTCACCGCCATGGAGGCCTATAAGTCTGCTCACGCCACCTTCGCGGGCTTCCACGGCTACCCCCGCCTGTGGCTGGAGAATGAATTCTACCTCACCGAATACTGCGCCAACCGCCTCGGCTACTGGTACTTCATTACGGGGGCCTGCATTCCCGAGATGACGGATACGGTATACAATATCATCACCCTCGACATGGAAAACCGCGGCTGGGCGAGAGCCTACTGGCCCTACGATCTCAAGCTCCGCCTCAAGAACGAGGAGGGAAGCTATATCATTCCTCTGGATGCCGATAACCGTGAGTGGCTCCCCGATACCCCCTTCACCATCGACCTCCGCGTAGATGCCCGAGGCGTGCCCGCAGGAGAGTACAGCGTGGCCGTTGGCCTCTTTGAGGGAGAGCGTCCCATCAAGCTGGCCATTAAGGAGGAAGCCTACGACGAGGGCTTCTACACCATCGGGCGCACGACTGTGCGAACTGTCTGATAGGAAAGGAGCGTATGAATCATGGAAAAGAAATACCCTAACCTCATGCCCGCCCCCACCCCCGGCGGCTCCCAGACCCTCTGCGGTATGTTCGATAACCTCGCCCTCCGAAAGGATTTCATCGATCTTCGCCCTCTGATGGACGATAAGACTCCTTTGAAGAACCCCCACAAGGGCTGGTTCTGGCACTACATCGACAACGGCTACGGCCGTGGCAATTACAGGGAAGCCCATGACCCCAATGACGCCCTGTTGGATTTCCCCGGCCTCAATCACCTCTACCTCCGCTTCGACTGGGGCGACGTAGAGAAATCCGAGGGTGTCTACGACTTCTCCTATCTGGACGAGATCATGGATCTGTGGGCGCCCCGCGGCTACAAGTTCTCCCTCCGCGTCTGCTCCTACGAAAATGACCCCAACATGAATCACGCCACCCCCGCCTACGTCTACGAGCAGGGTGCCAAGGGATACCGCCTCCCCGGCGGCCGCATCCAGCCCGACTACGGCGACCCCGTCTTCCTCCATCACGTGGAGCGACTCCTGTACACCTTGGGCGAAAAGTTCAACGGCCATCCTCTCATTGAGTGCATCGACGTGGGCACCATGGGTACCTGGGGCGAGGGTCATACCGCCTGCGGTACGGGTGAAATCATCCCTCCTCCCGTGGTCAAGAAGCACTTTGACCTCCACGCCAAGTATTTCCCCGACACCTGGGTGCTGTGCAACGACGACCACATCTCCTGCCGCATCGCCCACGGACAGGCCGAGGTACAGGAGATCCTGGACTACGCCTACGAGCGAGGCTTTGGCGTGCAGGACGACTCGGTGTGCTGTAACTACTACACCCAGGTCAACGATTACGATACCCTCCGCGCCCCCTGGGCCTTCGACAAGCTCTGGAAGAACGCCCCCACCTGCATCGAAATGGAGCATTACGGCTTCGTCCACGCCCACAACGATCACTTCCGCGACGGACTGACCGCCATCGAGGCCTTCAAGCGTTGCCACGCCACCTTCGCAGGCTTCCACGGCTACCCCCGCCAGTGGCTGAAGAACGAGTACTACCTCACCGAGTACTGCGCCAACCGCCTGGGCTACTGGTACTTCCTCACGGGTATGACCCTGCCCACCCTCACCCCCACCGCCCACAACATCGTCACCCTCGACGTGGAGAACCGCGGCTGGGCGAAGGCCTACCGCAAGTACGACCTCGTCTTCCGCCTCCGCAGCACTGCAGGGAAGGACTACGTCATCCCCGTGGAATGTGACAACCGCAAGTGGATGCCCGGCGAGAAGATGACTCTCAACCTCCAGCTGGACTGCCGCCACATCCCCGCAGGGGACTACGAGGTGGCCATCGGTATGTTCGAGGAGAATACACCTATTAAGTTTGCGCTCAAGGAGACCGCCTTTGACGGAGCTTTCTACACCCTGTGCGGGGCGACGGTGAAGGGGCGCTGATCATTTCTTATTGCTTTGAAACCGACTACGAAAGGAACAAGACCATGAAGAAAAGACTCCTCGCCCTCCTCCTCCTCGCCGTCCTGCTGCTCCCCACCGTGGGTTGCGACGCGGGACAGTCCCCCGCGGACACAAGGCCCGACACCTCGGCTCCCGAAGTCACCGCCGAGCCCACAACTCCCATCGGAACAGAGGCTGTAACCGCGTCTGAAACACCCCCTGAAACCGAACCTGAAACCACTGCTTCCGAAACCGAGCCCGAGACCGAGCCGCCCGTCGAGTCCACCGAACTGGATAAGAGCAAGACCTACAAGATCCTCTTTATCGGCAACAGCTACACCTACTTCAACAATATGCCCGCCCGCTACTTCGGGGAGATCATGAAGGCGGCGGGCTATCAGGTGAAGGTCATATCCCTCACCAAGGGCGCGTGGACCCTGCTGAAATCCTCCAACCCTCAGGACGAGCTGGGCAGTAAAATAGATTCCATGCTCACCCACCAGAAGCTTGACTTCGTGGTCTTGCAGGAGCAGAGCATGACGCCCGCTCTGAACGCAGAGGCCTTCTATACAGGCGTTCGCAGACTCGATAAGAAGATCCGCGAAAACGGCGCGACCCCCATTCTGTACGCGACATGGGGACGTAAGCAAGGAAGCGGTGACCTGACCGATTACGGTCTGACCGCTGAGACCATGACATGGAAGCTGGCGGCCGCCTATGAGACCATGGGGCAGACGCTGGACATTCCCGTGGCTCACGTGGGTCTCTCGTTCTGGGATATTACCCAGAATCATCGGAACGTTGCGCTCCACGATCCCGACCTGAGCCATCCCAGCGCTGAGGGAAGCTACCTCGCCGCCTTGACCATCTTCGCCCGCGTTACGGGAATTGACCCCACCACTGTAGACTACGACGGCGGCGTGGGAGCCGAGACCGACGCGATTCTCAAGGAAGCGGCGCGTAAGGCGGTCTTCGAGACTCCCGAGATTCCGGATGAATACATGGCCGAGGCGGATAGGCAGAAATAATCTCGAGAACACCGACCTTTGCGGTGAGTTTCGCGGAAAAAATGTAAAACCCCTTGACAAATCTCGAAAAATGTGCTATGATATAGCATCATAAACCAACGACGAAGAGTAGTACCGCACCCCCTCCGATACAGAGACCCGCCGATGCTGGAAACGCGGGACGGAGACCGCGCGAATGGACTTCCGAGGGCAGACCGAGCCGAACCCGCTCACGCAGTTCGGGGTAGTATCTGACGGCGGCGCACCGTTATGCGTAAGAGGAGGGAAGCACCCGGAAGGTGAAGCGTCCCTCAATCGTGGGTGGTACCGCGGATTTTAGACAAAATTCGTCCCCGACAGGCAAAACTGTCGGGGACTTTTTTTCACGGTAGGGGTGGATTCCTTCCGAGCTTGCTCGGCTTCCGCCCGCTTCCCCAGCACATAATTCGGGCGCATATGGAATGCGCCCCTACAAAAAATATTGAAACACATCGAAAGTGAGGATAACCCCATGTTCCAAAACACCCCCGTTTCCTTCTCCGGCGTCCAGCCCAGCGGAAACCTGACCATCGGCAACTACCTTGGTGCCATCAAGAATTTCTCGGCCTTCTCCGAGAAGTATAAGTGCTTCTACTGCGTGGTGGACGAACACGCCATCACCGTCCGTCAGGTGCCCGCCGATCTCCGCCGCCGCACCTACGAGACCCTGGCTCTCTACATGGCCTGCGGTCTTGACCCCGAGAAGAATACCCTCTACGTCCAGTCCCACGTCAAGGAGCACGCCGAACTGGCCTGGCTACTCAACTGCTTCACCGGCTTCGGTGAGCTCTCCCGCATGACCCAGTTCAAGGATAAGTCCCAGAAGCACGCCGACAACATCAACGCCGGCCTCTTTACCTACCCCGTGCTCATGGCCGCTGACATCCTGCTCTACCAGACCGACGTGGTGCCCGTGGGTATCGACCAGAAGCAGCACGTGGAGCTGTGCCGCGATATCGCCACCCGCTTCAATGCCATCTACCCCGACACCTTCACCATCCCCGAGCCCATCATGGCCAAGAGCGGCGCCAAGATCATGTCCCTGGCCGATCCCACCAAGAAGATGAGCAAGTCCGACGAGAACACCAACGCCGTGGTCTACATTCTGGACGACCGCGACACCATCATCCGCAAGTTCAAGCGCGCCGTCACCGACTCCGACACCTGCGTCAAGTACGCCGAGGGCAAGGACGGTATCAACAACCTCATGACCATCTACTCCGTCTTCACGGGTAAGACCATCGAGGATATCGAGCGCGAGTTCGAGGGCAAGGGCTACGGCGACTTCAAGATGGCTGTGGGCGAGGTCTGCGCCGACGCCCTGGCACCCGTCCAGGAGAAGTTCAAGTGCTACATGTCCGACAAGGCTCAGCTGGAGGCCCAGATGAAGAAGGGCGCCGAGGAGGCCGCCTACGTGGCACGCAGAACTCTCAGTAAGGTGCAGAAGAAGCTGGGATTTGTGCAGGTGAGATGAAGTATATTTTCCTTTTCACAGATCCCATCGCTTTCCTCAAAACCCTCCTGATTTTTGCCGCCATCTTTACGGTCATTGCTCTGTGGCGGCTGTTGGGCATCATGATCCACCGAAAGGTCATTTCCGATCGGGGACGCACCATGGTGGACATTCTGACCTTTAAGTGTTTCCTTTTGTCCTACGCTGCGGCAAGCTTTTGTTTTCTCATTTTCAGATCCTACGTAGCCATATTGCTGTGGGTGCCGTTGGGGATGCTGCTGAACAAAAAACTGCTTACCCACGATTTCATGGCCATGGCCTACTTTGACACATTTCAAACCTATGAACTTCATCCTTTCCAAAAGCTGAAGGACTATAAGCTGAATGGCCCCGATCCTAAGGTGGTCAACCGCAAGAAATTCAAGGAACTGGTACCCTATGATGGGTATGGCTGGTATTGTTATATCCACACGTGCCTCTTATCCTTGGTGGCTTACGGAGGAAAGATCTTTTTCGAAACCGGCGGTGAGCTTCCCGGTATCCTATCCCTTGTGGAGTTTGACTGCTTAGCGGTCTTTGTGATCGCATCCCTCCTTTTGTCTCTTCTGAAAGCCAACACGGGGATCGGTGGCCGCAATTCGTTCAGCGCATTGCTCTACTTTATCGTCGTGGTTGTAATCGTGAATCTGCTGTATTTCGTATAAGCCTGTTTCCTAAACAGAACTTTTTGGGGGTATTTGGAAACTCGTGCAGATCCGATAAACATATGAATCATTTGTAAATTGTACCCGCCTTGCGACAGATTTCCCGCTTTTTTGCTGTCTATATATGTGAAGGGAAATCATATTGTCACAAAAGGAGACCTGAAACCATGAAGTTTTTCTACGCCCTGACGTCTACCAAGCCCGATGCCCGCGTATCCTGGAAGGTGCTTCTGTACGCCGCGCTGTGTACTCTGTTTGGGACGGCCTGCCTGTACTGCTTCATTTGCTCCCTGTTCATGGAAGTAGGGAAGCATCCCTACGATCAACCTGCTATGGCTATCTGCCTGCTTGTGGCCTTCCTGCTGTTTTGCTCGGTTTTTGCTCTGTGGTGCTTTACCCTATCCGCTGCACCCCGTAAAGGCTTGCATGGCTGGTTGACCGCCGCCATAGCGCTCATTGGATTCGGTCCCTCCTTTATGCTGATGAACGTGATCTGCTATTACGGAGAGAAGATCGGTCAGATGATTTTGTATGGTTGAACTCCCTCAAAGCAAATCCGTGATTCCTTGCTTCCATATCCGAAAGCCGCTTCCACAGGGGAGCGGCTTTTTTTGCCTTGAGGATAAACGGATTTCAAATTGGAGTTGGAAAGTATCGTGATAAAATTTTCAAGAAAATTTCTCAAAAGTATTGACAAAGCCTATGTCCCCTGCTATAATACAGTTGTGACAGATGGTACAGATAATACAGATGATGGGAGGAGGCTATGAAATTCAGCTTTTCGGGCAATCAGGACATCTATCTTGAAATTGCCGAAAGATACAAGGAATATATCAGGCAGGGAGTCATCAAAAACGGAGAAAAGTTACCCTCTGTCAGACAGGCGGCAGGGGAGCTTTCGGTCAATCCCAATACCATCGCAAGAGCGTATGCAAAGCTCGAGGAGGACGGATATATATGTTCCTTGCCCAAAAAGGGTGCCTACGTCATCTACGAGGGCGACGGGAGTCAACCAACGAGTCGTGCTGAGGACGATCAGAAAAGCGCCTGTCTTGCGCTCATTCATTCCTTGCGTGACAGTGGTGTGAGCAAGGAACAAGCACTTGAATTCATAGAGGAGGTATACGGAAGCAATGATTGAGGTAAAAAAACTGACTCACAGTATAGACGGGAAAAGAATACTTGACGGTATCGATCTCACCTTGCGGGACGGCAGCGTCATGGGACTTGTGGGAATTAACGGTGCGGGCAAGACAACGCTTCTGCGCTTGATATCGGGTGTTTTTTCACTTCAAGAGGGCGAGATACTTATAGACGGTAAAAGCGTTTCATTGGAGGAATCGCGGAAGGAGCTGTTTTTCTTACCCGACGATCCCTACTTTACCATATACACCACGGGAGAATCTCTTTTCAAAATGTACAAGGTCTTTTATCCGAAGATAGACCGCGGAGTTTTCAAAAGGTTTATGGACAGCTTCTCACTTGACGGGAAAAAGCCCATACGGAATTTCTCAAAGGGTATGAGACGTCAGCTTTATATTTCCTTGGCACTTGCGGTAAAGCCCAAGTATCTTTTGCTTGACGAAGCCTTTGACGGCCTGGATCCGCTTTCGCGATTATCGTTCAAACGGGCTATCAACGATTTTGTGGAGGAAAACGGCACGTCCGTGATCATTTCCAGCCATTCTCTGCGTGAAATGGAGGATTTCTGCGATTCCTACGCGCTCCTGGACAATAAGACCGTGTCCAGCTCGGGAGATATTGCCGAAAGGATAAACAGATTTTGCAAATTCCAGCTGGCTTTCAAGGAAGATATTGCCGCGGATCGCTTTGCTCACCTTCCTATAGCCTCACTTGAGAAAAATGGAAGATTCGTGCGTGTGGTCCTTGAGGGAAGCGCTACCGAGCTGAAGCTCCTGCTCGAGGCACTCTCACCCGCGGTGATCGAGGAAATGCCAATGGATTTTGAGGAGATGTTCATTCTTGAGGTGGAGAAAAGGGGGTACAAGGTATGACGGCGTTTCAGCGATATTTGTTATACCGAATCAAAAACAGCGTCCTGAGAACGCTGATCTTTACAATATTTTCCGTATTGATCACGCAGACGGAGCTCCGCATCTGTAACGATGATGCTTACATTGAATTCCGTACCAGCGGACTCTATATATTTGCCACGGTTCTCGGTATTGTTGCCAGTCTCATACCTTTTTTTGAGCTTGCCGGATTTAAAAACAGAAGGAATCTTGACACCCTGTTTTTCTTCCCGATCAAGCGGGAAAAAATGGCACTTGCCATCTATATCAGCGGTCTTTTGCAGGTAATTACCGTCTATACAGTGACCTATATATCGGGATTCATCTTCTTGGATGCCAATACCTATTATTACTTCGCGCTGAGCTATATGCTTCCGTACTTTTTCCTTTCGCTTTTGCTCGGGGTCGTGATCTATTCCATATTCATGTTCCTGTTTTCGCAAGCAAATACCGTGGTAGACGGAGTTCTCTTTTGCTTACTTTGGATATACCTTTTGCACATTGTAAGCTATACCGTCATTCAGGAGATATTCAGTCTGTATGATACGACGAGTGCGCCTATCTGGAGAGCGTGGAATACAGCAAATAAGCTGTCGAAATGGGGAATCATCTATACCCCCATCAATCATCTGACCGTTTTGTTCCAGGATCTGATTGAAATCAATAATCCGCCAAAGTGGGACAGCTCGGCAGAAACCGTCCGAAGGCACAGTTATATGTTTTTTGTCTGGGGCGCTGTGGGCATCTCGGCAGCGATCGGATACGTATATAGCTTCGCGAAAAAGGGTGCCGAGAAGGCAGGGGAGATTTCAAGGTCGTGGTTAGGCTATAAGATCCTGATTCCCATATATGGGTACTGCTTGATTCTATTAACGGCTTCAGACAGCGGCCCTTCCATGCTGTCCTTTCTATCCTTTGCTCTGATGATCATAGGGTACGTCATATACAGGAGAAGCTTCAAGCTGAAAAAGAGTGACATCATCGCCACAGCCGCAGGACTTATTCCTGTAATTCTTACAATGATTCTGTAAATTACATGAGCCGCTCCCGCAAGGGAGTGGCTCTTTTGGTGCCTCATTTGTTTTGAAATTTTTCCATGAAATCCTCCCCAATTTCAAAATTCCTGTTGCATATTTCCCCTATATGTGTTATAATAAATACAACGATAAAAGCAAGGAGACCATGCTATGCAGATCACCAAAGATATTTTCTACGTCGGTGTCAACGACCACAACATCGACCTGTTTGAGGGTCAGTACGTTGTTCCCAACGGAATGGCCTATAATTCCTACGTCATCATGGACGACCTCATCGCCGTCATGGACACCGTAGATGCCAACTTTACCCATGAGTGGCTGGATAATATCCAGAACGTTCTGGGCGGCCGCACCCCCAATTTCCTTATCATCCAGCACATGGAGCCCGACCACTCCGCCAATATCGTCAACTTCCTGAAAGCCTATCCCGATACCATCGTCGTGGCTTCCGCCAAGGCCTTCACCATGATGAAGAACTTCTTCGGCAAGGACTTCACCGAGAACGGCATGGTCATCAAGGAGGGCGACACCCTCACTCTGGGTAAGCACACCCTCCACTTCGTCGCCGCCCCCATGGTGCATTGGCCCGAGGTCATGGTGACCTACGACTCCACCGATAAGGTGCTGTTCTCCGCCGACGGCTTCGGCAAGTTCGGCGCTCTGGATGCCGACGAGGACTGGGCCTGCGAAGCTCGCCGCTACTACATTGGCATCGTAGGGAAGTACGGCGCCCAGGTGCAGGCCCTGCTCAAGAAGGCCGCTACCCTGGACATCCAGACCATCTGCCCCCTCCACGGCCCCATCCTCACCGAGAATCTGGGCTACTACCTGAACCTTTACAACACCTGGTCCTCCTACCAGCCCGAGGAGGAGGGTATCGTCATCGCCTATACCTCGGTCTACGGCAACACCAAGAAGGCCGTCATGAAGCTGGCGGATCAGCTCCGCGCCAAGGGCTGTCCTAAGGTCGTGGTCAACGACCTTGCCCGCTCGGATATGGCTGAGTGCGTGGAGGACGCCTTCCGCTACTCCAAGCTGGTGCTGGCTACCACCACCTACAACGCCGAGATTTTCCCCTTCATGCGGGAATTCATCAATCACCTCACCGAGCGCAACTATTCCAACCGCACCGTGGCCTTCATCGAGAACGGCTCCTGGGCGCCCATGGCTACCAAGGTCATGAAGGGTATGCTGGAAAAGTCCAAGAACCTCACCTACACCGAGAATACCGTCAAGATCATGTCTGCCCTCAACGACGAGAGCAATGCCCAACTCACCGCCCTGTCGGACGAGCTGTGCCGTGAGTATCTGGCTCAGCAGAGCGAGACCGCCAACAAGAGCGACATGACCGCCCTCTTCAAGATCGGCTACGGTCTCTACGTGGTCACCTCCAACGACGGTAAGAAGGATAACGGCCTCATCGTCAACACGGTCTCGCAGGTCGCTGACAATCCCAACAAGATCGCCGTCACCATCAACAAGGCCAACTACTCCCACCACGTCATCAAGCAGACGGGCCTCTTGAACGTCAATTGCCTCACCGTAGAAGCCCCCTTCAAGGTTTTCGAGGTCTTCGGCTTCCAGAGCGGCCGCAACGTGGACAAGTTCGCCGACTGCACGCCTCTCCGCTCGGACAACGGCCTGGTATTCCTGCCTCGCTACATCAACGCCTTCATGTCCCTGAAGGTGGAGCAGTACGTGGATCTGGATTCCCACGGTATGTTCATCTGCTCGGTCACCGAGGCCCGCACCATCTCGGATATCGAGACTATGACCTACGCCTACTACCACGCGAACGTCAAGCCCAAGCCTCAGACCGAGGGCAAGAAGG
>JAZRIF010000187.1:0-2964 GCA_045645165.1 Eubacteriales bacterium
TGTTATAGGGTAACTGCGCCTTCGGCGCACCCTATCCCCCTCCTTATGGAGCGGTGAGACGGGGATAACCCTATATTTTTCCACTTTTTGGCCCGTTTCTCTATCTTTCACTTGTTTTTGAGTGGTTTTTAGAGGTGGCCTGCAGTTTATCGGGGAGTTTCCTCGTTCTCGAGCGAAGCGAGATACCCTCCCCTTTGGGGAGGGGGGACCGCGGAGCGGTGGGTGAGGCTGACCCGAAAACATAATGCTTGCCAACGGTTTTACCTCATCCACCATCCTCAGGATGGTGGAACATCCTTCGGATGGTCCCCCTTCCCCAAAGGGGAAGGTCGGAGAACGGGGAAACGAACCCACCGATAAACCCAAATTTGAATTGATTGTATAGGAGAAACCATTATGAAACCCATCAAATCCGACCGTTTCGTCTGTACCGAAGTCTCCGGCGGTGCCTTTGATGCCTATCAAGCCCGCATTCTGGTAGACCGCAAGACCGGTGTCAACTACCTGTGGACGACCGGTGGCTACGCAGGCGGTCTGACCGTCCTTGTGGACGCCGAGGGTAAGCCCATCGTCACATCCGTTCCCGCTGAGGACAAAGAAGAATAAGCGAAAGGTTCCGTTTCTATGTATATTTTCCCCGCAATCGACCTGTACGACGGCAAGGCCGTCCGCCTCTTTAAGGGCGACTATGAGCAAATGACGGTGTACAGCGAAAACCCCATCGAGATCGCCCGCGACTTTGAGGCCGCCGGCGCGCGCTTCATCCACATGGTTGACCTGGAGGGCGCCCGCGACGGCTCCACCCCCAATCTCGCCATCGTGGCCGACGTGGCGCAGAATACTTCCCTGTTCGTGGAAATCGGCGGCGGTATCCGCGATATGGCCACCGTGGAGAAGTACCTGTCCGCAGGCGTGTCCCGTGTCATTCTCGGCACCGCCGCCGTCAACGACGAGGCGTTTCTCAAAGAGGCAGTAGCCAAGTACGGCGAAAGAATCGCCGTGGGTGCCGACGTGAAAGACGGCTACATCGCCATCAAGGGGTGGCTGGAGCAGTCGGCGTTTACTCTGGAGGCCTTCATGGAAAAGATGCAGTCCATCGGGGTGAAAACCGTTATCTGCACCGATATTTCCAAAGATGGCGCCATGAAGGGCACCAACCGCGAGCTGTACCGTGAGCTGTCCGAGAAGTTCGCCATGGACATCGTGGCCTCGGGCGGCGTGTCCTCTATGGAGGACGTCAAGGCTCTGACCGCCATGAACCTCTACGGCGCCATCATCGGCAAGGCCTACTACACGGGCGCCATCAACCTGAAAGAAGCAATCGAGGTATCCAGATGATTACAAAGCGAATTATTCCCTGCCTGGACGTCAAAAACGGACGGGTGGTCAAGGGTGTCAACTTCGAAGGGGTGCGGGACGTGTCCTCCCCCGTGGAGTTGGGCAAGTTCTACTCCGACAGCGGCGCCGACGAGCTGGTGTTCTACGACATCACCGCCTCGGTGGAGGGGCGCGCCCTGTTCACCGATATCCTCCGCGAGGTAGCCTCCACTATTTTCATCCCCCTGACCGTGGGCGGCGTCATCAATACCCTCGACGACTTCGACCGCGTGCTGAAATGCGGTGCCGACAAGGTCTCGGTCAACTCGGGTGCCATCCGCAACCCCAACCTGATCTACGAGGCGGCGCAACGCTACGGCGACCAGTGCGTGGTGCTGTCCGCCGACATCAAGCGCGTGAACGGCGAGTTCCGCGTGTTCGCCAAGGGCGGCCGCGAGGACACGGGCATGGAGGCCATCGAGTGGATCAAGCGTTGCGTGGGCAACGGCGCGGGCGAGGTGGTGGTCAACTCCATCGACACCGACGGCGTGAAAAAGGGCTTCGATATCGAAATGCTCCGCGCGGTCTGCGGTGCGGTAAAGGTTCCCGTCATCGCCTCGGGCGGCGCGGGCTGTGTGCAGGACTTCATCGACCTGTTTCGCGAGGTTCCCGACATCGACGCAGGCCTGGCGGCCTCGGTGTTCCACTTCGGTGAGATCGCTATCCCCGACCTGAAACGCACGCTTTCAAGCGAAAATATCAATATGAGATTGATTTAACAACGAGAGGTTAAGAAATATGCTGAATATTGACGAATTGAAATTTGACGACAAGGGGCTCATCCCCGCCGTAGTGGTGGATTCCATCACCAAAAAGGTACTGACCGTGGCCTACATGAACCGCGAGAGTCTGGCCATCTCCATGGAGAAGGGCAAGACCTGCTTCTGGAGCCGTTCCCGTCAGGAGCTGTGGCTCAAGGGCGAGACCAGCGGCAACTACCAGCACATCGTCTCCATCACCGCCGATTGCGATAACGACGCTCTGGTGGTAGTGGTGGAGAAGGACGGTCCCGCCTGCCATCTGGGCACCGATTCCTGCTTTACCAAACCCGTGTACCAGTCCGAGGAGCTTCACGAGTTCACCATCCAGGGCCTGGCCGACCTCCTGCAGGGTCGCATGGAGGAGCGCCCCGAGGGCTCCTACACCACCTACCTGTTTGACAAGGGTCTGGACAAGATCCTCAAGAAGGTGGGCGAGGAGTGCACCGAGGTCATCATCGGTGCCAAGAGCAACGATAAGAAGGAAACCGTCTACGAGATCGCCGATCTGGCCTACCACGTCATGGTGCTCATGACCCAGATGGGCATCTCCGTGGAGGACGTCCACCGCGAGCTGGCGTCCAGACACATCATTGACCATAAGGTCAAGCAGGAGAAGATGGTTTGATGCGTTTTCAACAGGCGTTTCGCTGATGCGGAACGCCTGCTTTTTTGGGAGAAGAATTTCAAATTGCAATTTATCGGTGAGTTGTTTATTACCTTAAGAACTTTTGATGTCCCTTTCTGTCCATGGCGACAGAAAGGGACGGAAAGAACGCCACTTAAGGAAGAAACCCACGGTTTCTTCCTTAAGTATCCATCTTCCTAA
>JAZRIF010000188.1:0-29736 GCA_045645165.1 Eubacteriales bacterium
CATTCTGGAATGGGGCGCTCTGGCACTGGTCATTCTGTTCCAGCCGGAACTTCGCCAGCTGCTGGAGACGCTGGGCGCCCGCAACATCAATCTGCTGATTATCGTCGCGGGTGTTGTCGGCCTCTCGCATGAGGATCAGTCCCACGCAGGCGGGGACGGTGATCTCCTTGCCATCTCCGAGGGTTACGGTCTCGATATAGCCCGTGGCGGGGTGGTAGAGGGTGGCCTTGCCGGCATAGCCGTCGGTGTAGGACAGCTTGACGGTGGTATCGCTGTAGCTTGTGTTGACGAAGAAGGTCACATCGCGGTCGGAGGATTCAAAATCCGCCATGAGGAGGGTGTTCTTGTCGCCGTTTACGACCTGTACGGTCAGGTCGCGGTGGGAGATCTCCTCCAGCTTCTCAATGAGCTGGGTGCCTGCGCCGTTCTTGAAGCGGGGTTGTTTCTCCAGCTTGGCCATGAGGGCGGAGATGGCATCCTCCTGCTCCAGCCGCAGACCGTGCTCGGGGGTCTCGCCCACGAAGATCACGGTACCACCCGCTTCGGTGAAGTGGGTGAGCTTTTGGAGCGCCTCCACCGAGATGTACTGGGTATAGCCCAGGATCACCACGCGGTAGGATCCGAGACCTGCCACGAGGCGGCCGTCTGCGGTGACGGTGGCGGCGCGGATGGTTTCGTCGTCCAGGACGGTGAAGGAGAATTGGTTGGTGAGCAGATTCTTGCAGAGATCCTCGTAGCGGGTGTTGAGCTCATAGGCCTGGGTGGGCTTTTTGCCTCCCGTGGTGGAGGAGTGGTCGGCGTCGGCGTTGTGGAGGGCCTGCACCGTGGCGATGGGGTAGAACACGGCGATATCGCCGCACTCGGTGACTTCGTCCAGGATGGTGTTCATGCGGCCCACATAGTTGTTCAGCTCCACGAGCTGGTCGGTGGTGTAGTTATACTGGGGGTTGATGACGTGGAAGACGTTACAGCCCAGGAGGCGGGAGATGGAAGCGCCGCCCAGGGAGGCGGGCATGGGGTTGTCGGGGAGGGCTTCGGCGGCATCGGGGTTGTACTCAAGGAACACGTCGGGCTTGCCTGCGTTCTTGGCGGCGGAGGCCACGTAGCGCAGACCCATGTAGTTGCCGATATTGTGCTTGCCCATGAGCAGATCGGGGTTGACCCACAGGGTATCGGCGCCGGGGATGGTCATGCCGCCCACGAACTGCAAAAAGTCACCGCCGTAGGTCTCGATGTGGTCGTTCATGTCCTCTTCAAAGAGCAGGTGCCCCGAGGAGGCGGTGCCGTTGGCCTTGCACCAATCCGAGATTTGGTCGATGTAGGAGGATTTGAACAGGGAAGCGACGAGCTGATAGTAGTTCATGCGGATGATCTTATCGTAGTCGGTGAAGCCTCTGAACAGGCTGGGGAGGTTCAGCTCGTAGCCGTAGGTCTCGTAGAATTTCTTATCCAGATCGGGGGTCCAGACGGCGTAGGACAGCATGGCGCGGTTGCCCAGCTGGGGCTCGTCGGTGAAGAAGCCCTCTACGGTTTTGAAGGTGTCGCCCAGCTTGCTCTTGTACTGCACGTGGGTGACCTCGATGAAGCGCTTCACGGCGGCGGGGTTGAGCAGATCCACATCGCGGAGCTTTTCCCAGTTGGTGGGATCCTCCACCTCGTCGAAGGTGTAGCGCAGGACGTAGACGTCCAGCTCCCAGCGTCCCTTGGCGGCGACGGACACGCTGCCGTCGACCGAGATCTCCACGTTGCGGGTGCCGTCGTCGTCCTTGAGTACGGCCTGCATGACACGGATATCCTTGCCGCTGAGGGTGTAGGATGCGGTGCCGTCCCGTCCCGTCAGCTCCTTGTGCTCAATACCCGTGGCCTCGAACTCGTCGTGACCCTTCAGCACCAGGCCGAAGGCCTTGCCGCTGGGCCACTGGTACTCGTCGTAGATCCAGTTGTTCATGCCTTTGGAGGCGCTATAGTCGAAGACGTTTTTCAGGATGGCGAACTCCTCATCGTCCTGCAGGTAGTCCTTGTCGTAGAGGACGTTGGAGGTGAAGCCGCCGTAGCCCTGGCGCAAAAGCTTATCCACGGTGGGGGTATTGTTGGTGTAGCCTGCGGTGACCCAGCGCATTTTCTTCTGCATGGCGGGTTCCTTGAAGGCGGTGCCCATCCAGAAGGAGGGGAAGTCTACCGAGCCCAGCAGATCTTCCTTTTCCTGCTCGTCCTGTTCGGATTTGCTCTGGTAGTTTATGAAAGTGGCGGCATCCTCGGCGGTTTTGTAGAGGGCGTAGGCCTTGACGGCGTACTCGGTGTCCACGGGACAGTCGTTGTTGAACATATCCAGGCGGAGGTTGGTGTAGCCGCCCGTCAGCTCACCATTGGGGGGGTAGAACAGGAGTGTGGAGCGGTTGGTGATGTGGATCACCACCACCTGCCAGTCGTCGGTCTTTTGGTAGGTGAATTCCTGGCAGGGATACTCACTCCCCGTAGAGGGGGTGCGGAAGCGGAGCTGACCCTTTAGGTCGTGCTTATTGGTTTTCACCAGCAGAGCGAGGTAGGGGTACTCCTCACAGCTGTATTTGTTGTTATCCAGCGACAGAGACAGGTAGGGGTCAAAGCAGTTGCCCGCTCCCGTGTCGGTAAAATCCACGTTCATGGCGCCGTCCTGCAGGGTGGTGGTTAGGTTGAAGACGTCGTAGCAGTTATCAATCGCATCGTTGCTTGAAAAATCCACGACGTAGCCGGGCTTGACATAGGTATCCTTGGCGGCGACGGGGAGTACTACGCTGGGCATGGAAACGAGGCAGATGGCCGCGGCGCATAGGAGCGTCAGGGCGCGAAGAGTATGTTTTTTGAAAGAACGGAGCATATGGTTACCTCCCAGATTGGATCGTTGGTTATAGTATACCACCCACGGAAGGATTTGTCAAGGGAAACAAGGTCACGGGCACAT
The DNA here is from genome assembly GCA_045645165.1 of Eubacteriales bacterium. Classification (GTDB taxonomy): domain Bacteria; phylum Bacillota; class Clostridia; order Oscillospirales; family CAG-272; genus CAMEON01. Next base: position 2,942 of record JAZRIF010000188.1, read on the forward strand.
GAGCAAAATGTCGAATTTTGGCACTTGTCTGGGTGTCTTCGCATAGGATGGAACAGAGGTGCGTGTGGCGCCTCGTACCATTCCGATTGTAAGGAGGATAATCTATGGCAACCTTTCAGAATCAGGCTACGCTGTCCTATGCGGGCAACGTAACGACGTCCAACGTAGTGACGGGGGAATTGCAGCAGACGGTATCGGCGACCAAGTACGCCGTGGAAGACAACTACACCCAGGGTGAGGTGCTGACCTACGTGGTCAGTCTGGTCAACGCGGGATCCAACCCGCTGACCGATCTGACTGTTACCGACGATCTGGGAGCGTACACCCAAGGCACCGCGACCCGCGTGCCTTTGGACTACGTGGAGGGATCTCTCAGCTACTACGTGGGCGGCGTCAGACAGGGCACCCCTGTGGTCACGGACACCGATCCTTTGACGATCACGGGGATCAGTGTGCCCGCAGGCGGCAATACGTTCCTGATCTACCAGGCTCGCGTAAACGAGTTCGCTTCGCCCGTCGCGGGGGGAAGCATCACCAACACCGTTACTGTGACGGGAGCCTGCCTTACCGCGCCCATCGTAGCGCAGGAGACTGTGACCGCCGCTTCCGAGGCCTTTCTGACCATCAGCAAGGCTTTGAATCCGGCCGTTGTGTCCGAGGGTGACCGCCTGACCTACACCTTCGTGATCCAGAACTTTGGCAACACCCCCGTGGTGGCCACCGACGACGCTACCGTCACCGACACCTTCAACCCCATCCTTTCCGACCTCACTGTGACCTTCAACGGTGTGACTTGGACTGAGGGGGTTCAGTACACCTACGACGAAACCACAGGCGCATTCGCCACCATTCCCGCTAATATCGTGGTGCCCGCCGCAACCTATACCCAGAACCCTGCTACGGGGGCTTGGAGTGTGGTGCCCGGGGTGAGTACCCTGGTCGTGGTTGGGACGGTGTGAGGTCTGATTTTCCCTAAAATGGGGGCTACTCTGCGGGGTAGCCTCTTTTTCATGTTGCGGAATGAGAAAAAATGTGGTATAATAAAAAAAGAAAAAGACTTTACAGTTTTTCAAATTTTTGTCGACTACATTTATGAAGGGCCTTTCAAGTAACGACAAAGGAGGTGTGATATGGAACTTCAACCCAAAGCGACCGCTGTTATGAGCGACGAGCAGATCGTCGAGCTGTATTGGCAGCGTGACGAGAGAGCCATTAAAGAGACCGATAGCAAGTACAGGAACTTTTTGCTTTCGGTTGCGTATAACATTGTTCACGATGCCTGCGACTGCGAAGAATGTCTGAACGATACGTATATCGGCGCGTGGAACGCCATACCGCCCGCACGGCCAACAGTTCTGCAGGCGTTCCTGGCCACCATCATGCGGCGGACGGCCATTGATTGCTACAGGGTGAAGAAGCGGCAAAAGCGTATCGCCTCAGAACTAACGGTATCTCTGTCCGAGGTTGAGGATTTCATAGCCGACGGCGAGGATATGTATTCCGAAACAGATGCTCGGGAACTTGGCCGTGTCATCAGCGATTTTGTCCGTTCGCTCTCGGATCGCCGTATGTATATTTTTATGAGCCGGTATTACATCGCACGTCCCATCAAGGAAATCGCAGGGCTGCTCGATTGTAGTGAATCAACGGTCAACAAAGAGATCGCGGCTATTAAGCGCGATCTGAAAGAAAAACTGGAAAAGGAGGGCTATCCTCTATGAAAGAAAATGAGTTTTTGGACGGTGTCAGCAATATCGAATCCGATGTTGTGGAACGCTTTGTTTCTATGGATAATCGGCTGCAAAGGAGAGCGAATCGCTCCAAGGCCAAGCGGATTTGGATGCGGATCGGGGCTGTGGCGGCGTGCCTTGCGGTGATCGTGGGGGCGGTGCTTGCGGTACCGGTGTTGCGTGTGATCACCCTGCCCGAGATTCCCACGTGGGATAACCCGTCATACACGGCTGAGGAGATCTCCGAACTGTTCTCTATGACTTATCTTGACGGCGTAGCCACCAACGCGTATACGAAGGTGTACGTACCGGATGACGAATTCTTGTATATCGGTGAATTATCGGAGGATGGATACCTCCCGTTATACCGGTATGCCGAAGATCAAACTGAGCAAAGCGAGTCGGATTTTCGGGATTTTATCGACGGTATTCTCCCCGCATTGGCGGATTCCTTACGGGTTCAGGTACCGCATTACCAGATAGAAGAGAACCATTACGATAGCGGAAGTAGCCTTTCCGTCAGCACGGAAAGCGGCGTTTACAACATACACGCCTATCAAAAAACGGAAGGAACTACCTTCAGACTGTATAATATTTTCGGCGATGACCAAACCATTGTTTTGGACGGTGAAACCGTGCAGGTGGATCAACGTCTGTCGGATGAAGAAATAATTGAATCCATCCAATCCATAAAAACCAAGCTGTTTGACATCTTCAACGTGTCTTTTTCGGATGCAAAGATCATTCGGAAATACAATTCCTATTCGAAATACGGCGTTGGTCGGGTAGATATTTACTTTTTTGATGAAGACGAGCATCCGCTGAATGCAGTGCAATCCAAACCCATATCCGATTATCTGTGTGTTAGTTTTGAAAATTATGAAAATTATTCGGGCGACATCGTCAGCGACAGCGTTTTAACGGTGTCCGAAATCGAATACTTTGAGAAGCGCAACGACGTAGAAGAAACATACGCTTTCATGTCAAACGCTAAAAAAATTTCCTTGGAGGATGCGGAAGCCTTGCTTTATAAAGGGTACGTGTTCGGCGGACATTCCTGCCCGCTGTGTATGGCGGCGCAGGACAAGGTGAGCTTTGACGGGTATGATTTCGTGGATATGGAATACGTGTTCGGATACGATCCTCAAACCAAAAAGATGACCACGGGCATACCCTTCTACGCCTTCTACAAAAAGATCGGAACCTCTGAAAACGGGAATTCGGTTTATGCCAAGACCTACGTGGCCGCCATCGAAGTGGGTGGATATGCAGAGTTTTTCGAAGGCCAAAAAGACGAGCATAAAAATACAGGGGATTTTGAGATTGGTTGACCGTTGGCAGTTTGAATAATAAAAGGCGATACCCATGCGGATATCGCCTTATCTTTATAGTCGGAATCAAATCACCCGGAACAATTCTCCGTCTCCTGCGGCCAGCGTGACAGTCTCGCCGCAAGCCTCCCACGCGTCCGTGGCCTTGTTGAGCTTTTGGAGGTTGCCGTCGGCTTTTACGGTGACGGTTACGGGAGCATCGAAGTCCTTATTGACCAGCATACACTTGTCCCCTGCAAAGAAGCCGGCCACAAGGCGGCCGCCCTCAATGGAGGTGTACTTGCCGTGGCCTTCGAAGGGCTTGACCAGATCGTCGGCCTCCTCGCCCACGTGGTAGACGGCCTCGGAGGTCATTTCACCATCCCCGCAGATGCCTGCGTAGAGGGTCTGGAGGTCGGCGTTGATGGCCTTGACGATCTCATACTTCTCGCCGCGGGTGCCGTCCGAGAGGATGATGCCGTTGTGATACGACCAAGGCTCGGTGTGGGCGGTGCCGGGGGTCCAGTAGGTGAAGTAGGAGAGGGCGGTGGAGCCGTAGGCCAGGGCGGTGAAGGCCTCCCAGCGGACTTCCGCCTCGGTGGGCCAGCGGTAGTGCCAGTGCTCCACCAGGAGGATGATGTCCATCCACGGAATACCCCGTTTCATGGCATTCTCGCGGATCAGCTCCAGGTTGTTGTAGTAATAGGGGGTGGTCACGGCGGCGAACTTCTTATCTTCCCAGCCGTTGCGGACGCGGTTCTCGTCGCTGACGCGGGCGGGGGTGAGTCCTTCCAGGGAATCCACTTCCTTTTTGCTGAGGTTGTAGTGGTCGTAGGACAGGATGGTGGGGTGCACCACCTCAAAGAAGCCGTCGATATGCCGCTGATAGCGGGCGGTAAAGTTCTCGCCCTCGGCGGGGGGAACGGCGTGGTAGGGAAAGAGGTTGATGTATTCTCCGTGCTTGGGGTCGTGGGTGTTGATGTAATCCGCCACGCGGCCGAGGGTAGGGAAGTAGTCGTCCAGGGGCTCGTCCTTCATGAAGAAGCGATTGACAGCGGGGTAGTCGGCGTAGTCGGCGATCATCTCGTCCAGCCCTTGCTCCCAGCCTTCCTCGGCGGCCAGAGCCTTTCCTACGCGTGGGTCGCCTACGTTGGCCTTGAGCCCAAGCTCCTCGCACCAGCGGAGCACTTTTTTGTTGGTCTCGGTGCCGTAGCTGCATTCAATGACGGTAAAACCCGCTTCCTTGGCCTCAATGAGGCGTTCTTTGGAGATGTATTCGGGGCGGATGCCGTACCAGTAGGTAATGGGATACAGATTGTTCATGGGTGACTCCTTTCAAGAAAAAGCGGAGTCGGGGTAATTTCCGACCCCGCATAGGGTTGTGTGTGTGTAACGAATCAGTCGATGTTGTTCTTCTTCATGAAGGTTTTGATCTTGGACTGGAGGTTACGGTTGACGGACTTGTGCTTGCCGGCGTATACGGCGGAGAACTCACGCTTTTCGAGCATAGCATTGGCGAAGGCTTGGAGCATGACGCTGCCCAGGGGCAGGTTGTAGGCCAGGATGAAGGAGTTGTCGAAGTTGTCGTGGATGATGTCGATCATGGCGGCGGCCTTCTCGTCGTCTACACACTGAACCTGGAGGCACTCCTTGTAGTATACGGGGATCAGGATAGCAGCGGTCTCACGGTTGAGAACCTCGGTGACGGTGGAGATAAAGGCCAGGTCGGTAGAGGTAGCCAGGATGGCGCCCATCTCGGTGGTATCGTGGGCGGAGGTAGTGTACTTCTTATCCGAAGCAAAGAGCATGGGGTAGGGAAGCACGGCGGCGTCACCCTCCATCTGACGGAGGATGGCGTTCTCCAAAGAGCCCAGACGCTGGTAGCCCAGGATCAGGCACTCGTCCTGAGTGAAGGCGGTTAGAAGCTCACTGTCGATGGTCAGTGCCACGCTGGCACTTTCGTTGTTGAATAGGCTGGACATGGCGGCGGCCAACTGGTTGGCGCGGTCGCCCTCGTGGAGGACGACTTCGGGCTCACCGTCGTCGCCACGGGTGATGAAGGTGGGGTTGCCGCTGACCGAGAAGGGAATGGATCCGCCCCAGAATTCGGGCTCCATGAAGCCGAACTGGTCGCCCTTGTCCTTGGCACCGTTGAGGTTCTTATCGGCGTACTTGTCGGAGATGATCTCGTTCATCTTCTCGTAGGTCCACTCAAAGTTGGTGACCACGTCGTAGATCTCGTCGGCGGAGCGATTGTAGTAGTCCTGATAAATCTGCTTGTTGAGCAGGAGCAGATGGGCGTCGCGGAGGATATCGATGAAATAGTCACCGGCCAGAACGTACTGGTAACCGTCTATGAGACGGAGGTCTTCCATGTAATCCTTGTACCAGTAGGGACGATCAAAGTCGAATACGCACTCCTCGTCCAGGACGTTGCGGAAGTTGCCCTCGATGAGCAGCTCGGCGTAGGCGTAGATGTCGTTGATGACCAGATCGAACTCGTCCACACCACCGGTGGTGAACCGACGGATGTCGGCGGCGACCTCGGCGTAGGTCAGGTCGGCCTGGGTGAAGACCAGAGTCACATTCAGCAGCTCTTCCACCTTCATGTTGCGCTCCAGCACCTTATCGTTCACCAGGCCGCCCTCGGTTTCGCCGGTGCCCTCGATCAGGAAGTTGGAGTTACCCTTACCCATGCTGGAGATGTTGGTACTGGTGTAGATGCGGAACTCACGGCCGTTGTAGTTGACATCATCGAAACGGTGGTCTACCTCGGCGGTTTCGACTTCGGAGCCAACGGGAGTTGTTCCGGTGTCCTTAACGTCAGGATTCTCGGTGGTCTCGCCACAGCCTGCGAATACGGTGGTTACCGACAAAAGCATCAGTACAGCCAGAACAGCGCTAAGCCATTTTTTAAAGTTCATCATCTTTTTTCCTTTCATAGAAGAAATATTAATATACAGCTATATTATCCTACATATTTGTGAACTGAGTTGAAACAAATCGGCACATTATTGTGAACATTAAAATGCACAAAAAGACTTGCCAAGGCGAGGCGAATATGGTATAATGGTACAAAAGCCCCCCATTTTGTCGGAAAGGACGCTTTCGCGCGGCGGAAGCGATGGTGAAACGTATGAAAGCATTGCCGTTATTGGGAAAGGCGCAAAATCCCGGGTTTTGGGCTGAGGTTCGTGAACAGGAGATGTACCGTCCCTTGCGGGAGCAGTTATTGGCTCGTTGGGAAGCAGAGGGTCGAAGCGAGATCCCGGCGCTGAACTATTCTGCGTACCGCCGTTTCGTTTTTGACGGTGACCGCGACACTTATGAAAAGCCCTATTTCAAGCGCCGCCGCGCCTTGAACGTGGCCGCAGTGCTGTCGCTCATCTACCCCGAGCGACAGGAGTATCTGGTCCAGCTTATGGATCTGATCTACGCCATCTGCGACGAGTACACCTGGTGTCTTCCTGCCCATCAGACCGAGCTGGGGGTTAACAACAACCGCCATATTGACCTGTTTGCCGCCGAGACGGGCTTTTGTCTGGCCGAGATCTACACGTTATTGGGAGAGCGGCTGGAGCCCCTGATCGCGGATCGCATCCGCGTAGAGATTGACCGCCGTATCGTGCAGTCCTTCCTGGATACCCGCTTCTTCTGGGAGAGGATCGGGAGCAACTGGGCGGCGGTTTGCACGGGATCGGTATCCTGTACCTTCATGCTCATGCGTCCCGACCTTATGCCAAATCTGGAGGAGCGGTTCAGCACGGCTATGAACTATTTCCTCGGAGGCTTCGGACCCGACGGAGTCTGCGAGGAGGGCTTTGCCTACTGGTGTTACGGCTTCGGCTTCTTTACGGTATGGGCGGATATGATCCGCACCTTCACCGAGGGGCGGGTGGACTGGTTCAAGCTGGACAAGGTCAAGGTCGTGGCGCCTTTCCTCAGCCGCATGTATCTGACCGAGGGCTGTACCGTCAGCTTTTCGGACACGGGGCGGACGGGGCGGTTCAACATCGGTGTTTTACACTACCTGAAAAACGAATATCCCGACGAGGTGATCCTGCCCGATCCCGCTTACAGCGAGCTGATGGACGCTTGCGGGCGGTGGTGCACCTTCCTGCGTACCTTTGCCTGGATGCGGGAGGAGTACCTGACCGAGACATCCGAGGCGAAGGCGGATCTGACGTACTACGCGCCGTCGGTGCATTGGCTGATCAAGCGGGGGAAGGCGTACAGCTTCGCCGCCAAGGGCGGGCACAACTGTGAGCCCCACAACCACCACGACGTAGGATCCTTCCTGCTGGCCAAGGATGGGCGTCAGATCCTCACCGATCCCGGCGGAGGCGTTTACACCCGCCAGTATTTCTCGGGGCCTCGGTATACCTACGTGTCCTGCGGCTCCCACGGGCATTCGGTGCCCTATTTCGGCACCGAGACGGATCGCGCCGAGCGGGGCTTCTTCTACGGCTACCAAAAGGACGGTAAGCAGTTTGGCGCCCGCGACGTGGTATTCGAGGGGAATACCCTCACCATGGATATTGCGCCTGCTTACGGTGAGCCGGCGGTACGGCGGGTGATGCGTACCTTTGTTTTGGGGGATAACGGCTTTACTCTGCGAGATGAGTTTGACGTGGAGAGCGGTCTGCCCATCACCGAGCGGTTGGTGTCTCTTGCGCCCTACACATTGGGGGAGGGGGTTGCTGTGACCGACGGCGTGACGTTGGTCTTTGATCCCGCGCTTTGTGACGTGTCTACCGCGGTAGGAGATTTCAGACCGGGGGAGGACGTGTATTTCCTGGATCTGCGACTCAAGGAGGGGGTTACTTCTTTGGAGATCGCCGTACGGGTTGCGGAATAAGATGGCCAAATTTCAAATTGGGGTTTGCAGGGGCTTTGCCCCTGCACCCCACAAGCCCTTCTTGAAAGAAGGGCTTGACCCCAAGAACTTTAAAAAAATATGATAAATAACTCCTTTTTAAAAGTTTTAGGAAGTCCGGGAACCCTCGTAAACTTCGCCGCAGGCTAATTTGCCCCCGAGCGGAGCGAGGATATTTTCAAAAGGGGTTCCGGTGGGGTAGCGAAGCGGCGACACGGTCGAGAATCTCCGCCTGCGGCGGGCTTCCGGTGGCAGTCAGAGCCGTGTCGTGACCGAGCCGCAGCGAGACCCAGGGGCAAAGCCCCTAGCCGATACACTCCAATTTACGGAATTTTTTGGCTTACACATATGAGAACACCCCGAGGGCGGCCGGAACCGCTCTCGGGGTGGTTTATTGAATGGGGGAGACGGCGGGAGTAAGTCCCCGCCCTACGGGGGGAGACGGCGGGAGGATGCTATCCTCCCCTACGGTTAGGGGGCGTTCTATCCGCGAGGATGCAAGGCGTTCGCGGATATGTTATGAAAAGCTTGCTTCCTCGATGCGTAGGGTTAGGTCGCAACGCGCCCGGATCTGCGTTTGGGAAAAATACCGCTGTTCCAGGGGGATCCACTCCTCGAAGAAGCGCTTGGCGAAGGCGGGGGAGTTGCGTTTCAGGATGCGGGTCTGTTGGTAGGCGGAGTCGATGTCCAGGAACACCGAGAGGGTATAGTACGGCGCGAGGGTAGGGTGCATGGAATAGGCGCCCTCGACGACGGTAAGTCGGTTGGGGGTAACGGTTATGGGGGCTTTCAGGGTTTGGGTAGCGCAATCGAAGGGGCGGTAGCATACGGGCTTTCCTTGGCTGAGGGGGAGGAGGACTTCCTCCAGGATGCGCTCGCGGTCCACGTTGCCGCCGATCTCGGCAAAGCGCTCGGGGGTGCGCTGTTCGGGGCGCAGGAAGAAGTCGTCCATGTGGAATACGGTGCAGCCGTACAGGTCTTCCAGGAGCTTTGCGAGGGTGGTTTTGCCCGAGGCACTGCTGCCCTCGATGGCGATGACTGCCGAGGAATTGCCGTCCTGCAGGAGCTTGTCGATGCGCGTCAGCAGAGGAAGGAAAGGGAGGTATTCGCTCCCAATGACGCGATAGGCGGGGGAGTAGGCGGCGCGGAAGGTATCCGAGTGATGGACGGGGGGATAGCCTTTTTCAGCCCATGCGGCGAGAGTTTCTTCGAATTCCTCGGGAGAGAAGGGGAGCAGACCCTCACGAATCATGTCGCGGGTGGTTTGGAGCTTGTCCTGCAGATCCTCCCACCCCGACGGCTCGGTTTTGGCGGAGCGGCAAAAGAGCTTTCCGAGAGTCTCGGGGGTGAGGCCTTCCTGCAGGCAGGAGAGATGCACCCGGCTATAGGCGCCGTCCAGGGGATCGGGCGAGGTGGGGGACGCTTGGGTAAGGGCGGCGTATTCCCGACGGATGTAAGTGATGGCGGCGTCCTCGCTTGACACCAGATGCTCGCACCCGAAGGCGCTCTGGAACAGGAATTTGAACAGATCCTGAATCTGCATGAGGGGGTAGGTGCTATGGTGTCTGATGAGGAGGTCGCGGGTTTGGGTGGAGTTTTTCATAGTATTTCCTTTTTGGGGATCAGAGTTGTGATGGGCTATGTATGCGATTACTGTCTGTCTGCTTTTTTATCGAATAGCTTTTGAAGCCATGCTGTGAGCGCAGACTCGTATTTTTTCTCAAAGCGCTTGAAGATGAAATGGCAGATGATTTGCAGGACGGCGGCAATGATGAAATACCCGCCGATGGTTGCGGCGTAATACGGCCACGGGAAGGAATTCAGTAAACCGATGATCAGAAAAAGGGCAGGGATTGCGAGTATTTCGACCAGATCCCAGACGATGTACGTGATGGTGATCACGATTTCGAAACATTTCAAAAGGGATTTCATGGTGGCTCCTTTTGCGGGGATTGGGGGGAGATTTGTGATACGGGGCAGATAAAAAGGGTATGATCAAACACCGCCGCTGTGGCCAACGAAGCAGCATACCGCAAGTACCCAAGAAAGTGCAAGTAGAATAGGGGAAGCGATCGTCCAGATCAGGACTTTCCTGGATCTTTTCGAATCGGCGGAAAAGCATGCGATAAAATTGATGATGGTTCCCAGTATTCCCATCGGGTTGAGCGTGGATATAAAGGTGAGGAAGGCTCCGATTTTAAAGCAAATAATTGCGAAATCGGTGGGATGAAAGGCTGTATACAGCGGCATGCACACGATTACGAGCAGACAGAGAAGACAATATATGAGCTGTAGGATCGTTCCGATTCTGAATAGTTTCATGTCATGTCCTCCTTTTTTTTGTTATTTTCATTATACCACACCGCGGGAAAAAAAGCAAGGGAATCGGTAAAAAACGCGGAAATGGGAGGATTGGTTGCACTTTCACCGACATAGCAAAAAAAAGATGGGTTTTCGGTTTGTTTTTTTGCAAATTGACTCTTGACAAGACCGTCGTTTTATGGGATAATATAAGAGCAATGAATTGAATACCGTTTGCAGGACTGACGGATAACGCGGAGCACCGCGGGGGACTGCAAATGGAAGCGACCCGATCTTTTGAGAGCGGCCGCGCCGACCGTCTGGGCAAAACTGTTTTCTCAAAACAGCTTTGTCTTTTTTGTTTTTGTAAGAGAAAATCATACATATAGGAGGACACAACCGTGAAACACAGCAACTGGACGGGATTCAATCCCGGTGTATGGCAGGACGAGATCAACGTCCGTGACTTTATTCAGACCAACTACAAGGCCTACGAGGGCGATGCCGACTTCTTGGCCGCCGCGACTCCCCGTACCGAAACTTTGATGAAGAAGATCCAGGGCCTTTTCGCCATTGAGAGACAGTTCGGCGGCGTGCTGGACATTGACACCGCTACCGTATCCTCTCTCACCAGCTTCTCCCCCGGATACATCGATCAGGACAACGAGATCATCGTGGGTATGCAGACCAACCGTCCCCTCAAGCGCAGCGTCAACCCCTTCGGCGGTATGCGTATGGTGAAGCAGGCTTGTGAGGCTTACGGCTACAAGCTCAGCCCCAAGGTAGAGGAGGAGTTCCGCTTCCGTACCACCCACAACGACGGCGTATTCCGCGCCTATACCGACGAGATGCGCGCCGCCAGAAAGTGCCACATCATCACGGGTCTGCCCGATGCCTACGGCCGCGGCCGCATCATCGGCGACTACCGCCGCGTGGCGCTGTACGGCGTGGACCGTCTCATTGAGGAAAAGCTCAAGGACAAGAAGAAGCTGGCCGAGCAGGCCTTCAACACCGAAGAGATCCGTCTGGACGAGGAGCTGTACCAGCAGATCGCCTTCCTGGGCTACATGAAGGAAATGGCCAAGATGTACGGCTTTGACATTAGCCAGCCTGCGAAGGATGCCCGCGAGGCCATCCAGTGGACCTACTTCGCCTACCTCGGCGCCATCAAGGAGCAGAACGGCGCGGCTATGTCCCTGGGTCGTGTCAGCACCTTCTTTGATATCTACATTGAGAGAGATCTGGAAAACGGTATCCTCACCGAGGAGGGCGCCCAGGAGCTGATGGATGATTTCGTCATGAAGCTCCGCATTGCCCGTCACCTCCGCACCCCCGAGTACAACGAGCTGTTCGGCGGCGACCCCATGTGGATCACCGAGGCTGTGGGCGGCATGGGCGAGGACGGCAGAACCCTCGTCACCAAGAACAGCTTCCGTATGCTCCACACTCTCTACACCCTGGGTTCCTCTCCCGAGCCTAACCTGACGGTGCTGTGGTCTACGGGGCTCCCCGAGAACTTCAAGAAGTACTGCGCCAAGGTGTCGGCGGATACCGACTCCATCCAGTACGAGAGCGACGATCTCATGCGTCCCATCTACGGCGACGACTACGCCATCGCCTGCTGTGTCTCCGCCATGAAGGTGGGTAAGCAGATGCAGTTCTTTGGCGCAAGATGCAACCTGCCCAAGCTGCTTCTGCTGGCCATTAACGGCGGCTACGATACCTCCGGCGCTATGCACATCGGCCCTCAGATGCCCGTCATGGATGGGGATAAGCTGGACTTCGACGAGGTCATGTCCCGTATGGAGGTCTACATGCCTTGGCTGGCTCACCTCTACGTCAACACCATGAACATCATCCACTACATGCACGATAAGTACGCTTACGAGAAGACCCAGATGGCGCTCCACGACACCTACGTGGATCGCTTCATGGCCTTCGGCGTGGCAGGACTTTCGGTGTTGGCTGACTCCCTCTCCGCCATCAAGTTCGCAAACGTTGCGCCCATCAAGGATGCAAACGGCTTCATCGTGGACTTCAACACCACGGGCGACTTCCCCAAGTTCGGTAACGACGATGACCGCGTGGATCTCATCGCCAAGGATATGACCCACCGCATGATCACCGAGCTTCGCAAGACTCCCACCTACCGCAAGGCCATCCACACCCTGTCGGTGCTGACTATCACCTCCAACGTTATGTACGGCAAGAACACGGGCGCTACCCCCGACGGCCGCCGCGCCGCCGCTCCCTTTGCTCCCGGCGCCAACCCCATGCACAACCGCGAGGAGAACGGCGCGCTGGCCTCCCTCAACTCGGTGGCCAAGATCAGCTACGACGACTGCCGTGACGGTATTTCCAACACCTTCTCCATCACCCCCGAGGCTCTGGGCCGCACCGAGGACGAGCGCACCGGCAACCTTGTCCGCATTCTGGACGGCTACTTCTCCAAGGGCGCTCACCACATCAACATCAACGTCCTCAACCGTGAGACTCTCATGAAGGCCTACGAGAATCCCGAGGATTATCCCAACCTGACCATCCGCGTGTCGGGTTACGCGGTGAACTTCAACAAGCTCTCCCGCGAGCAGCAGCGCGAGGTCATCAGCCGTACCTTCCACGAGACCGTATGACGGCAACTCACACTACGGAAACCAACACGGGTCTGACCGGGCGTGTCCACTCCATTCAGAGCATGGGCACGCTGGACGGCCCCGGCGTGCGGTTCGTCATCTTTGCCCAGGGCTGTCCCTTGCGGTGTAAGTGCTGTCACAATCCCGATACCTGGGACGTGGGCGGAGGGAAGATCTATACTCCCGAGGAGTTGGTCGCCCGCGCCCTGCGCTTTCAGGAGTACTTCGGTGAGGACGGCGGTGTGACGGTGTCGGGCGGCGAGCCGCTCTTGCAGGCGGAATTCGTCACCAAGCTGTTTGAGCTTTGCCATGAGGCGGGGCTGAACACCTGTCTGGACACGTCGGGGTGCATCCTCACGCCCGAGGTGAAGGCGCTTCTTGCCCATACGGACAGGGTGCTGTTGGATATCAAGTACACCACCGAGGCCGACTACCGCGCCTACGTGGGTTGTGGCATGGCCACCCCCATGGCGTTTCTGGATTATCTGGAGGAGCAAAAGATCCCCACCACCCTGCGGCAGGTCATCATCCCCACGGTGAACGACACCGAGGAGCAGGTCGCCGCGCTGGGCATCATCGCCGCCCCCTACGCCAACGTGGACAAGGTGGAGCTTTTGCCCTTCCGCAAGATCTGTCAGGTCAAGTACGACAGTCTGGGGATGGTTTTCCCCTTTGCCCATATTCCCGAGCCGACGAAAGAGAAGATGAAGCTTCTGGAGCAGGCGCTGGGGATGAAGGATTGATTAAATGGAAAAAGCGGAGCCCGCGAGGGTTCCGCTTTGTGTTTGGTTAAGTGGCGATGGGGCAATGATGGGGCGTTGCCCTTGACCGCTGTCTTCCGGGGCGCAACGCCATGTTTGTAAATGAAGCTATGTATAGCATTTGTTTGTTTGCCAAACAATTTTTTAAGGGACCCTTTATATTGCCTTAAAATTTCATCTTCCATTCATTAGTCATCTTGATCGGCAAAACATCTCCGTTTTCATCAAGAGGCATATCGTCTATGCACATAAAACGAGCATTACCGGCGCCGATGCAGTTGTGGTGACGGTGGTAAACAATCAGATATCTATCCTGCTCAGCAAGATAGAAATAACCGTTGTGACCGGGGCCGTTAGCAAACTCACAGTCCCCCGTTTGGAGAATGGTTCTGTAATTGCTAAAATCATCGAAAAGCGATTTTGCGCGAGCGACGTTAACATGATAAGTTCCGGCACTCCATTTGCCCGCAGACCACATAAAATAATACTCCTCGCCGCGCTTGAAGACACATGGGCCTTCCACGTAGTCGGGAGGCGTGATCTCCTTAAATATCTCTCCATCCGGAAATGGGACGAATCCATTCATTTCCTCGTTCATGATTGCAATATTGCAGTGTCCCCAACCGCCGTACAAAAGATAGATCGTGCCGTCATCATCCTTGAAAAGGTGCGCGTCAATGGGCTGTGCTCCGTGATGAAAACCGTTAACAAGGGGACCATCCATTAAAGCGCGAAAAGGACCGACAGGAGAGTCTGAGACGGCAATCTCCAAGCCGCCCTTTGTTTCCTCACTGTGAATATTGCCCGAAGCAAAAATATAGTAATACTTCCCGTCCTTATCGATAACGGTAGGAGCCCAAATAGCTCGGGTAGCCCAAGGAAAACCGCTCATATCGATGATATCTTCATGCTTCTCCCAATTGACCAAATCGGTAGAAGTAAAGCAAACCTGATTCTTCTGCTCATCAAAAGGCAAGGAACGAGTAGCGTAAATAACATACATTCCTTCATAAATTCGAGCCTCCGGATCAGCATACCATCCATCATCAATAGGGTTTTTTAAAATTCTTTCTGAGATATTCATAAACGAATCACCAAGACTTTTATCATTCATAACCTAACCATCCTTTTTTAATTTTTTCGAAGATGTGCTTTTTAGGTATATTATACCCAAAAACGCCCCCTATGTCAAGAAATTTTTCCTCATACCCGGAAAAGAAACCATTTTATCATCCTTTGAAATAATTGCATTCATCTGTTATCATCCTTTTTGCAAATGAAAAAATCCGCATTCTTTCGAATGCGGATTTGGGGGCAGGGGCAGGAGGATTCTGAACCCAGCCTCGATTGCCTGCGGCACTCTCGGCGCGAATTTGCTTGACGGCGGAGCGCCGTCATTTCGCAAGCGAAACCGCAAAGTTCGCCGCGGCTCGGCTTCGCCTCGCCGCGATTTCTCAAGCTTCCTATCTCTGCCAAAACAAAAGCCACCGAAAAAGGGTGATTCTCATAAGGAAGTTTGCCTAACGCACGGTAGGGGCGAACTGTGTTCGCCCGCGGGAGACCGCAGGTCTCCCCTACAGATAAAAACGCTCCACAGTAAACAAATAAGTAACCCCGACAGATTTTTGAATGTCTGTCGGGGTGTTTAATAATGTTTGAAAAATTGGAATTTATTCGTTTTCTTTTCGTCGTAGATATTCATCAATCAATAACGGCTGAATAAGAGGATATGTCCATTCCGTAGGGAGATTATCAAAAAAGGAAACAGATTCCATTTCGCTATGAAGTTCATTTTCAAATGTTTGAATGTTTGCGAAGAATAGCATACCATAAGTTTCTTCACCTGTTTGATTTACTCTATTCTTACCAATTACAGAGTAAACACAAATGGGGATAATCTCAAAGTGTTGTGCTCCTGTTTCCTCAGACAGTTCTCGCTTTGCAGTTTCAACTATAGATTCATTTGGTTCTCTATGCCCTCCCGGTATTTCATAGGTATCGCGTTCCTTATGCTTACAAAATACCCAGTTACCATCGTGTTTTGAAATGATTACCGCAAATTTTAACAACTTATCATCTACCGATTCGTAGAAATTGACTTTCATATTTCTCACCTATAAATTCTTATTTACCGTTCCTTATTTATTGCCAGTTTCGCCTTTGTATTACAAAGGCACAGGGCAAGCCCATACCCCTAAAGATGCACGAGCGCATCCATAGCCTCCCTCCGGGAGGGAGCTGTCGCCGTAGGCGACTGAGGGAGAGTGCGTTCCAATGAAGTTTACGCAAATGAAAAGTTCCGCAGGCTCCTTCCGTCACGCTACGCGTGCCACCTTCCTCCCGGAGGAAGGCTTTGCGTTACTCCCATTATAACACAAATCGGCAGAGAAAACAATCTCTCTGCCGAAATTTGCAAACATCCATATGAGAAGTTGCGTAAATCGGTGGCTTTTTGTTTTGGCAGGGGCAGGAGGATTCGAACCCGCGACCCACGGTTTTGGAGACCGGTACTCTACCAGCTGAGCTATACCCCTGTGCAACAGGACATATTATACCACACTTCTGAAAAAAATGCAATAGGTTTTGCAAAAAAAGTCTGAATAAATTTTTGCCGAAAAAATAGGGTGGATTGGTGGATTTTTTCTGTATTGACTTGCAATATTCCGAGATCTGTGATATAATAAGCGTACACGAAGCATTTTGCACAAGAAAGGATGTTTTGAATCATGACAAAGCGTATTCTCCTATTGACTCTGACTCTCTTGATGCTTGTCTCTCTTTGTATTTTCCCCCATGCCGAGGACGCGGCGCAGGATGAGGTCACCATTCTGTTCACCAGCGATCTGCACTCCCATCTGCTTCCGTCGCCCAACGAGGACGGGAAGGGGGAGTACGGCGGTTATGCCCGCTTGATGACCGCCATCAAGCAGCAGAAGGCCTTGGATCCCGACGCCATTCTGGTGGACGGCGGCGACTTTTCCATGGGTTCTCTGTTCCAGACGGCCTACCCCACGTCGGCGATTGAGCTACGAATGATGGGGGCTATGGGCTTTGACGTGACCACCTTTGGTAATCACGAATACGATTACTTGCAGAGCGGTCTGAAATCCATGTTGAACGCGGCGGTGGCCAGCGGGGATCCTCTGCCTGCCATCGTGTGTGCCAATTACCTGCCTCCCAAGGAGGGTCAGGAGGGCTACGACGCCGATATGTGGGCGGCTTTGAACAACTACGGCGTGAAGGACTACATCATTCTGGAACGCGGCGGCGTTTACTACGCTTTGTTCGGTATCATGGGTGTGGACGGCGATGCCTGCGCGCCCAACTCGGGTATGATCTTTGAGGATCCCATTGCCAAGGCACAGGAGACGGTGGATGCCGCCATCAAGGACTGCAAAGACACTTACGGTGTTGATCCCATCGTGATCTGCTTGTCTCACAGCGGCACCGAGGACGGTCAGGGCGAGGACTACGAGCTGGCCCGTGCAGTTCCTTCCATTGACGTGATCATTTCGGGTCACACCCACACCACCCTTCGCGAGCCCATCGTGGTGGGGAGCACGGTGATCGCTTCTCCCAATGACTACGGTAGCTATCTGGGTGTGATCAAGCTGAGCCGCGCAGGCGAGCTCAAAAGCTACGAGCTGATTCCCATAGACGAGACGGTGGAGGATGATCCTGCCATTGCCGCTCTGGTGGAGGACTACAAAACCAAGGTGGAGGAGGACTATCTCTCCAAGTACGGCTTCACCTTCGATCAGGTACTGGTAAACAACCCCTACAAGTTTGACACGGTGGGGGAGGTATACGCTACCCAACACGAGTCTACGCTGGGCAATCTGTTCTCGGATGCCTACAAGGCGGCTGTAGAGAAGGTGACGGGCAAGAAGGTAGACGTGGCGCTGACGGCTGCAGGTGTGGTTCGCGCGTCCATGCCCATCGGCAACGTGACGGTATCCGACGTATTCAACGCCGCTTCTCTGGGTGTGGGTACCGAGGGTGAGCTGATCGCCATTTACGTAACGGGGAAGGATTTGAAGAATGCGCTGGAGCTGGATGCATCGGTGCAGCCGCTCATGAAGTCGGCTCAGCTCTTCATGTCGGGTGTAGAGTATTCCTTCAACACCAACCGTATGATCTTCAACCGCGTGGATTACGCCATGCTCCGCAATGATGACGGTACGCTGACTGCCATCGATAACGACAAAATGTACTTTGTTGTGGCCGGTATGTATATGGGACAGATGCTGGGCTCCGTTGAGTCAACGTCCATGGGTATTCTGACGGTTACCCCCCGCGACGAGGCGGGCAATCCCATTGCTACCGAGGATCTGGTCAATTACGTGGTCAAGGACGAGAACGGCAATCCTGTCAAGGAGTGGTATGCCATCGCTTCTTACCTGGACGCCATGGGCGAGGATATGGATGCCCGCTACGAAAAGACCGACGGGCGTAAGGTGGTGTACGCCAGCCTGAATCCCGTGAAGCTCTTGCGGAACGCCAACCTGTTCACGTACCTTGTGGTGGCGGTGATTCTGGTTCTGATTGCCGTGATTACGCTGGTAACGGTGGTTGTTGTGAAGAAGAGCAAGAAAAAGAAGAAGGCCAAGGCGGCTGAAGTGGCCGCTGAAACGGCATAAGATGTTCATATAGAATGAAAACCGGCTCCCCGTCGAAAGGCGGGGAGCCGGTTTTCGTCATCTGCTTCACTCGTTGTCTTCTAACTGTTCGCGGAGTGATTCTAGCTCGCTTCGTACATCTTCCGCCTCATCCATGGCGTCTTCTGCCTCACTCCGTATCTCATCCAACTCGCTTTCCAGGTTGGATACGGTGGCTTCCAGGCGGGCAATCTTTTCCTCCAGACTGCTCATAAAGCCGCTGAGCTGAATTTTTGGGGTGCCTTCCAGCAGCTCGATCTGGGCAATTTCAAAGGAAGCACCTTGGTTTTCGATGGGGTCGAGGCGCAATCCCGTCAGGGTGCCGTGCCAGAAGCCGTGGATGGAGGTGTCGATATAGATGTCCTGCATTTGGTCGGTGGCCAGGTAGTGGACGCTGAATTTGCGTTGCTCGGTGTAGTCCGTACAGCCCTCGGTCTTGAAGTAGAGCTTCATTTCGGCGTTGCAGGTGGCGTTGAGCACGCGGAAAGTGCCTCGGTTTCTGTCGAAGAGGGAGGTCTTCATGCGGAGGTGGATATAGCGCACCTTGCTTGCGTCGATGGAGAGGTCGTCGTTTATGAGCATGGGGTCGTAGACCTGCTTGACTATCTTGGCGGGAACCGAGACGACGGACAGCTTACCTGCGGGGGATTCGGTATACGCCACGTTTTTGAGGAAAAGATGGGGCGTGGTGATACTCTCGACCGCATCATCGTTGCCGAGGATGGCAAACCTCTCGGTGAGCAGAGGGGTGAGATCGGCCAGCAACTCGCCGTTGTCGGTCATGAGGCGGACGGAATCCACGGTGGTGGTGCCGTCGCCGTGGTCGAAGGGGTCGATGCGCAGACCCGTCAGCGTGCCGCGGAGTAACGGATTGTTGATGAGCAGATCGATCCCGATCCAGTTGCCGTTGATACACCCGCACCACGCGGATTTTTGGTTATCCCATTCGGGATTTTCCTCGGTGGTGAAGTAGACCGCCAAGTGGTGGTTGCGGGCGGGATTGCTGCCCTTGGTGCATAGGTGAATGAGGACGTGCAGGGGGCCGTTGATCGCCACCGAAAGTCCCGCAAAGATGAGCTGGGGATCCACAGCGGCACCGACGGCGCGCTCGGCGGGGGTGGCCTTACAGCCCAGCGCGGCGCCTTGGCGATCGTCCAAGATGCAGAGTCCGTCGGGTTTCCATTTCTTCTTTTCCTCGGCGGTCATTTTGGAAAAGTCAAAGCTTGCCACGCGGGGGGCGTCTCGGAGCTGGATCTCCCGCATGGCGTTATCGTCCTTTTCGGTGAGCATGGCGAGGAGGCGTTCCAGGGAGCTGACACGGGATTCCAGCTCGTTTTCCTGGGCTTTCGGAGAAGAGAGACCCAACAGCTCGTCGGTGGAGATGCCGAAGAGCCGCGCGATCTCGGGGATCAATTCAAGGTCGGGGTTGGCGACGCCCCGCTCCCATTTGGAGACGGCTTGGGGGGAAATCACCAGACGGGATGCCAGTGCCTCTTGGGTCATGCCCGCGTCACGGCGGAGCTGCGCGATCTTTTCACCAATGTTCATGTTTTTTTCTTGCCTTTCCTTGGATTTAGGTCTGTTTCTGCTTTTATTGTACCATATTTGCGGGAAAAGTCAATAACTTGTTTTTTTGGTTTGCTCAACCGGTGGTTTAGCGGAATGGAATACGGCAAAGCCGCCGAGGGTGAGACCGTCGGCGGCTGGGGAGTGTAGTAGGATCAGCTCTTTTTATAGAACCAGATCACACCCGAGCGGTGGGGGAGCTTGTCGGAGAAGCCCTCAGCGGCGAGCTTAGCGCCCGACACCGTAAAGGAGCGGTGTCCCAGCTCATCGGTGAAGGTGTAGGTCTTGGTTTCGTCGATGTGGAGGTTGCGGAGGGTGATGCTATCGGCCTTGACGCGGACGTTGCGGATGATCTGGACGAAACCCTCGGTCTCCCCGTCGAACTGCATGGCGTACCAGTCCTCGGTGGACTTGCGGCACTCGGTGAGGGGATAGTAGTCGCAGGTCAGCTCCAGCTCGGCGGCTTTGCGCCAGACGGGGTGGAAGCGGCGGCCTACGGCGAAGGTCTCCTCGGGATGGTAGTACTCGATCATGGAGGTCAGGGCGGGGGTCAGGGCGTTCTGGTAGCCGAAGTCGTCGATGCCGTGGGGGGTGCCGTTGTAGGTGCCGTCGGGCTCGTCCCAATTGTAGTTATGGGCGCGGAAGTAGGGGATCCACTCAAACATTTCGCGGTGCTGCTTCTGCTTGATGTAGTGGTCGCCGTAGCCTACGTCGGTGTAGTGGAGGGGAACGGCGCGGCGCATGGTCTCGGGGTCGTTGCGGCGGCCGCCCGAGGCGCAGGAGTCCATCCACAGGCCGGGGTTGCGCTCGATGAGGGTATCCCAGTAGCGGTAGTAGCCCAGGATGTGGAGATTCTCCAGGACACCCTCGCGGTCAGGCTCGGTGTTATGGGCCCAGTAGGGAGCAGGAGGGAAGTTGAAGTCCTGGCGGTAGACGGTAATGCGGGAGTCCTTGATGATCTTGTCCACGGTTTCGATGAGCCAGTCGCAGACGGCGGGATCGCCCAGATTCAAGAGGGCGTTATCCTGCAACCACCAGTTGTCGTCGGCCTTATAGTGGAGGAGGAATTCGGGGTGCTGATTCCACAGGTCGGAGCCGCGGCGGACTCGCTCGGGCTCGAACCAAACGAGGAAGTCGATGTTCTCTTTGGCGAGCTTATCGCCCACGGCACCCATGCCGTTCGGGAAATGCTCGGGGTTGGGGTACCAGTTGCCTGTCATGGGCCAGTCGTTGTTGCAGGGATACCAGCCTGCGTCGATCCACCAGAGGTCCGGCTTGAGATCCTTTTGGATGTAGGTGTCGATGGCGGTAAGCTGGTTTTCCTCGGTGACGCCGCAGAACTCGGGGAGGCCGTCGATCATCCAGGTGTGGAGGACGAGCTTGGGGGAGAGGGGATGGCCGTCCTCGCGAGGGAGGATGTGGTCAATGTAGAAGGAGCGCCAGAGGTTGCGGCCGCGGTCATCGCCGCCGGTAAAGGCCTGGATGGTGAGGCGGGGGGTACGGACGGTCTCGCCGGGCTTGAGATAGGAGCGGAAGATAGCCTGTCCCACGGTGACGCGGGTCTCGTCAAAGTCTCCCGCGCTTTGGAGCTTGGCCTCCAGCCGCCAGGTGCCCGACCAGCCTACGGCGATATTGAAGCCGTGGTCGTTATGGGTGAACAGGCGCATGTAGGGGAAGGCGCCGTTGCAGGGGGTTCCGTCGCCGCAGGGCTGCTTGACGATGCCCTCGGTTGTGACGGGGGTTGTCCACCACTCATAGCCGTCGGGGGTGCAGGTGTCGCCGTTGCCGTGGTAGAGGGTGGGATTCTCGGCGGGGAGGGTGAGGTCGAGGTTCCAGTCAGAGATGATGGGGGAATTCTCGGCTGAGTCGTTGGTGATGTACATGACCCAATCGGTCACGGCGTAGTCGCGGTATTCGATGCACTCGGCCCGCAGGGAAAGCCCTTCGGCGGTGGTGGCGGTGATGATGGCTTCGTGGATGGCCGAGTCGATACGGCGGCGGGTAATCTTGGGGGTGAATTCGGCGGGGAAGCCGCGGTAGGTTTTGTCTCCGATGGTGTAGGTGACAGGAATATCTGCGGGGGAGGTGGTACAGGCGGGGAGGTAGACGCTCAGGGCGATATCACTGCGTGTGGCTTTCATATTCATTACCGTTCCTTTTCATAGGGTACCCGCAGGGGGGTACATACAGTATATCATATATCTCTCCGAATTGCAACGGGTTTGAGGTATATGGCTGAAAAAACTTTCGCGAGCGGAGGAGTTCACATTCGTTTCATAATGTCTCTCAAAAAGTGTCACAAAAGGTCTATTTACAAAATGACGGAATGGTGGTATAATAAGGAAAACCCGCGATTTTTGGCGGGTTGTTTTTGCGAAAAAGAAAAGGAGAGAAGAATCATGCTGTGGGGCGCACCCTTTCAGACCGTTCATCTTGTGACTCTCGCCATTGCCGCCGCTTTGATCGTAGGCCTGTATTTTCTGTTGAAGTACCTGCCGGAGAAGGTGCGGTACATTTGCATGCTGGTGCTGTCCTGCTCGGGACTGGTGGCCATCGTGTACAATCTGGTGGCTTGGGACTCGCCTCTGGAGTACCTGCCCTTCCATATGTGCTCCATCGCCGCGATCTTGTTGCCCATCGCGGTCATTACCCGCAACCGTTACGTGGGCAATCTGCTTCTGGTGTGGTGTCTGGGCTCCATTCTTGCGCTGGTTTTCAACGATGCGCAAGCCGAATACGAGATTCTCTCGGCGGCTTTCTTCATTTATTATATACCCCACGTCTTTGAGTTTGCCGTGGTCATTTACCTCTTTGCCTTTGGGTATGTGAAGAAGGATTACAAGTGCATTCCCATGACGGTGGGCTTGACCGTGGCTATTTACACGGTGGTGCATTTCATCAACATCGCCCTGAACCACTACTGCGCGGCCAACAATATTGTGGACTGGGCAGGTGAGGTTCTTACATTTAATTATATGTTCTCCCTGGAGCCTACCACATCCATCTTCTACCTGTTCTGGAACATCATCCCTCATCCCTACTGGTACATGTACGTGGCGGTGGTGATTCTGGTGGTGTATCTGGTGGTGCTGTATTTGCCGCAGATCGTGAGAGCGGTGAAGGAAAAGAGATCCTCGCAAAACTGAATCCTACGCGAAGGGATTTTGCGAAATATCACGGAAAAGATTCCGTCGATGCGCTATGCGAGATTTTTTAGAGATGTCCTGCATACAAAAACACCCGCTTCGGCTGAAGCGGGTGTTTTTATGCTTACCAGATCTTCTTGTAGATTTCGATGACGTCTTCCTTGCTGGGGGTGCGGGGATTGGTGGAGGTGCAACCGTCCACCAGGGCGGCGGAAGCCATATCGCTCAGGGCGGCCATGTAGTCGGCCTCGCTCAGCTGAGGGCAAGCCTCGGAAACCTTGGAGGGAATGCCCATCTCGGCGTTGAGGAAGTGGAGGTAGGAGATCAGCGCGCGGATGGTGGTGACCTCGTTCATGTTGCTCACGCCCAGGATGCGAGCCAGGTTGCAGTACTTACGGACGCAGGAGGGGTACTCGCGCTGGGAGCGGCCTGCCAGGGTAATGCCGCTGTTGTACTCGATGATGTAGGGCAGGAGGATGGCGTTGGCGCGGCCGTGGGGGATATGGAAGCGGGCGCCCAACTGGTGAGCCATACCGTGGTTCAGACCCAGGGACGCGGAGTTGAAGGCCAGACCGGCCAGGCAGGAGGCGATGTGCATCTTGCGGCGGGCGTGGGTATCGTCACAGCTGCTGTAGGAACGGATGAGGAACTGACCGGAAATTTCCACTGCCTTCTCGGCCAGAGCGCCGGAGAACTCGTTGTTCTCGGTGGAAACGTAGGCCTCGATCGCGTGGGTCATAACGTCCATACCCGTATCGGCGGTAACCGAGGCGGGAACAGACTTAACCAGCACCTCGTCCAGAATGGCCTCGTCGGGAAGCAGATCGTCGTCCACCAGGGGGTACTTACGGCCTGCGGCGGGATTGGTGATGACGGCGAAGCGGGTGACCTCGCTACCCGTACCCGAGGTGGTGGGGATGGCGATGAGGTGAGGATCGTAGCTCTCGTCGAACTGACGGGCGAATTTCTTGACGGCCTTGGCGGTGGCGATGGCAGAGCCGCCGCCCACGCAGATGAGGCACTCGGGCTTGGTCTGCATCACGGTGGCTACGCCGGAGATGACCTTCTCTACGGGAGGATCGGGCACCACGTCGGTGAAGAGATCATAGTCGATATGAGCCTTGTCCAGACGGGCGGTGAGCAGGGTGATCATGCCGCTGGAGACCACGAAGGGGTCAGAGATGATGAGAGCGTTCTTGTAGGGAAGCATGCTCAGGCGATCCAGGGCGTTCTCTCCAAAGAAAATTTCGGTGTTAATGTGGAAGTTCTTCATTATTCATATACCTCGCAGAGATTATTTTTCAGTCTTTATTGTTTTGTATGGCTTTTTCGGCCATGTGGAGGAGCTTGTCCCGCAGCCAGGTGGGCTCGATGATGCGAATGCCCGACCTTGCGGTGAGAATGGCGCAGAGGAAGCGATCAATATTATGAAATTCGCAGAGGAACTGTCCGCGATTTTCTTCGGAAATGATGTAGGAACGCATTTCCAACACCGTAAGCTTGTCGGTGATGGCTAACGTAGCGGTGTAGGGGATCTGCCCTTGGATGATGATGCTGTCGGCTTCGGCGGAGTAGTCGTCCAGTATATCCCGCCCGAAGGGATTGATGGGCATGCGGGATAGGCCTCCGTCGTTTTCGTTCTTCATGGAAATGGGGAGGGTAAAGGGTTTTGAATAGTGGTAGCCCATGATACGCTGATCGTACTCAAGGGGGGCTCCCAACTGTTTCTTCAAAAAGTCTATGTCGCGTTGCGCTTGTCTGCGGGATATCCCGAAACGTTCGGCCAAGCGGGCGGCATTGGGGTGGGTGCCTCGCACCAGCTCCTCGTGAAGCCATTGGATACGGCTATTGGCGGATACGCGCATGGGAGCTCCTCCTTTACTCGGCGTTGGGGGTGATGTTTTCGGGGGATACAGGGGATACGTCCGCGGGATCCTGTACGGGACATGCGGGGGGAAGGCAGGTGTAGCAGAACAACAGGTACAAGCCGTACACGCCGGCGGCGAGCAGAACTGCGGCATAGAGCAGGTGACGGGTGTTGGCCAATTGGCCGGCGCCTGTGGCGAGCAGCAGCGGGATCGAACCTGTCAGGCAGGTGTAACTGCCGATGGCCAGCGAAATCATGGAGTAGCGGGGGGTGATGCGATTCACGCGGTAACGCAACTCGGCCAGGACGATGAACATAAAACCGATACAGGCAAACTGTAGGGAGGTTTTTACGGGGCTGTTCATGGCTGTGTAGTGATCGAAATAGATCTCGCCGACGGCTCCGACGCCCCAGAGAATGGGAAGATAGCCCAAGAAGGAGAGCCAATCGGGAAATTGCCCGTTGCGATTGGCCGAGACAAAATAGTAGGTGGAGGCGAGAAGACCCAGAAGAGAGGGAATGATCATGATATCATTTTTGCGGACGGGGAAGGAAATGACGAAGGAGAAAACGGTGAAGAGTGCCAACAAAACGCCCAAGCAGATGGCCACGGGGGCGCGCATGGGGGTTCGTGGGGGGCTCGAAAGAGCGTCTTTGGGAACGAGGCATACACAGACGGCCATGATGCCGATGGTCACAAAGTAGAGTGCGTTACTCAACACGGGCAGGATACCTTCGGAAAAATATCCGGGATCGGGGTCGAAGCATACAAGAAGGCAAACGGAACGCAGTGCCACTCCGATCACGGAGAGAAGAAGAGCGATTATGAAACAGAGGCGGGGCATGGTATGGGAACGTTCCATGGTGACAGCCTTTCTTTGGTTGAATTATTCGATGTTTTGGATGGATTCCATATTTCACTCTATTATACAACAAAAATGTGAACTAACTGTAACCAAAAACGATTTTTTTGCTGATTTCTTCATTTATTTTATATATAAGCAAAGAGCATTGAGGGTATGCGGGAGAGAGGGAAGGGGGATGGAGTGAGGTTTGTGCAAAAAGCACAAAACGGAACGGGATAGTTCGTGAAATTTTATCATATAAATTTTTAAATACCTATTGCAATTTTTCCCGAAATAGTATATAATAGTGAGGCATGATGTGCGTAGATGTGAGAGGTTGCTCACGGGGTATCCGAGCCTTTGTGAGGGAATTTTCACGGAGTATGTCCGAAAAATCGGGCGAAAACATGGATCAACGTCCGTCTGCGATTCCCATCAAACGAAAATTCCGGCGAGATTCGCCGTTTTTCTCGGGAGAAGCAAGGAACGCGCGGAGCGGTGTTGAATCGGATCCCGCCCCAATTTCCCAACTCGCACGGTGAAGACGCTACATTATATATAGGGTCTGCGTGCGAAATCTGAAAAGGAGGCAAACAAAATGGCAATCAAGGAAAAGATCAGAGTTCGTCTGAAGAGCTACGATCACACCCTCATCGACACCGCCGCCGAGAAGATCGTGGCTGTCGCTAAGGCAAACGGTTCCGAGGTTTCGGGTCCCATCCCGCTGCCCACTGACCGTGAGATCGTGACCATCCTGCGTTCTGTCCACGTTAACAAGGACAGCCGCGAGCAGTTCGAGTACAGAACTCACAAGCGTCTGATCGATATCATGAAGCCTTCCCAGAAGACTGTGGATGCGCTCATGAGCATCGAGCTCCCCGCCGGTGTTGAGATCGAGGTTAAGCTGTAATCGGAGTAACAGCGAGGCTGAGACAAGCACATAACCCCTGCGGCGGTTTAGCCACTGCCGTGCGGCTCCCGCGAGAGCCGTGGCCGCAACCCCATGCGGCAGACAAAGACAACAGCCGATGAGGCTTATATGAGCTTCAGCTCGGTAACTTTGTAAGTCAAGTTGACAAGCGGATGTCGGATCTCGACTGGA